>NZ_JBEYXR010000042.1:0-48322 GCF_040645135.1 Streptomyces sp. NPDC046859
GCTCGCCGACAGCTACCACGCCAGCTTCGGCACCCCGGTGGTGACGCTGCGCCCGCGCTGCGCGCGGGTGTCACGCTTCCGCTCCGCGGAAGCGGAGCGGGCTCGCTTCGCTCTCCCGCACAACTCCAGTGATTCGCACTGGAGTTGGCGCTCCTTGCGCTGCGCTTCAGGAGCGGGCCGCTGCGCGGCCGGGCCCGGCTTCGCTCGGGACTTGGGTCGGTTCTCCGCTGCGCTGCGAACCGTGTGCCTCGCACTGCGTGCGAAGGCAACGGGCCACGCTCCGCGTGGCCCGGGCTGGCAGCAGTAAGCGGGTGGGGGCTCCTGTGTTGAGCCGGGTGCCACGCTGGCAGCCTCCCCCCTTGGTCGCGCATCAGGTGGGAGTGGGTGCGCGGCCGGCATAGCCACCTCAGCCGGCCCCCTGTCGATTCGGGGGTCACTTGTGCTGCTGTTCGGTGCGGCCTTCGAAGTCGCGCCGGATCGCGGCTCCCTGATCCTCGATCAGTCCGGCCTGGTCGGGGAAGTCGAGAACTGCACCGCAGTGGTTGCACAGCTTCCCGTCTTCGGCGGGCGTGCCGCAGGCCTTGCAGAACCGGTTGCCTCGAGTGTTGTCGGTGTTGTGGGTCATGGCTCTCCTGGTCGGGTGGGCGGCGATGGATGCGGATTGCCCGTAGCTTGTGTGCTGGTTCTTCGGTTCGTCTGCTTCATTTTGTGGCTAGGATAGAGTCTGGAATTGAGTAGCCGTGCCTCTGTGAGTGTGTGGCCTGCTGGAGGGGAGTCATTTTGGCTCCAGGGCGAAGACGTGGACCGGTGTTGTACGGATGGGCTGCCGACCAAATCCCTTGGCAGTGGCGCTAGTTGGTTGTAGTGCGGAGTGAGGACTGTCGTCCGGCCTGCAGGAGGGATTGGACCGTAGTGGCTGTGAAGGAACTTCGTCCGCATCAGCGGGAAGCCGTGGATGCGGTACTCCGGGCGCTCAAATTGCCTGCAAGATCGCCTGTGCCCGAGCGGGACCTGCGGACCCAGGTGATCATGGCCACCGGATCGGGCAAGACCCTGGTGGCCGCCCGGAGCGCTGAGGAGCTCCGGGCGGGCCGCGTCCTGGTCCTCGTGCCCTCCCTGGACCTCCTCGCCCAGACCGAAGCCGCCTGGCGCGAGGGAGGGCGCACCGGGCCGATGATCGGTGTCTCCTCCCTGCGCGGGGAGGAGGCGTCCTTTCCGAACACCACGGACGTGGGCGAGCTGGTCTCCTGGGTGCGGCCGTTCGACAAGGTCACCGTGTTCGCCACGTACGCCTCCCTCGGGCTCGGCACGCTGGAACGCGCCCACCAGGCCGGCCTTCCGGGCTGGGACCTGATCGTCGTAGACGAGGCGCACCGGGTTTCGGGCAGGATCGGCAGGCCGTGGGCGGTCGTCCACGACAACACCCGCATCCCCGCGCTGCGCCGGCTCTACATGACCGCCACCCCGCGGTTGTGGCAACTCGCCGAGGACACCGAGGCCGCACCGGGCGCACCGGGAGAGCTGGTTGCGAGTATGGAGGACTCCCCCGACTCGCCCTTCGGCAGCCGCTGTTACACGCTGACGTTGTCCGAGGCGATCGACCGCGGGATCTGCGCGCCGTACCAGGTGGTGTGCCTGGACATCACCGACCTCCAGCTGCAGGCGGCGCAGCTGCTGGGCATGGAGGCCCGCTCGGACGAGGTGCGCGGGGCGCGGCTCGCCGCTTTGCAGACCGCCCTGGTGAAGGCGTCTTCGGAGGAGGGCTTTAGGCGGACGCTCGTCTTCCATCACCAGGTGAAGGAGGCAGAGGCGTTCGCGGCCGGCCTGCCGGGCGTCGCCGGCCGGCTGCACGCTGCGGATCCCGGGCTGTATCCGCGCGAGGTGTGGGCCGACTGGCTGTGCGGCGAGCACAAGCCCCACCACCGGCGCCGAGTCCTGGACGAGTTCTCCCAGGGAGTCGCCGCTGACGGCACCGTCGTGGAGAAGACGTTCCTCGGGTCCGTGCGGGTGCTCGGCGAAGGCATCGATACCTCCCGCTGCGACTCTGTGTACTTCGCGGATGTCCGCGGCTCCATGCCCGACCTCGTCCAGGCCGTGGGCCGGGCGCTGCGGGTGCGGCCGGGTGAGGGCAAGGTCGCCTCGCTCGTGGTGCCGGTCCTGCTCGGGCCCGGCGAGACGGTGGACAGCATGCTCACCTCCCGGGCGTTCGCCGGGTTGGCAAGGCTCTTGGAAGCCCTGCGTGCCCACGACGCCCGCGTCGTGGAAGCCCTCGCCGAGCCCCAGGCCCGCAGCCGCGTACGGGGCGTACAGACCCGCTCCGGAGAAGGGAACGACGAGGCCGGGGAGGGCTCGGACGTCGATGAGCAGGGTCGGCTGTCGGTGCCGGCCCGGGAGCTGCTGAAGTTCTCCACCCCACGCGACCCCGCACAGCTGGCCGCCTTCATCAACCTCCGTGTCCTGAACCCCGAACACGCCCACTGGCGGCGCGGCATCGAAGCCGCCACCCTCTACCATCAGCGCCACGGCAACCTCCGCGTACCGTTCACCTACCGGGTGCCCGGCTGCGGCCAGGCGGCTGAGGCCGAGGGGTGGCCCGCCTCGCTCGCCGCTTTCCCCCTCGGGCAGTGGATCGCCGACGCCCGAAGGACTTACGCCCGCGGCGGCATGAGTCCTGAGCGCGTGGCGCAGCTCGACGCCCTGGGCATGGTCTGGTCGCAGTACGACGTCGCCTGGGACGAAGGACTCGCCGCCGCCCGCGGATGGGCGCAGGAGCGTGGGCACCTCCTGGCCCCCACCGACGCCACCCACCAGGGATACCGGGTAGGGCTCTTTCTGAAGAACGCACGCGCCGCCGCCCGGCGAGCGGAGGAGAACGAACAGCGGCGCGCCGAAGGCCTGCCCGTTCAGACGGCGGTCGGCGCGCTCTCCCAGGAGCGGCGCGAGCAGCTCGACGAAATCGACCCCGCCTGGTGCCCTGCCTGGCCGATCGACTGGCAACGCTGCTTCCACCTGGTCCGGCAGCATCTGCAGGCCGGTGGCCAGCTGTCCACGTCGCCGGGCGTGGTCGTGCACCAAGGTGAGGACCTCGGACGGTGGGTGCGCGCACAGCAGCTCGGCTTCGACAAGCTCACCGGCGCCCAGCAGTGGCTGTGCGAGCACATCCTCGGCATCCGGCCCGCCGGCGACGACGAGAAACCCACGCCGCGACGCAGCCAAGCCCACACATGGGCCCTCAACTACGCGGCCGCCCGACAGTTCTACGAGCGCGAAGGACACCTACGAGTCCCAAGGAAGCACATCGAACGGATCACCATCAGCGCCGGCAGCGAGAACCGCAGCCGCGGCGGCGAGAACGACGACCGCGGCAGGGAAGGGGCGGAGGAGCATCATCTGCGGCTAGGGGCATGGATCGGAAACCAGCGCTCCAGAGCCGCGACCCTCTCCCCCGAGCGGATCGAGCAACTGGCCGCCATCGGCATGCGCTGGACCTGACCGCCACCCCCCTCAGCCGCCAGGCGCAGCTGGTACGAAGTGGAGCGTACATAGAGCGTACGCAGCTGGTACCGGACTGGAGCGTATGTATGGCGTACGACAAGCGTACGAAACGCGTACGCGTTGGGTGCTCTCGCAATGGCGCGTCGAGCCGCAGGCCGAGGGGGCGCAGATCTTCGAGGGCCGGTAGGTGTACGGGGGCGGGCGCAAGCAAGCCGGCGGCGGGCTCTCATGGACGACCGCTGCGGGCCTCTCCGGGCAGCCCGCGGCTTACCTGCTGTCCCGGTCCCCAACCCTCGCGTTCCGTGACGGACGCGTGCACCTTCGCGGCGGCAGTGAGGGCCCGGACCGCTTTCGGTCCGGGCCCTCATGTGGTCGTCGGGGTCAGTTGCCGGTGCCCGACAGTACCCTCTGCAGCGCACGGATCTTCTGCTGGGCGGCGCTGACGGCGGTGTGGAGCTGAACTCGTGCGTACTCCTGTTCCATGGCCCGCTCCTGGGCCTCTTCCAGCCGCAGCGGGGTGAGAGTCTCGCCGGCAGGGGTGAGGGCGGGCTTGGCGAGGTAGGCGTCGAACTGCTTGACCACCTTGTTGAGTTCAGGCCGGATCATCTCCAACTGGTCGGCGAAGTTGGAGATGAGGTTGCGGTACTTGCGCAGGGGTGTGAAGTCTTCGGGCTTGCAGGGCTTCTGGGCGTACTCGCAGAGCTTGTCGACGATCTCCTCCAGGCGGGAGGTCACGCTCGCGAGGTCCTTGGCGTTGTCCTCGACCAGTTGCTTGGTCTTCATCAAGATGAAGAGGCGGCGGGTGTGCCGGTAGCCGAGGATGGCCACAGCGCATGTTATGGCGCCGACCAGCGCGGCCACCAGGAGGGATCCGGCGGCGGTGCCGAAGGCCAGGGTGGTGGAGCTGAGGGTCATCGGGTCGTTCCTTCGTCGGGGCGTTGCGCGGCCTCCCCCCTCGGGGCCTGCGACGCTGCAGGATCAAAGTGCGTGGTGCATCGGGCGGGTGACCGTGGAGGTCACTCCGTCTCGGGCGGTACGGGTGTGACGATGCGTTCGAGTCGGGCTATGTCGGTGACGATGAGCTGGCGGTAGTTGCTGGCGATCACGCGGTGTTCGCGTCTCAGCTCGGCGACTGCGTTCTCCACCGTCGACTGGCCGAGGAGCAGAGCCCGGGCCAGGTCGGACTGGCGAGGGCCGTCGATCACGATCTGGCCCGGGGCTTCGGGGTTGCGGGTACCGGCGGTGCGGGCGAGGTGCAGCAGCAGGGTGCTGACCCGGTCCAGTGGTGGACGGTCGGCGGTGCAGTAGATTTTCTCGTCGCTGCGGTTGCGGGCCTCCAGGCTGCGCAGCAGGGCGAGTTCTGCCTCCGGGTGGCGGTTGAGCAGGACTTTCATGCGCCGCAGGGGGCACGTCATGACCCAGGTGGTGCTGAGGCAGACGGTGCGCACGTGAGCGGCCGGCTCTATCAGCTTCGCTTCGCCGAGGAAGTCGCCCGCGCCGCGGAAGCGGACCACGACGGGAGCGTCCTTGCCGGTGCCGAAGGGGAAGCGTTCCTGTACGAGGCAGCCGCCCAGGACGATGTAGACGGTCTGGTGCTTCGGGCCCAGAGGGAGCGTGTCGCCCTGGTTGAAGATGCGGCTGGTGAGGCGATCGCGGATGGACCGCGACCAGCTGTTGCCCGGCAGGTAGCGCAGGAAGGTGCCTTCCGGCATGCGCCGCTTGCCGGCCAGGACGCCGGAGGGGTTGAACGCGTCGATCCGCGGGGTGGGGGACGCCATCAGCAGCCCGCCTGTCGCGCCAGGGTGCCGCTGCCGGCCCGCGCGGACATCGCGCGCGGGCACGGGGGGTGACGGCGGTCCAGGTACCTGTGATGAGGTAACTGGGATATGCACGCAGTACGGGAGGCGTCGCCGCGCATGACGGCGGGGTTCATCTGTCCTGAGCTCCCTTCGAGCCGAACAACAAGGCGAGTGGTGGGTCCAGCGCCTCTTCCCGCCCCGTCGACGGCTGGTGAGACCTCGGGAGCAGTACCGATGAAGCGTTGACGTATCACACGTTACTCGGTCGGGCCTATGGATCACAGCCGCATCCGCCGCGTAAAGAGAAAGTCCCCAGCGCTGGGGAATCCGGACGCAATATTGCCCAACACGGTTCCAATGTGATACAGATCACACACTTTTAAGTGACATAAGTATTCACCGGATAAGGCGCACACAATGGGCCGCGAATTCCCTCGCGCCGCTCGACGCCCACCGGGGGCGGAGGCAAAAAAATACTGGAGGCCTCGGGCACCACCCCGAGGCCTCCGGAAAGGGGCCTGGACCCACCAAAGGCTCAGGACCGTGAACCAGTCTGCACCAAGAACTGCGGCATGGCAGCCCAGTCACCCATACACCGACCGAATCCCCCCTATGAGTGGGGATTTTCGCTACCACATCCTCGGGGGGCAGCCGGCGCGCACGCGGCCGCCAACGGGGTCCGTCTATGCGGCATTAGGCCCATAGCTCCCTTATATGGGGTTTTGACGGACCAATAGGTATCGGCCGGGCATATCCACAGAGCGTCGCTGATCACACCAGGGCGGTTTCCGCCCGAACCACAGCCAGAACCGAGCTGGTCTAATTTTTATACGGATCTACGCAAGCCCGATACGAACACACGTTCCCTGAGTGGCGCCATTACGGACCAAGTACAGACCATCCCAAGGTAATGCACCCGCATTCGCAACCCGGGTAGAACCGGAATGGCGACCGGTTATTCCAGGCCGAATTAGAGAGCGCCGGACAAAGTTAAAAGCGTCAACGAACAAGAATCGCACACAAGCAACCGGTGCGTAGAATTCAGGGCTGCGTCATGTCGACTAAACGGCAAAAACACCTCCCCGTCAGTCGCTCTGTAGATACCCCGCTCGCACCACTCACCAGCCGTCAAGTCACCTGCCCCCACGGCCGAACACCGCAGAACTTCCGTTCGACCAGGCGCGCGCGCCGCCTTGTGCGCCCCCACACGTGCCCCACCACCCCCTCCCCTGCTCCCGTGCCCCCGCCGAGCCCCACCCCGCACCCAACGACCAACCCGACGGACACAGTCCCGCGTGGCGAGCCCTGCACCGCACGGGACACCGAAGCCGCTGGCGAACCAAGCACTGACCGCCTGCCGACAGCTGCTCAGGCAGGACAGCGCCGCGGCACCGGCGGCCCTGACCTCGCCGCCGGGCCGACAACGGACGCACGACGGCAAGACGAACAGCCTCTCCCGGCCTGCACCTCGCCCCTGCGGGTGAGGACGTACCTCTCCCGTCGGCGTCGGTCCGCCCAGTGGCGGACAGACCGGCCGACCGGCGGCCGGACCTCTGTCAGCGAGCGAGGGGAGGGCAGTGGGGTGGATGCCGTCCTGCGCATCAGCGCTGCTGCGGTCATCCCGCACCACTACGCGCACCACGCCGACGGGTCGCCCTCGCCGAGGGCAACACCCGTGCTGCAGCACCACCCGGGCGCAGTCGACGTCCACCGCCGGCCGGGCCGGGCGCGGCAGGTCCGCCGCGGGCGCAGTACGACCCGCGGACGCGGACGCCGCCGCAGCGCGAGGAGGCGAAGGCGGCAAAGCAGTCGGCGGCCGGCCCGGCCGCCAGTGTGGTGACGGTGCGGCGAATGCGGGCCCTACCGCCGGGAGAGGGAGGGGGGCCGGTGGACCACCGGGCCACCCGGCCGCGCAATACGCCGAGGCGTGCGGACGAGCGGGTGGTGGCCACCCTGCAGGAGGCTCTGCAGGCGGGGCGGGAGCGCTCCAGCGGGACGCTGGGACGGCTTCGGGTGTACACCGGGCGGCTGCCGGCCGAGCGGTACGGGGACGGGGTTGCGCCGCTGCCCCCGGCTGCGACGTTCAACCAGCTCGCGCACGCCCTCGCCGACGGACGCGAGCCGCTGGGCAGTGCGCCCCAGCGCCGCCGGCGCTCAAGAACACCCCCGCGTCGGCGGGGAGGACCCGATACCGCCGGCGCCCTTGTCGTCCGCCTTCGGAACACCCCCGCCTCGGCGGGGAGGACGACCGGTAGCAGCCCCCGCGCGGTTGCCACCCCGGAACACCCCCGCGGCGGCGGGGAGGACGCTGGCGGGGTACCGCCGGCGTCGGTCGCTGCCGGAACACCCTGCGTCGGCGGGGAGGACTCACGTGGCCCGGCATTGACACTTTCCGATTCCGGAACACCCCCGCGTCGGCGGGGAGGACTCTCGGATGCCTCTGATCATGCGTCCGTTGGGCGGAACACCCCCGCGTCGGCGGGGAGGACGGGGATGGGCTGCGGGTCGGTGGGGCCGTCGTCGGAACACCCCCGCGTCGGCGGGGAGGACCCCGTTCACCGAGGACACGGAGCCGACGTTCGCGGAACACCCCCGCGTCGGCGGGGAGGACCTCACAGCCGCTCAGGCGGCAGCGCGGGCCGGCGGAACACCCCCGCGTCGGCGGGGAGGACGAAGAGCTGCAGGCCGCCCACACCCTGGGCGTCGGAACACCCCCGCGTCGGCGGGGAGGACCAGATGACCGGCTGCTCCACCGACCGCAACGGCGGAACACCCCCGCGTCGGCGGGGAGGACCGCGAGTCGTCCACGTCCGGGTCGAACGTGTGCGGAACACCCCCGCGTCGGCGGGGAGGACTGGCGGCCTCGTACGGGGGGGTTGTTGGGCGGAACACCCCCGCGTCGGCGGGGAGGACTGGCGGCCTCGTACGGGGGGGTTGTTGGGCGGAACACCCCCGCGTCGGCGGGGAGGACGTACGCACGGGCTTCTTCACACTGTTCAGGCGCGGAACACCCCCGCGTCGGCGGGGAGGACATCCACCACTCGATCGGATGGTCCCGCGTCGCCGGAACACCCCCGCGTCGGCGGGGAGAACCTGCAGGCCGTGTACGGGGACGGCGGATCCGGCGGAACACCCCCGCGTCGGCGGGGAGGACCCGACGTGATCTTCCTGGCGGAGGCGTTCACGCGGAACACCCCCGCGTCGGCGGGGAGGACGGTCGGTGGTGACGTACCCCGCGAGGACCACGCGGAACACCCTCGCGTCGGCGCCGGCGCCGCAATCCGTACCGACTACAAGGCATGGTTCGCCCAGGCCGAAGAGTACGTGCGCACGCGGCGCGGCGACCTGCTCATCGAGGCAGCCCCGGGCAGCGCGTGCGCAGACGTCATCAACGGTCCCGGCGGCGCGGGTCCCGGAACCCGGACGGACGACCGGCGCGCGGCGGCTCAGTCGGGTGGCGTGTTGGCCTGGAGCGGTCAGCAGAAGTTGACCAGGTCTTCGATCTGATCGGCGAGGCGGTGGTCGGGGTGGTGGAACTCGCCCGCCGCCTCCTCGACCCTGAGACGTGCCACTGCCTGGCGCAGTGCCCTGGAGGAGTTGCTCGCTTCGGTATGTATTCCGGTGAGTGGCAGGTCGAGATCGGGTCCCAAGGCTCGGTGCTGGTACCACCAGTGGGCGGCGTCGCGGAGGTCGCCTCGGCGGGTGTGGAACAGATACAGGCAGTAGGCGGCGGTAGTGTTGCCGGCTCCGGCGGCGAACTGCCACCACCACAGGGCGCCGTCGTGCTTCTTGGCGAGGTCGAGGAGGCAGCCGAAGCGCACAGCGCCTTCAGCGTCAGCAGGGCTGGCCGCGATGCGCGCCAGGTGTTCGGCGGCCTCGTCGTCGCGCAGCATGGCGCGACATAGAGCCTGGAGGGTGCTCGCGGCCTGTTCCAGGCGGGCCGGGTTGCGGCTCCGGGGCGTGGGGAGTTCGCCGAACATGAGCGTGGCGGTCACGTCGCGGACAATCTCCTTTTTTAGGTCGGCGAGTTCCGTATCGGTGACCGTGCCAGGGTCACTGGCCTGTCCGAGGATGTCATCGAGCTTGCGCACGGGCTACTCCTTCTCCCTGTCGTCCCCCAGATGGCTACGGAGTTTGACGGCAAGGTGTTTGTATGCCTGGCGGCGGTGGGAGCGCACGGTGCTCACGGTGATCCCCATGATGTCGGCGACACGGTCCTGTGTGTAGCCCATGACGTAGTGGAGGATGACCACGTCGAACTGTCGTACGGGCAGGGCGGCGATGGCTGTGTAGAGGCCGAGCGGGGACTCCGCGTCCTCCAGCTCGGAGCGCATGTTCCACAGCGTGGCCCGGACGGCGTCATGAACGGGAGACCTTCGGCCGTCCGGGGCCGCTGTGCTGAGGCTGTCGGCCGCGGGCATGGTCGTCAGCCGGGGGTGACTCTCCACAAGCAGTTTCAGCACACGCCACGCATAGGGCTCAGGGCTGCACCCGTCGGTCCGAAGCCTGTCCCAGTTGAGGGCGAGGTGGGAGTAGAGGTCTCGGACGACTTCCCCGGCGGCGCCTTCGTCCCCCAGGACTTTGAAGGCGAAGTCCCGGTGCGGCCGGGCGTACGCGTCGTAGAAGGCGTCGAGGCCCGGCGGAACCTCGTACTGGATGCCCTGCAACCGGTCGAGTTTCCGGAACGAGCCGGGCCTGGCGTGTGCGCCACTGTCCTCAGGGCTGGCCATCGCCTAGACCTCCGCATCCCGGGAAGCAACGGCCACAGCAGCCAGCCCTCCCCTGGCGGGCGCCTGCTCACTTCCCAGGAGTTCGGCGATGCCGACGCGGGCCCCGGCCCGCAGCGGGCGCATCATCCCCATCAGCACATCGGGGAGAGACACCCGCAGCGCGGTGATCACCACCAGAGGGGCAAGCAGATCGTTCACGGTCACAGGCTTCGGTCCTTCCTTCCGGCGCAGCGTCAACTCACCCTGAACGGTGGGGATATAACGCTGATCTCGACCAGTACTCCAACGCAGCATTCCGGAGAACGGGGCCCAAACGCGCATGATCAAGTCGATCAATTTCGGAACAAAGTGATCCCATGGCCACCAGGGTGAAGGAGCTGGTCTGGGAACAGTGGACCTCGCTAAGGGAAGCGGGCTGGCTGGAGATGCCCGATCGCAACCCGGCACGACTGCAGCAGCCGGCCGGTGACACTGCGCCATGGTGGGCGAACAGCCGCGCTGTGGCACGAACCGCACTGTGACTTCCCCGCTGGCGCCGGGCCCGGTTCACCGGCCGACCGCCGCCCGGCCCGCTACGAGAGGCACGCCCAGTAACGATCTTCGAAGGAAACTTCGTGCGCGTGGCCGTCGCGGCGCCAGGCCAGCGCTGTCTGGGCCGGCTGTGGGGACGACGAACAGCACCAAGCCGGGCGGAGATGCCGTACCAGCCTCTCCACTGCCTCGGCCTGGTCGGGGAAGAGCCGCGCCCGCTCAGGACGGCCGGGCGGCGGCAGTTCGACCACAGTCATACAGCTCTTCCACGCTATCCGTACGCCATACGTACGGTTCACGGACGGGGTAGGAGCGGGAGATGTGTTCCATGCCCGAAATGTTCGACGCGGTTGACGCGCTGGTCGCGTCCCGCTGCCGGTTCCGACGAAGCGCAACCGCCTGCGCCAGACCGCACTACTCGCTCCCGCCCCGGCGCGGTCATCCGTGGACAGGCTGGTCGTTCTCCGCCGGGTGGGGCAGACGCTGGACGTCACGCCGGTGGGAACCCGAGCTGGTGGTGGAAGTAGGCGTCGATGTCGCCCGCGATGCCTCCGGCCGGTGGCGCCACCCCGCACACCTGCACCGTGCCCGCCTTGACCTCACCCCCGGTGACGCCCGAGCTCGACTGCGTCCACGTCGCCTCTCCCGCCAGCTGGGTGCGTCAGCGGCCGACGCGGCAGTCGTAGACCGTGAGCGTCAGCGCCTTGACCGCTGCCTGGGCGCGTCCGGTGTCCTGGCCTTCGTCGATGGCCTCCAGCGCCGCAGCGGCCGACACCCGAACCGCACGGGGCAGGCCGTCGTAGGCGGCAAGCCGGTAGGCGACGGTGCGTCGGGCCTGTTGTTCTTCTTCGTTCACTCCGTCAGGGATGAGCGGGAAGACTGCGGCGTGGTCAGGACCGCGTCGGCGGGTCCCTTCTGTGTGCCCCCTTGTTTCGGCGGCTCGCCGGGAAGCCACCAGATGGCGGCGGTAGACGAACAGTCCGGCTCCCGCGCCCAGGCCGGCTACACCCGCCCCGGTCGCGGCCCCCCACCAGCCGGCCAGGAAAAAGCCCAGACAAGCTCCGAAGCCCGCCCAGCACACTGCCAGCGCCACGGATATCGCGTTGATGCGGGTGGCGAGCGCAGACGTCATGACCAGCAGTATGCACACGCCCTTGAAGGCGCTGACCTGCCGTGGTCGGGGTTGTACGTGTCATGGGTGGGGGCGTCGTGATCGCCCCGGCCGTGACGGACCCGCCGGTGTTCCTCACCGCCCTCTTCAGCGGTGGCGCAGTTCTTCTGCCCAGATGCGAAGCTGGTCTTCGAGGGCGAGGGTGTCGCCGCGAGCCACGGTCTGGAGCAGTCGGGCGCACACGGTTGCTTCGGCGGCGAGGCCGGCCGGGCTGCCCAGGATCGGGAAAACGGTGCGGAGGCGGGCGGCGGTCCCGGCTGCCCGAGGGCGGCGAGGCCGACTGGGCGCTGCGCTGGTTCACCCCCGCCGCCGAGGTGGCCCTGTGCGGCCACGCCACCCTCGCCACGGCCCACGTCCTGCACGACACCGGGGCCCGCGAGGGCCCGGTGTTTGTCGAGGGCGCCGTCCCGCAGATTCCCCGACGCCTTGCCCTCCGGCACGGACACCAGCCGCGCTGACGGCCTGCCCCGCGTGAGGGCCGCCGAGGCTCGCACTGACGCCACCGACACCCCCCTGCTCGCCCCGCCGCCTGCCGTGAAGCCGAAGGAACACCCCCGCGTCGGCGGGGAGGACTTCGTCACTCGGGAGATGGGCATCTCGGGTTCCGGAACACCCCCGCGTCGGCGGGGAGGACCCCGGACCGCCGAGGTTCCTGAACTTGCGGAACGGAACACCCCCGCGTCGGCGGGGAGGACTCCAGCCAATGCAGGACGTACACGCCGTCCGGCGGAACACCCCCGCGTCGGCGGGGAGGACGGCCCCGAGAACGACGCCGACACCTGGCTCAGCGGAACACCCCCGCGTCGGCGGGGAGGACGGTGCCCGTAGCCAGAGCCACGGGGATGGACACGGAACACCCCCGCGTCGGCGGGGAGGACAGATGGGGTGCCCCACGGCGCTGAAATTCGAGCGGAACACCCCCGCGTCGGCGGGGAGGACGGCCGCGCCTACAGCGTGCGGGACGTCGCTGCCGGAACACCCCCGCGTCGGCGGGGAGGACGGGAACGCGACCATCCATGCGGGCCGTGGCAGCGGAACACCCCCGCGTCGGCGGGGAGGACCGGGTGAGGCGCATGACCCGCAGGATGAGCTTCGGAACACCCCCGCGTCGGCGGGGAGGACTGCCAGTGGGTTTCTGTTGTCAACGATCTCTGAATTTTGACCCCCGTTGGGTCTCTGAAAAGTGACCCCTCTGGTGTGTGAGCGCACCAGCCTGCTGAGCGCGCAATCCTTCTGTCAGTCGTCTTCCAGCTGGACGCGTCCGCCGCGGGCGCAGGCCAGCACCGTCGTGGCTGCGGCGTCGAGGAAGAGCATGAACGCCCAGGCTCGGTCCGCCGTCTTGACCATGCCGATGCGCATGGCTTGGTCTCCGGCTTGCTCAAGGATCTCGACGGTCTCGATGAGGCCGAGTGTCGCGACCCCGCGCTTCTGAGTGATCCGGAGCCGGGTCCGGTAGGTGTGGAAGAGTCGATCAGCGGGGACCAGGCCGTCCCAGACCTCGAAGGTGCCTCCGGAGAGCAGGACTTCGCGCGC
The DNA here is from genome assembly GCF_040645135.1 of Streptomyces sp. NPDC046859. NCBI lineage: Bacteria > Bacillati > Actinomycetota > Actinomycetes > Kitasatosporales > Streptomycetaceae > Streptomyces > Streptomyces sp. NPDC046859. The sequence continues at coordinate 13,260 of NZ_JBEYXR010000042.1, forward strand.
TGGGCCGCAAGCCGGCGTCTGCTCGGCGAGCATCTCGGAGAGGTCGTCGCGTGTCATGCGCCAACCCTGCCGGGCCGGTGCCCGGCTGGCCAACTGAATTGGCCAGTCCCACTCGGGTCGGTTCAGTCGCGGTGTGCGCGGTTCTCCTTGGCGAGGAGTTCGCGTCGTTGGCGGGTGCGGTAGGAGTCGCCGGTGAGGGTGAGGACCTCGGCGTGGTGGACCAGGCGGTCGATCATCGCGGCGGCCACGACGTCGTCGGAGAAGGTCTCTCCCCAGCGCCCGAAGGGCAGGTTCGAGGTCACCATGACCGAGCCCTGTTCGTAGCGGGACGCGATGAGCTGGAAGAACAGGTTCGCTGGGCGGCGACATCGTTGCTGAAGGCGTCGGCGGAACACCCCCGCGTCGGCGGGGAGGACGCTCACGTCTGCTCTCCTGTCTTCTCTGCGGGCGGAACACCCCCGCGTCGGCGGGGAGGACCCGACGTGATCTTCCTGGCGGAGGCGTTCACGCGGACCACCCCCGCGTCGGCGGGGAGGACCTGGTCCCGGTTGCGCTCGCTCGACCCTCCGCCGGAACACCCCCGCGTCGGCGGGGAGGACCTGGTCCCGGTTGCGCTCGCTCGACCCTCCGCCGGAACACCCCCGCGTCGGCGGGGAGGACCGGGGATGGCCCCAGACCTAGGGGCGTAGTTCCGGAACACCCCCGCGTCGGCGGGGAGGACAGCGCGACACCCACGGCGAGCGTGGTGAACGGCGGAACACCCCCGCGTCGGCGGGGAGGACGGCACGGTCGAGGATCTGTACCTGTACCAGGACGGAACACCCCCGCGTCGGCGGGGAGGACTGCAACGCGCTCGGATTCTGAGGGCTGGACGGCGGAACACCCCCGCGTCGGCGGGGAGGACAGCCACAACTCGTCCTGCGAGACGGTGGCCACCGGAACACCCCCGCGTCGGCGGGGAGGACCTGCGACTGCTTGCCCTTCGCCTTCGCCGGGGCGGAACACCCCCGCGTCGGCGGGGAGGACGTTGGGGTCGTCCTTCCGGCCAGGCCGCCAGTCGGAACACCCCCGCGTCGGCGGGGAGGACGATCGGCACTACCACCTCTCCGTCCGGGATGTCGGAACACCCCCGCGTCGGCGGGGAGGACGGCCACCTGTGGCGGAGGGAGGCCGGGTCTGTCGGAACACCCCCGCGTCGGCGGGGAGGACCTAGTCCGGCATCTCGTCACGCGGGTAGGGTCCGGAACACCCCCGCGTCGGCGGGGAGGACCTGCGCCGCGAGCCGATGCTGTCCTCCCGGATCGGAACACCCCCGCGTCGGCGGGGAGGACTGCTCCAGCTGCTCGCCGAGGTCATCGGCCTGCGGAACACCCCCGCGTCGGCGGGGAGGACTTCCCACACGTCGCGGCGCGACGGGTGCGTGCCGGAACACCCCCGCGTCGGCGGGGAGGACGTCTTCCCCTCCCACGCCCCCCACCCCTGCTGCGGAACACCCCCGCGTCGGCGGGGAGGACGTGCTTGGTGAGCCTGAACCGGATGTAGCCCACGGAACACCCCCGCGTCGGCGGGGAGGACCTGAGCACCGCCGTGATCCTGTCGCTCGTGGCCGGAACACCCCCGCGTCGGCGGGCAGGACAACACGGCCGTCTACAACGAGGCGGATGATGGCGGAACACCCCCGCGTCGGCGGGGAGGACATCCAGCGGTCGAGCCAGTCGGCCACCGTCATCGGAACACCCCCGCGCCGGCGGGGAGGACTCGTCGGCCATCATCAGCGCCGGGATCGAATCCGGAACACCCCCGCGTCGGCGGGGAGGACGCCACTCGCCCGACGATCCGGGACTTCTCTGACAGAACACCCCCGCGTCGGCGGGGAGGACATCACGCCGCGGCGGGGCCAGAGCAAACCCGACGGAACACCCCCGCGTCGGCGGGGAGGACTTGTCCACGGACTTCAACAGCGACGCTTCCTTCGGAACACCCCCGCGTCGGCGGGGAGGACGACCCGGCGGTCACGGCGAAGAAGGGGTCCGACGGAACACCCCCGCGTCGGCGGGGAGGACGGCCATGTCCAACGGGACCACGCACGTCCTTGCGGAACACCCCCGCGTCGGCGGGGAGGACTCTGGCGCCGCCGACAGGTCGCCCATCCACACCGGAACACCCCCGCGTCGGCGGGGAGGACCCGCGGTCGACGGCAATGGCCTGGCCCTTGTTCGGAACACCCCCGCGTCGGCGAGGAGGACTTCGGGATCTGGGGGACGGGCAGCGTCTTCTACGGAACACCCCCGCGTCGGCGGGGAGGACGCGATCGACGGCTCGGACACCACCAAGCAGGGCGGAGCACCCCCGCGGGCGCGGGGACACCCCAACGAGGCCAACACGGACGGCAACGCACGGGAGCCACCCCCGCGGGCGCGGAGACAACGCTGCCGGCGGGCTTATGGTCCGGGAAGATCAAGAGCTACCCCGCGCTCGGAGAGAACGTGGGCTGCGTGGTGGAGGGGGCCTGTGCTTCGGCGGGCAACTAACTGACCATGGTTGTTGATTTCACATCGCGGACATAGGCGAAGGCCGACGGCTGGGCCTGGTCTATGTCGCGGCGACCGCAACCGCTGTCCGCATGCGCGACCAGGTGACCTCCGCGTGCGCGGAGCGGCCGATAATAAGGGCGGTCATTCGATCCGCGTGACCTTCGCGCGCGGAGCGAAAACTTCCTGACCTGCACCGTTGTCGGCGATTTTCATTTCATTTATCAAGGTGCTGGCGGGACGCATCAGCAATAGTACGAGCCCACAACGTCCACTTCCACGGATTCCACGTTCACCTTAGATTTGGGCTCTTCTGAAGGCCAGTTCTGATGTGCGGACCGCTGCCGCGGCCACCATACAGGTCGCCACTGACAGTTGAGGCAGTCGCTTGCGCGCCCGTCTTATCTCTCTTTATGTTGACCCTGTTGCTGATCTGACAGCAGGTCAACACGTGTCGTTTGCTCGGTAGTTGACGCTTTTTGGCTCCCGGCTTCCTGGGGGCTACCGTCCTGGCTGGAGCTACTTTCTGTGTTCAACGTGATGATGTCGCCGTGTGTGCCGATGAAGTGGCACCACGACGCCGACCGCACCGAACTCGCGCGCCTGGCGCCTGGTGCGCTGCCCGCCGCTGCTCCGGGCCTCACGACCCTTACCCCGCTGGGCGAGATGCTCGCGGCCGCGCACCTCGGCACGCTCGACATCCCCAATGTTGCCGTCTCCTCCGCCCTGCGCCGGCTCCTTGTGGCACTGTTCATCCGCATCAGCGGCCTCGACATAGCCGACCCCGACGCGTGGGACGACCGCTGGGACGAACTTTTCCGCCAGGGCCACCTCAACCTCGCAGAGGTGGACGCCTACAACACCAAGTGGGCTCACCGGTTCAACTTGGATGACCCCGAGCGACCGTTCCTCCAAGACCCGCGCCTCGCAGCAGAGTGCGGCGACCCGGCTCCGCCGGCCAAGCTCGTCATGACCCGGGCGTCCGGGAACAATCAGCCCTGGCTGGACCGGACTCCGCAGGCTGCCCCCGTCACGCCGCACGAGGCTTTCTGGTGGGTCCTCGCGTGGCGGCAGTACGGCCCGTGCGGGCTCGGGGCGAACCGCAGCCACAACGGCGTCACGCATAAGTCCATGGCCGCTGCTCCGCTCCGGTCTGCCATCTCCTGGCATCCCGAGAGCGGCAACGAATACACCAATCTCCTGCTGTCGGCTCCCCACCCCACCGACATTCCGGTCACCGGACCGGACCTGCCCGAGTGGGAGCAGGTCGCCCTTCCGGATCCCCTCCGGCCCGAACTGCCCACCGGGCCGGTGTCCCGGCTGATCAACCGGGCCGCGCACGCCACTCTGACCCGTACCGATCCGACTACCGGCCAGATCACTGCCGTCTGGGCAGCTTGGCGGACCCCGGTACCCAGTGCCTTGAAGGATGCCGGCGCGAAGAAGGCTCTGGAAGTAGCGTCTGAGGCCGTCACGGCAGCGGAGGACCCGTTCTTGATCAACCGTGCCAAGGGGGGACCTGTCCGCGCCAACCACGCACGCGCCCTCGTGCGGGACTTTGACTCCCTCATTCATATCCGGCGCCCCGGCGACACCACGATCTCGGCCACCACTCCGCCCGCGTGGATCCGGCTGCTCGACACCCTGCCCGCCGAAGCCCTCGACCACCTCGGCCCCATCCGTGCCCGAGCTCTCGCCTGTCACCAGGACAAGCAGGAGAAAGAAGAGATCTGGTTCGAGCAGGTCACGCCGGTCGTGGTCGCCGACTACACATCCGGCCGCCACCCCGAAAAGGCTGCCCGAGTCACATCGACCCGCCAGAAGGCCGAGGAGAGCGCAAAGGCCTTGGCTGCTGCTCTGCGGTCTGCGTGGAACGCGATGAGTCCCGACCCGCGCTCCGAGTGCCCCTGGACTCACGACACGATCGCCGTCTACTGGGACCGCACCGACAGCCGCTTCTGGCAGGCCATCAGCGACGGTACCGACCCGCAACTGCGGTCGCTTGCCATCACCTTGTACGACGACGCCACCCGCGCTGACGCCGCCACGCCTGCGGGCCTCATTCCCATCGCCCATGCGCGAGCGATCCTCACTCACCCCAAGACCCGGCGGTCCACGAAGAAGACCACCTGATCAGCGCTCACGAGAAAGAGTTTCGAACGTGACAACCGAATCACCGCCGGCCAACGGCAACGGCCTGGCCACCTACGAGCGGTTCATGAAGACCGTGCGCCGCGCCTGCGCCACTCCCGAAGGCCGCGCCACCTTGCGCCAAGGCCTTGCTGACAATCTCGAAAACCCCTGGCCCATGTACGTGCACCTGGTGCCCGCCGGCGGCATCCCCGTCCGCGAGGACACCAGCCACCACGTCCTGCGCGAAGCCGAGCGCCCGTTCCTTCTCGTCGCAGCCCTGTGGGCCGTCCACGACGCGCCCAATCCCCGCGCCGGCGACAAGCCGCTCACCGTCAAGGAACCGGCACCGGCGAAGCCGTGGGAGAACCTCGGCTGGTCCCTCGCCCGCGCCGCGCGTGCAGGCATGCGCCGTGAGACGGCCACCGGTCTCCTGTCGTACCTGTGCGAACTGGACTACGACGCGCTCATGGCCGAACTGCCTTCCACCATCAGTCTTCTGCGGTCCAGCAGCGTCCCGGTCAAGTGGCCGGTCCTGCTCCGCGACAGCATCCGCTACCAGCGCTGGGCTCCCGACGTCCGGATCGACTGGGCCCGCTCCTACACCACCCCCGCCGGCTCGAAGGAGACCAGTAAGTGACCCCGCTCTACATCGACGTCCACATCGTTCACTCCGCCCCCTACAGCAACCTCAACCGCGACCGGCAGGGCGCCCCCAAAACCGCCACCTACGGGGGGGTAGCACGCCCTCGGCTCTCCTCCCAGCACGGCCGCCGGCACAGTCGCACGCACATGGAAGAGGCCCTTGGTAGTCGTGCCGTGCGCACCCGAGGCACGCCCCTCGCCGTCGCCAAGCGCCTGACCGCCGCCGACTGGGACGAGACCACCGCCCTCGCCGCCGCCCAGATGCTGATTCTCGCCGCCGACATCAAAGGCCTCGGCTTGTCCGACGCCGGCGGCACCAACGCCCTGCTGTTCCTCCCGGAGACCGCGTTCGATTCTCTCGCCGAGATCGCGAACAGCCGGCGCGACGCCCTCAGCAAGGCGGCCGGTGCCGCGGCCAAGGCCATCGCCGAAGCCAAGGCGAAGGCCGAAGCCCAGAAAGCCGAGAGCGACACCGAAGACGCTGACGTCGACCACGAAGAAGAGGGAGAGGCAGCCGAGACCGGCCCCCTCGCCGCCGCCTACAGGAAGATCCCCGCCGCCGACCGCAAGCAGCTCCAAGCTGCCGTGCTGGAGGTCTTCCGCCAGCGCAATGCATCCATCGCTGCCTACGGCCGGATGCTTGCCAACGAAGCCGGATCCACCGTCGCCGGCGCCGTCCAGATGGCCCACAGCCTCGCTACCCACGCCGGCCCGTCCCAGATCGACTTCTTCTCCGCCGTCGACGACCTGATCCAGGACGCCGGTGAAGAAACCGGGGCGGGTCACATGGGCGACCAGCGCTACACCTCTGCCACCTTCTACCGCTACGCCACCCTCAACGTCCGCGAGCTCATCGGCAACCTCGATGGGGACGCCGACACCGCCCAGCAGGTCATCGAGGCGTTCCTGCGGGCCTTTCCCCTCGCGATCATGCCCGCCAAGGCCTCCGGCACCGCGCCCCACACCGTCCCGCACCTCATCCACATCGCCGTCCGCACCGACCGGCCCGTCAACCTCGTCGGCGCGTTCGAGACCCCCATCCCCGCCACCACCCATGGCTACGTCCCCGCCTCACTCGAGGCTCTCAACGCCCATGCCGCCGCCCACAGCCGCATGCTGGGCACCAGCCGCATCGCCGACCACGCTCACGTCACCCTGAGCGACATCGAGTTCACCGCCCTCGGGGACCGCGTGGACGCCGTCGACGACCTGATCAGCCGAATCCTCGGCACCATCACCAAGCACATCAACTGACGGCGGGCCGGCCACCGCTACACACGCGCGGACCCGACGCCCTACCACCCGAGAGCGCTCCGCGCACGCGGAGGTCACACCACCCCACCACACTGAGGAGGACCCTTGGCCGGCTTCCTGCTGCACCTCTCCGCCCCGCTGCAAAGCTGGGGGGGACCCGCCGACTTCAAAGTGAGGCCCACCAGCACCTCGCCCACCAGGTCGGCCCTCACCGGTCTTCTCGCCTCCGCGCTCGGACGATCCCGCGACCACGAGAACACCGACCTCGCCCAACTCCGCTACGTCATCCGCGTCGACCGCCCGGGCCACCGCGAGATGGACTTCCACACCATCGGCGGCGGCTATCCCAGGGAACTCACCCCGCCTACCGCTGACGGCAGACGGAAGAAGCTCGGGGAGGGGACGATGATCACCGAACGGTGGTATCTCGCCGACGCCGCATTCACCATCGCCGTCACGGGCCCTGACGACACCGCCGCACTCGCCGCTCACGCCCTGACCGAGCCGGTCTTCGCCCCCTACCTCGGCCGCCGCTCCTGCCCACCCGACACCCCGCTCCTCCTGCGCACGGACCTGGACGACCCCGTGGCCGAACTCGACCGCGCCCCACTCCACGCAGACCCGCCCCGCAACGCAGCCACCATCGACGTCACCTTCATCCACGACACTCCACCCGTGCCCGGTCTCCCGGCGACCACCACCGTCCGCGACACCCCCGCGCCCGGCCGCGCCTTCACCACCCGCGACCTGTGGGAAACCCAGCGCACCCTCCCCGCCAGCCTCTGCGCCGGCCGCGGCACCCCATGGCTCAACGCCCTGATCACCTACGCACAGACCACGCCCGCTCGGGAGACGACCTGATGACCACCCCCGCCACCGCAACCACGACCGTCCGCCTGGCCCGCATCGCCCTCAACCCCCGCTCCCGCGACGTCCACCACGACCTTCGCGACCACACCGCCCTCCACCGCCGCGTCGCCGCACTCTTTCCCGACCAGGCAGGCACCAGTCCCCGCACCGCCCACAACGTCCTCTACCGCCTCGAACGCGAACACGCCGGCGCCACGCTGCTCATCCAGTCCACGGGCATCACCATCAACCGCAACGCCCTTCCCGCCAACTACACCATCGCCGACGTCGACTACCGCAAGCTCAACCCCCTCCTCGACTGGGCAACGCCCGGCCGCACCATCCGCTACCGCATCGACGCCAACCCGTCCAAAGCCGAGTCCGTCCCCGGCCGCCGAGGACGCCGCGTCCCCCTCACCGGCGAAGCCGCCCTCGCCTGGTGGGAACGCAAAGCCACCCACGCCGGCCTCACCCCCCAGCTCATCCTCGACACCCCCCAACCTCCCGTCCTCGCCTCCCGGGGCGAGAAGAAGCGCGCACGCCTCGACGTCACACGGTTCGACGGCATCGCCACCATCACCGACACCCAAGCCCTTCGCCAGGCCATCACCACCGGCATCGGCCATGGACGCGCTTACGGGCTCGGACTGCTCTCCATCGCGCCCCACCGCGAGCAATGACAAGGCAAACGCACCGGGACGGTGCAGGTCCGAAAGGGTGCGCCTCCCGTACACGGAGGTCTTCCGTGCAGGCGGCCGTCGCTGTACACCAACGAGCGGGTCGGCGTCGGGTGTACGGAGGTGTCCCGTTCACGCCGCAGCGGATCGGCTCCCGCACCGACTGCGCTCCGTTTAGGCGGGGATCAGCCGCCCTTCGATTTCGCGACCCGGTTCGGGCAGGTGTGCGCTCCGCGTAGACGGGGTGGCCACGGTGGCGAGGAGTACGGCCGCCGAGTTGGAGACGTGGGCTCCACCTACGCGGAGGGAGTTCGACGAGGTTGCTGGGCTGAACCCCTCCTGCAGGAGCGCTCCGCATGCGCGTAGATAGTTCGGATCGGATTGGATACCTCTGCTGATGCGCCCTCCCATTGACGACCGCCTGTGGGGTAAGTCCGATGGCCTGGAAGATGTGGGGCCGTATCCAGTCATCAGCCATCTGATCGATACCGCAGCAATCGCCGGGCAGCTGTGGGACAGCTACCTCACCGCCGGCCAGCGGGACATCATCGCGAAAGGCTGGGGCGTCACCGAAGCCCACGCTCGCCAACTGATGATGTTCTGGGCCGGACTTCACGACCTCGGCAAGCTCTGCCCGGCCTTTCAGCGCCAGGACCAAGAGGCAGCGGCCGCTCTCCTCAAAGATTCTGCATACCCCGTCCCGGACGACCGTGGTTCAATCCGGCACGAGCGCGTCTCTCACCTCACCGCGCCCTCGCTTCTCGTACAAGCGGGCTACCCGACGAGCAGCCGGCCGCTGCGGTCGATCGCCCACCAGATCGGGCAGATACTCGGCGGCCACCACGGCACCTACGGCAATGCCCTGAACGCCCGCACTCTCACCGGTCCCGAAGACCAGGAACCGCGGGTAGGCGCGGCCGGCTGGAGTGCTCAGCGGGCCGCACACCTGCACACCGTCCACGTCCTGTGCGGTAGCCCCGAGCCGCCCACCCAATTTGCCCCCGGCGGCGCCTGCGTCATCGCCACCGGATTGATGGTTCTCGCGGACTGGCTCGCCTCCCGAATCGGCTGGGTCCGCGCACGCCACTGGGAACGCCAGCATTCCCCGGACCCCCGCGACTGGAGCGCGCATGCCGAACGCGCCCAAAAAGCAGCTCCGCAGGCCATCGCGAAGGTCCAGCTTGCTGCCGCAGTCTGGAAGCCGGCCGAGTCGTTCACCGACATGTTCCCGTCCATCACCGACCCCTACCCGCTGCAGGCCGACCTCGCCAAGCACCTTCCGGCACTCGTCGACGGCCCTGGCCTGCTCGTCATCACCGCCCCCACCGGCGATGGCAAGACAGAAACAGCGTTGTTCGCCGCGCACGTCCTCGGTCACGCCGCCCATACCGAAGGCCTCGGCGTGTTCCTGCCGACCATGGCCACTACCGACGCCATGCACGCCCGCATCACCGAACACGTCGCCCAGGCCGCGAGCATCCCCATGCCGGTCACCCTGCTGCACTCCATGGCCTGGCTGAACGCCGACTACAACTCCGACACAGACCGCATCCTCACCGAGGCATCGACCATCGCAGCAGAATGGATCAAAGGGCGCCACCGCGGTCTCCTGGCCGGCGTAGCCGTCGGCACCTGGGACACCGCTGCCCTCGCCGCCCTCCCAATCCGCTACAACGTCATGCGCTGGCTCGGCCTCACGGGCAAGACCGTCATCATCGACGAGGCTCACGCCTACGACGCCTACGGGCACCGCCTGACCGAACGCCTCCTCGAGTGGCTCGGCCACACCCAGACCCCGGTGATCCTGCTGTCAGCAACTCTCACCGGCAGCATCGCCACCCGCCTCGCCGACGCCTACCGCACCGGCGCCGGCCACACCAGCCCCGTCACCATCGCTCCCACCTACCCCGGTTGGACCCACATCGACGCCACCACCGGCACCGTCACCACCAGCGAAACCCTCCCCACCACCCGCGCCCGCCGCCTGGCCGTCAACCTCCACCACGTCCACCACCAGGCCTCCCCCACCAGCCCGGACAGCCGCCCCGCCACCGTCACCCGCATCCTCCAGCCCATGATCGACGAAGGCCGAGGTTGCGCCGCCATCGTCTGCAACACCGTCGCCGACGCCCAGACCACCGCCCGCCACCTGAGAAGCGCCTGGAGCGGCCCCAGCGCCCCGCTCGTCCAACTCCTCCACGCCCGCATGCCCGCACGCCAACGCCAAGGCGTCACACGCCGCATCGAGAACTGGGCCGGCAAGCCCCGCGCCGCCCGCACCACGCCGGACGGCCACTACACCCCGGCCCGCGGCCGCCGCCCCTCCCGACCGGTCATCGTCGTCGCCACCCAAGTCATCGAACAATCCCTCGACGTCGACTTCGACCACGTCATCAGCGACCTCGCCCCGATCGCCCTCCTCCTCCAGCGCGCCGGCCGATGCCACCGCCACCCCCGCACCGACCGCCCCGCCTGGGCCCCCACCCCCGCCATGACCGTCCTCATCCCCACCGGGAAACTCCCCCCGCAGAGATGGGGCACCGTCTACAGCGAAAACCTCTTGAACCGCACCGTGACGGCCATCCAAGGCCTCACCAGCGGCATCTGCGCCATCCCTGAAGACGTCCAAGCCCTGGTCGACCAGGTCTACGCCGCCGACTGGACCACCACCGCCGGCACCAACGATCTCGCCACCGAACAAGCCATGCGTGCCCTCGCCGACACCGCCACCATCCCCACCCCCACCCGACCAATCCGCGACCTCCACCCGCTCACCACCATCGACGACGAAGACCTCCTCGTCACCCGACTCGGCGCCGACAGCATCCGCGTCCTGCCCGTCTGGACCGACACCCACGGCCGCCCCTGGCTCGACCGCCAGGCACGCCACCGACCGCTCCCCACCCACATCGATCCCCGAGACACAGCCACTATCCGCAACCTCATGGCCCACACCGTCCAAGTCGACCACCGATGGCTCCAAGGACGCCGCCCCGACACCAGCACCCCCACCACCTGGCGGGACATCGGCGCCCTCCAAGACGTCCTCCTCCTGCCGCAACGCGTCACCAGCACCGATAGGCGCCGGCCGTATCAACTCAACGGCAAGACCCACCACCTGTCCCGACTCGACGGCCTCGTACGCGAGTAACATCCCGAACAACCAGCACCTTGATAAAAAAACACACACGCGCCCACAACATCGCAAAGCGTGACGTTCCCGCTCCGCACACGCGGAGGCAACCCGTAGCCCGAATCCGAACGCGATCCGCGATCCGTGATCCGCGATCACAGCTACGGCATGGTGTCCTCCCCGCCGACGCGGGGGTGCTCCGTCCCGGACTGGGTCTAAGCTTCTCGACGCAGGGGTGTTCCGACGACGTACCTGATGCTGCTTACCCAGGTGGTACCCTCCCCGCCGACGCGGGGGTGTTCCGCCCTTGAACATGTCCCGGGTCGCCCGACCGAGGTCGTCCCCGCCGACGCGGAGGTGTTCCGTCGTTCGTCACGACAACGCCCGTCGTCCCGTAGTCCTCCCCGCCGGCGCGGGGTGTTCCGCCGCATAGATGCAAACGTCCTCCACGCCAACGCGGGGGTCCGCGACCATCCGCGAGGCCGGCCGCGCGAAACGCGTCCTCCCCGCCGACGTGGGGGTGCTCCGAACTCTTCGCCGTCCTCGTACTGCGGTTCCATGTCCCCCCGCCGACGCGGGGGTGTGCCGGCCGTCAACAACAACGGGGCCGCGGCCCGTATGTCCTCCCCGCCAACGCGGGGGTGCTCCGTTCTGCGTGGCCTCCGGGTAGGCGTCGTCCGTAGTCTTCCCCGCCGATGCGGGGGTGTTCCGTAGAAGCCGGGGTCGACGGCGCGGACGGTGGCGACCTCCCCGCCGATGCGGGGGTGATCCGAAACTGGCGAACGTGATGGTCCGGGACTGGCGGTCCTCCCCGTTGACGGGGGGTGTTCCGTTGGCCAGCACGGTGCGCGCCATCATCATGGCGTCCTCACCGCCGACGCGGGGGTGTTCCGCACATCTCGTCGTCGATGCCGTCGGCCACCCGGCTCTCCCGCCGACCCGGGAGTGCTCCGATGACGTTCCTGGAGACCAGCGCCGAGCTGGGCGTCCTCCCCACCGACGCGGGGTGTTCCGGGGCTGAACGGGTCGAACATCGATGCCGCCCCAGTCCTCCCCGCCGACGCGGGGGTGCTCCGCCATTGACACCGGAAGAGATCGCGGCACTCGCGTCTTCCCCGCCGATGCGGGGGTGCTCCGATGACGAGGTCCCGATGGAACAGGTGGTCGTCGTCTTCCCCGCCGACGCGGGGGTGCTCCGTACGCCGTCCCGATCGGCACGGACGGCCAGATGTCCTCCCCGCCGACGCGGGGGTGTTCCGCAGCGGGCGAGGATGGCGACGGCGGCAGGGTCGTTCTTCCTGCCGACGCGGGGGTGCTCCGCTGACCAGCCTCGGTGACCCGGAGGCCGAGGCGTCCTCCCCGTTGACGCGGGGTGTTCCGGACAAGGGACTGCCCATCCCGCAGGACCTTCGGTCCTCCGGCCGACGCGGGGGTGTTCCGCCGCTGGCCCCGATGCCGCACGGTGGGTCCGGGTCCTTCCCCGCCGACGCGGGGGTGCTCCGTTCTGCGTGGCCTCCGGGTAGGCGTCGTCCGTATACTCCCCGCCGACGCTGGGGTGATCCGCTGGGCAGTGCAGGCATTCGGCAACCTTGCCCAGCCCTATCCGCCGACGCGGGGGTGTTCCGAAGCTGACGGGCCTCAGCGCGGTGCCGAACGAGTCCTCCCCGCCGACGCGGGGGTGCTCCGGACGACTGGTGCCCCAGGGCCACGTTCCTGCGGTCTTCCCCGCCGACGCGTGTTCCGCCTCCCCGTGAGTCTCGGGCTCGGCGAAACGCGTCCTCCCCGCCGACGCGGGGTTGCTCCGAGGCCACCCTCGGTGGTGGTCCACCCGAGGCAGTCCTCCACGCCGACGCGGGGGTGTTCCGTGCTTCGGCGCCTTCGAACCGTGCTTCAGCCCGTCCTGCCCGCCGACGCGGGGGTGTTCCGCAGCTCAAGAAGATCCACCTCATGGGCCTGCAGTCCTCCCCACCGGCGTGGGGGTGTTCTGTATCCGGAGGCGGCACCGAAGGGGATCATGAGGTCCTCCCCACCGGCGTGGGGGTGTTCCGACGGTCATCAAGACCGGTGCTGATCGCGAAGTGTCCTCCCCACCGACGTGGGGGTGTTCCGCTGGTCGCCGCCGCCAAGTCGACCCCGTCCGTGTCCTCCCCGCCGACGCGGCGGTGCTCCGTGGATCACGAGACCGGGAGAAACGCCCAGCTCCTCCTCCCCACCGACGTGGGGGTGTTCCGCTGCTGAAGGCGACCACCACCCAGGGTGAGCCGTTCTCCCCGCCGACGTGGGGGTATCCCGAGGAAGGCGCGATATCCCCTCCGGCCGATGAAGTCTTCCCCGCCGACGTGGGGGTGTTCCGCCGGTGTGCTCGCCCTCGCGGGCCCGGATCCGCCCTCCCCGCCGGCGCGGGGGTGTTCCGTTCGGGCCCGTCTTGGCCGACCTGGCGAGCACGTCCTCCCCGCCGACGCGGGAGTGTTCCGGCATACGCCAGCCACACGGCTGACGTCGTCTTGTACTCCCCGCCGACGCGGGGGTATTCCGAGGTTCGCGGCGGTCTCCATGTCCACCTGGATCTCCTCCCTGCCGACGCGGGGGTGTCCCGTAGAAGAACTGGCTGGTGTTGCCGCCGATCACATCCTCCCCGCCGACGCGGGGGTGTTCCGCAGCACGGCCTGTTCTCTGAGTGCCCCCTCGGTGTCCTCCCCGCCGACGCGGAGGTGATCCGGATACGGCCGTGGCCCAGGGCATGCGGGCGAGCCGACGCGAGGGTGTTCCGCCGGCGTTCGCCGGACTGATGACCGGATATAGGTGTGGCGCATCTCCGGGTGGGGTCACGGGGTGGGGCGGGTTCCGGGGATGACACGGATGTGCCATCGTGCCCAGTCTCGTCGGGCGTGCGCGGCCAGTTCGATGCTGGCCAGAGCGGTTGCCTTCGCCGCTGCGACGCGCTGTGGCCACGGGCCGGTCCGAGGGCCGGTGAGGAGAGCTTCCAACAGTGGGCCGGCGAGCACGTGGTGGTCGAAGGGGACGCGGTGGGGCGAGGCGAGCAGCGTCAGTGGGGGCAGGTGGGCGGGGCGCAGGGCGGCCAGGGTTCGGTGTATGGCGGGGCTGGCGCCCCAGCAAGTGTCCAGGATGAGGGCGTTTGCGGTCAGGGGGCGGTGTAGGGCTGTCAGATCGGTGTCGAGGAAGCCTTCAGGTCGGGGGCCGGGGTAGGAGTGCGTGCAGATGTAGAGGACGTCCGCGTCGGCGCCGAGCGCGCGATCCGCGGCTCCGGGAGGCACGATCAGGACCGGCCGGGCCGGGGACGGCAGCGAGTTCACACGGGGCAGATAGGTCAGGCGGGCGGCGACCCGGCAGGCGTCCGCCTGGCAACGCGGGGACCGGGCGGGCGCGGCCGCTAGGACCCGCAGGTTCCGCACGATGCGGAGACGGCGGTGCCCTCGCCGACGAGTAGAGGTCTTCACTCGCTGTTCCTCCCCCGCTCTCGGTGACCGGATGGCCAGTCTGCTGGTGTACGGGGACGACGGGGGTGAGGTTCCCAATAGTCATGGTGTCTGCGGTATTTGGTCGCTTGCTGCATTTCGCCCGTGTAACTCCGGTCATGGGCGGCCGTCCGGTGTCGGCGCGGTGGGCGCGGTCAGCATGCGGTCCATGCGGTCTTGGTAGCGGTGGAGGTCTTCGGCCCAGCCGGGGACGAGGAGGTACTGCACGGTGCTCAGGGTGATCGCCGCCTCCCCCAACCGGCTGGCGGGGGCGATTCCTCCAACGCGCACCCACTGGTCCCACATCACGTCGTCCATCAGCTCTGCCAGCATCCCGGCGTCGGCGCGTTCCAGGAGCAGCTTCAGGAGGGTGGAGGACGCCTTGGTGCATGCGCGGACCGCCTCGCACAGCAGGCGTGCGTCTGCCCGTTCAAGGGCGCGGACCAGCCCGGGCAGTCCGTGAGCCAGTGGGGAGAGGGAGCGCAGGTCGGTTCCGGCTTGGTCGGCGGCGAGGTGGGCGGCGGTGATCTGGTCGAGGTGCTCGGGCGGGCCGGTCCACACGCTGCGCCAGGCCTCGGTGAGTTCTTCGGGGCTGACGTCGGCCATGCCGCCGGTCAGCAGCCGGGCGCCAATGCGGATCAGCGTGGTGTCGAAGGGGTTGGACAGCGTGCGGGGTTCGGGCAGGACGATTCCCGCGGTGCCGGCGTGGTCGCGCAGGAGGCCGTCCAGGTCCCGTCCGATGGCGCGCCGCCCCTGCAGCATCCGGGCGGCGAGGTCCTGGCGGGTATTGAAGGCGGTGTCGCTGTCGCCCTGCGGGATCTGGGCGAGGGTGATGCCCGCTTGGCGCAGGGGCATTTGGATGGTCCGGATGAGGGCTTGGCGCAGCAGTGCGGCGGTCTGTTCGGTGGCGTCGATCGCCCAGAACGTCCAGCCGATCCAGCTGATGCCGCGGCCTGGCCTGCTGAGGGCGGCGAGCCATGCAGCCCGGTGGACGATGTTGGGGCGCAGTGCGCTGGTTGCGGCATCGGTCCACTGGTCGGTGGGGGCCAGCCAGCGCTTGGCGCGCCAGCGTTCGAGGTGGTGAGGGCTGGCGGTCAGTCCCAGGCGGTCGACCTCGGCGGCCAGGGCGAGTTCCGCGGTGGTGGGCGGGGTGCGGGTCACAGCCGGCTCCTGCGGTCCGGGCCGGCGGCGGCGTAGACGGCGGTCGCCGTGGTGAGGGCGCTGGTCCACTGCGGGCTGCGGGCGGACAGTACGGCGGTGGCGGTCACCAGCAGCCACAGCAGGGCCCGGCGGGCGGTGTCCGGCCCGGGCTGTCGCGTTCTGTTTACGGTCGGGCTCCTTTCGTTGCCGGCCCCCGGGTGGGGGCGGCGGCTCTTCTATCTGGTCACACTGGCCGAGCGGGGACGGGAAGAACCTCGCGGGGCGCCCGCGGGTGTCGGCCGGGGGGCTGCGGACTGAGTTCGCAGCGCTGCGCGAGGCGGATCCGCGCGCTGGATGAACCGTCCGCGCAGCGGGCCGGCCGACGACCTCACGGTGATGTCGAGAGCTCGGAGTGGGGGACGCGTGGGCGGGGTCTGAACAGTGTGAGCGCGCCGGCGCGTGGTCTAGACCATGAGTGGGGTTGGAGTCGACTTTGCCGAACTAACCTGGTGTTTTCGGTGGTTGTGAGGTGCATTTTTGAAATGCGCGTAGTTCAGGGGGAGATGGGCGTACGCTTGGGTGGAGTCGGCGGTGTTCGTTGTCGTCGGCTGCGCACCGCTCTGGCTACATGGAACTGCATGCCGCAGGGTTCGAACTGCGGCATGAAGAGCGGCTGGCACCTGTCGTCGACGGGAGTTCGGTCCCCTGGGGATCCGACTGACCAGCAGCTCGCCTAGGACCGTGGAACGCCGGTCGGCACGGGACATCGCGGAGACATGAGCCGCTGGTGGAGCGTGACGGCGCTCGCCGCCCCCTGTGGACGGCGCGCAGTGGAGGTAGTGGCTCACGCCCTGCCCGCGGATATTTCCTGCTGCGCGCGATGCCCAGGAAGGGCAAGATCGTGACCTCTTCATTCGAAGATTTGGACGGCCTGGACGGGCAGGAGCCCGACGAGGGCCTGCCTCCTCTGCTGCGCCGCCCCGAGCCGGTCGCGGACCCGCTGCTGGTGACCCAGCTCCGTGGCACCCGTAAGGAGCTGCTCGCGAACCCCGAGGTCTCCCTGGACGAGGCCGCGGCGAACGCCGTGACCTCGGGTGCGGTGGACCCGAAGCGGCTGCAGGCGCTCGTGGCCCGTGAGCCGATCAACCTGCTGACGGCCAAGCCGGTCGTCGGCGGGATGCTGTACGTGACCCCGCCGCACTACCGTTACCTCGACGTCGACGTCCTGCCGGACTTCATCAACCAGCGGTGGGCGGACCAGCTGTGCACGGCCATGGACGTGGCGCCGTCCACGTCGGTGGTGCCGGCGTACGAGACCGTGGTCGATCCGAAGACGGGCAAGCCGCTCGCGGTCTTCGCGGTGCGCATGCGGGACCGCAAGGCGCTGGCCAAGGCTGTCGGCGAGAGCATGCGCAAGACGTACGAGGCCCAGAAGGGCAAGAACGTCTATACGTCGAGTGTGCTGCAGCAGGGCGTGAAGGAGCCGCTGACGCTGTTCGTGATGCGGGTGGTGTTCGACGACGGCACCGAGGACACCTTCTTGGTCGCGGGCGACGGCAACAGCCGGATGGTGAGCATGTGGCTGGCGCGCACCGGCGGTGACATTGATGAGGCGATCTCGGCCTGCACCGCCTCCGTCATCGGTTCCACCGAGCGGTCCGGTGGGCGCAGCCGCGCGGAGCAGGCGGCCGCGCGGCGCCGGGTGGGCGAGCTGACGGCGCGGACCCGTAAGAACCTGGCGGCGTCCACGCTGACCGAGGCGACCCGTCGCGAGGGCCACACGCTGGCCTTCCCCGCCACTGTCGTGGTCGGTGCGCAGGCGGACGGGGGTGGGCCGCTGGCGGACCTGGTGGCGGCGCGGGACGACCTGCTGGCCACCCTGCACGTCCGCGTCACCCCCTGGACGGACGGGGCGCAGAGCACGCAGGGCATGCAGCGGGTCTACCGGCACGCCCTGCGCGAGGGCCTGATTACCCCGGACGTGCACCGGGTGCTGTCGGGCACGGTGGGTACGCAGGCCATGCACGAGCTGCTCGGGGTGCCGGCGCACCGGCTGTGGTCGGCTGCCGTCCACCAGCACGCGGTGCTCGCCGGAGCGCACGCGGACGCCATGAACCGGCTGATCAAGCAGGAGTTCGGGATGGTCCAGGCCCGGCGGCAGGCGATCAGCGAGCGGCTGGCGCCCATGGCGCTGTCGGCCTACCGCAGCAAGGAGGGCATCGAGCAGCCGCTGCGGGCCTTCGGCAACGGCGGCACGATCACCGACCGGGTGTGGAAGCAGCCGTGGAAGCTGACCAAGGGCGACGATGTCTTCGGGGTGCTCGACGATGTCCTCGCGCGTGCCCTGGCCGGCGAGGACGATGCCGTCGCGGAGCTGACCGTGCTGGGCGGGACCGCCGCGCTCCTCGACGGGTACATCACGCGGGACCGCGGCTCGAAGGAGGGCACCGACCGCGACAGTTACAAGGCGCCCTTCCGGGCGACGCCGGTCAAGCTCCTGACGCTGCTGTCGAAGACCTCCGGCGGGCTGCGGATGCTGCACTCCATCGCCGTCGCCCATGTCGCCGCCGACCCGGCCGTGCTGCCGAAGCTGTTCCACACCCAGGAGCGCAAGGTCGAGGACGTGGTGGTCCACGATGGCGAGCCCATGCGGGACAAGTCCGGTGTGCAGGAGATCCTCGACTATGAGTGGGACCTCGTCCACGCCGCCGACCCGGCCCACGCCCTGGCCACCATCGCCAAGAACCGCGCAGAGGCCAAGGCCAAGACGGACGGCACGTCGGCGGAACCGGAGGCCGAGGACGCGAAGCAGCGCCGGCTTCTCGAGCAGGGCGTCAGGGGCGCGGACAAGGCCGGGCGGGCTCTGGCCCGCATGAGCCAGAAGCGCGGCAACCAGGTCTTCGGCGCCTTCGAGGCCGTCGAGGCGCTGCGGGTGCAGCTGGGCCAGCTCGAGGGGATCCTCGCGAAGTTCGGGCCGGCCGATCCCTCGATCTTCGTGGTCGACGAGGACCTCGACGGGGACGAGGAGGACGCCGAGTGAGCACGGTTCTGACTGTGCCGGCGGCGATCGGCCAGGCGCTGCGGCCAATCCTGCGGCTGCTGGGCCCGGTGCTAGACGTCCCCGCGGACGCAGAGGGCCGCGGGGGCTCGCCGGTGGTGGTGTGCCGGGCCAGCCCGGCCGTGGTGCGCCGCCGGGTGACCGCGAGCTGCGCGGTGTACGTCGCGTGGGACAACCGCCGTGGGTGCCGGTACGTGGGCAGCGTGTGCCGCCAGGGCCCGGGCGCGGTCGGCGACCGGCTGGCCGAGCACTACGCCCACCGCACGGCCGGGGCGCCCCGGCGGACCTCCTGGTGCCTTCTGACCGTGCTCCCACTGTGGGAGTGGACCGGCCTGGAGGCGGTCCGCGTCGCCGAGGGGTGGACGGCCCGGCTGCTGAACCCGGCGGACGGCTCGGCCCACCCGCGGGTGGATCTCACGCAGACGCCCGCAACGCTGATCTCCGTGCCCGTCCGGGCGCGGTAGGAGACAGCCGCTGTCCTGTGGTACTGGCTTCACGGACCGGGCACGGTCCGTGAACGGGTGCCTGGGCCACCGAGGGCGCCCTGCCGGTGGGCGTAGGGGATCAGACGGCTGAAGGGCCGCACCGAAGCCTGGGGGACGTCGGTGCGGTGCGGGGCCGTCGCCGGAAGTGCGACGGCCCTGCAGAACGGGGGAGCGCAGGCGGCGTGGTGCCGCCTGACCAGGAGAGGGAGGACTGTGACATGCCGCTGAATTGGGACTTGATCGGCACGGGGGACAGCGAGGCGCTGCTGCGGCCCCGGGACATCTACGCGGGGCTTGCCAGCCGGCCGTGGCCGTATCTGCGTCATGAGCAGGGCGAGGTGCTGGACAAGTGGTTCGACCGGCGTGAGCAGCGGGATGTGGTGATCAAACAGAACACCGGCGGGGGCAAGACGGCCGTCGGCCTGCTTATCGCGCAGAGCACGCTGAACGAGGGCGTCGGCAAGGCCGTGTACCTGACGCCGGACAACTACCTCGTCAAGCAGGTCCGCGAGGAGGCCGCCAGGCTCAGCATCGCCACCACGGACGATCCATACGACCCGGCGTTCACCACCGCGCAGGCGGTGCTGGTGACGAACTACCAGAAGCTGCTCAACGGCAAGTCGGCGT
Source organism: Streptomyces sp. NPDC046859 (assembly GCF_040645135.1). Classification (NCBI taxonomy): domain Bacteria; kingdom Bacillati; phylum Actinomycetota; class Actinomycetes; order Kitasatosporales; family Streptomycetaceae; genus Streptomyces; species Streptomyces sp. NPDC046859. The sequence continues at coordinate 33,265 of NZ_JBEYXR010000042.1, forward strand.
TCGGTGTCGTCGGAGACGGGAAGGAGCCGGTCGACCTGGGCATCGTCGTCGTCGATGACGCGCACGCCGCGCTGACGCGGACCGAGGACCAGTTCCGGCTGCGAGTGCCCGCTTCGCACGAGGCGTACGGCAAGCTGCTGGAGCTGTTTGCGGACGACCTGCGTCACCAGTCGGCCAACGCCTGGGCGGGGCTGGAGGACAAGGACCCCACCGCGTTGGCACCGATCCCGTTCTGGGCGTGGGCGGACAAGCGTCACGAGGTGCTCAGAATCCTGCGGCCGCACCGGGAGGAACGCGACTTCAAGTTCGTGTGGCCGCTGCTGGCCGAGGTGCTGCACCTGTGCACCGCGACGGCGACAGCGACGGCCATCGAGATCAGGCCCTCGTGCCCGCCGATCGACCGCATCACCTCGTTCGTGCGGGCCCGCCGCCGGGTCTACCTGACCGCGACGCTCGCCGACGACAGCGCCCTGGTCACCGACTTCGGTGCCGACCCCAAGCTCGTCGCCCAGCCCGTCACGCCGGGCAGCGCCGCCGACCTCGGGGAGCGGATGATCCTGGCCCCGGTGGCCCTCAACCCGGACCTGGACGACGAGGCCGTCCGCGTGCTGGCCCGCCAGTTCGCCGACGGGGACCAGGACGGCGACGGCGTGGCCGAGACCGATCCGGTCAACGTCGTCGTGCTGGTCCCCAGCGAACGGGCCGCCGCCGACTGGGCACGCCACGCCCACCACATCTGGCGGGTCGACGACCTCGAGGCCGGCGTGAAAAAGCTCCGGGCCGGGCACGTGGGTCTGGTGGTGCTGGTCAACAAGTACGACGGCGTCAACCTCCCAGCCGACGCCTGCCGCCTGCTGGTCCTCGACGGGATTCCCCGGCCCCTGGACTCGGTGGAGCGGCGCGAGGCCGTCGCGCTGGCCGACAGCACTGTCCGCCTGGCCCGCGAGGTCCAGCGGATCGAGCAGGGCATGGGCCGCGGCGTGCGGGACGGCGAGGACTACTGCGCGGTCCTGCTGCTGGGTGCCAAGCTCGCCACGGCGATCCACGACGCCCGCCACCTGGCTCTGTTCTCCCCCGCCACCCAGGCGCAGCTGAAGCTGAGCCGGGGCATCGCGGGCCAGATCAAGGGTGAGGGGCTGAGCGAGGTGCGCGAGGCCCTGCGGTCCTGCCTGGGCCGGGCGCCGGTGTGGCGGGAGCGCAGCCGGCGGGCGCTGGCGGAGGTGCGCTATGCCGAGCACGGGACGGTGCGGCCGGAAGCCGTCGCCCTGCGGGAGGCGTTCGATTTCGCGGCCACCGGCCGTCCCGCGGCCGCGGCCGAACGAGTGCAGAAGGCGGTGAACGACATCGGCGACAGCGACAAGGCACTGCGGGGCTGGCTGCGCGAGCAGAAGGCCGCCTACCTGCACCTGACCGACCCTGTGGCCGCCCAGCAGGCCTTGGCGGGCGCACTGACCGACAACACGTTCGTCCTGCGGTCCGTGCACGGTGCCGCCCCCGTGCGGCTCAAGGCAGCCGCGGTGCAGTCGCGTGCCGCCGCCGAGTTCCTCGCGGAACGCTACCGCGACGGCGTCAGCCTGAGGCTCACTGTGCAGGCGTTGTTCGAGGATGTGGTCTGGGGCGATGACGAGCGCTCCGACGACGCCGAGGCGGCCTGGAAGAGCCTGGGCGAGCATCTCGGGTTCGCCAGCAGCCGCCCGGAGAAGCTGTACGGCACGGGACCGGACAACCTGTGGGCGCTCTCGGCCGAGCAGCAGGCCGTCACTGAGCTGAAGACGGGCTGCACCACCACGACGATCGCGAAGTCGGACATGAATCAGCTCGGCGGCAGCGTCCGCTGGCTCAACGACCACAACCCGGAGGTGAAGGCCCTCCCGGTCATGGTGCACCCCAGCCGGGTCAGCGACGCCAAGGCCAACACCGTGCCGGGCATGCGCGTCATCACCCCCGCCTTGTTCGCCAAGCTGAAGGAGGCCGTGACGAGTTACGCGGCCGCGCTCGCCGCCGCGCCGGACCGGTGGGCGGACGAACAGACCGTCCGGGAGCAGCTCGCGCACCACAAGCTCACCGGCGAGCGGTTCTTCGCCACCTACGCCGAACCCGTGACGCCTTCCTGATCAATGCCGCGGCCTGCCGGACGGTCTCGTGCCAGCCGGGAGGGGGCCTGCCGCGTCCACCGGGCAACCCCCTCCCCCGCCGCCGGGATCGGGTCAACGTCCTGCCCGGGCACTGAAGATGTACTGGGCTTTTGAGCATCTCGGGCGCCGTGATTCAGATCACAAAGAAAATCCGGGGTGCGGTGTCGGATCGGGTCCGTGCCGGGACCGAGAGGAGAAGGATTGTTGCCGACAAGGAGACGCCCATGGCCACCGAAGACCAGACACCCAGTTACACCATGGTCGAGGACGACGACTCCGTCCACACCGATCTGGCGGAGCGGATCAGCCAGTTCAACTACTTCTCGAATCACGGCGCGGCGGTCACGGCCTTGTTCCCGGCCCACTGGAGCGAGAACAACGGCGACACCGTGACCCTCCGTGAGGACGGAAGCGTCGCTCTCGACGTGGACGGCGCGTTCGGGCTGCCGGAGCCGTTCGACCGTGTCGCCCCTCCCATGATGATCACCACCACCACCGGCATGGCGGTACTCAAGGCCGGCCACCCGGCCAACCAGACCATCGCGTCCGGGTTCCGGGCTTTGAACATCCCGATCCCCGACGTGATCCAGGCACTGAGCGCCCGCGAGGCCGCCCTCGCCGGCGACGGATCCACCATCCGCTCCTTCACATCGGACGTGCTGGGAAGGTGGAGCGGATGGAACGAGCCGGTCTCCACCGCCTTGCTCGGCAACTGGGCAGACTCTCTCTTCGACCAAGGCCGCCTCACCCCAGACGCCCTGATCAAGCTGAAGTCAGAGGCCAGTGTCATCCACCGGCAGCTCACCCCGGTCTGGCGCCGCAAGACCGCCCAGGAGCGGCTGCTGCTGCTCGACACCCCGCTCGGCGACGGGCTGACTCTGTACGACCTGATCCCCGCACAGGCCGCCGCCGGCACCGGGATCGAGGCCGTCCTCGACAACCCTCGCCTGGCCGAGATCCTGGAGGCCCTCTCCCCGGACGAGCGGGCGGTGATGCTCGCCCTCGGCTGTCCCGGGGTCGTCACCTGGGCCGAAGCGGCCATGGCCGCCGGTGCTGCGGAGCCGGAGCGTCAGGGCAAAAGGGTCCGCCGGAAGGTGAAGAGGCTCGCTGCGCGCATCACCGGCCGCTCTTCACAGGCCGAGGCGGGCACGGTGAGCGGGCGATGAGCGCCCGCAACGCCGTCTCCACCCGCCCGGGCTGGCGTCGGGAGGTGGTGCTGCGGTTCGCCCTGCCGCGCCTTCCGGCCTGCACCGCGGTCCTCGGCACCGGCAGCGTCGCCGCGGCTCTGGTCCACGGCACCGTCCCGGCGGGGTCCCCGCTCGTGTGGCCGCTCGTAGTCCTCTCCCTCGGCACGATGGCGTACGACATCGCACTCCGCGCCCTGCACACCGCACCGGCGGACCGCGCTGCCGGACAGCCTCCAGGTTCTTCTCGGCCTGGGTGAGTGCGGCCCACCCACCCCGCGCCTGCCGCACCCTGGTTCGAGGGCTCGCGATGCTGGGCCTTGACCACGCGCGTCCGGCCCAGCTTGTGCCGGGCGCGTGTGGCCGTCGCCTCGACGACGCGGGCCGCGACCTCGTTGCGGCGCGCCCAAGGGAGACAGGGGATTCCGCACCCGCCAGCCCGGACCCGGCATCAGGAGGCCAGGTCCGGGCCGGCGCGGGTGCGGGCCGGGGAGTGGCAGGCGGACCGGGGGTGGTCTGCGCGCCGCACACTTCCTGGCACTGGAATGCCCGTGTGGCCCCGGCACCTGACCAGGAGACCCGGCCCCTCTCGGGCATCGCGTACGGATTTTTATGTCGTTGCCGCAAGCTGGCGGCGCTTGGCGCGTTCGATCTGGCGCAGCAGCAGGTCGGCGAACTGGATGATCTCTGCTGCCTCGATCGGGCCGTCGAAGTCGACGGTGCGGTGGCTGGCGGGGTTCTTGTAGGCGCCCATGGCAGCGGCGAACAGGTTGGCAATGGCCGCCTGTTCCCCTCCCTCTGCTCCCACATCGGCGAGCGCACCGCCGGCCTTGCCGTTTTCGTGGGGCAGAACGCTTCCCGTATCAGCTTCACTCCGACCAGGGAGTGGTCGAGTCCCGAGGCGTCGCGGACAGCGACCTCGACCGCCTTCATCGCGGCGAAGCACGCCGTCTCGTAGTCACCCAGGTCGAAGTTGGTGCGCACTGTGTCTTCCGGAGCCGGATGGAGGGGGCCGGACAGCCGTTGCCGGTCACGGCCGCAGGGCCCTCCGGGACGAGGGCCGACAGACGGATTTTGTCAGCGGCCTCTGGTGAACTGGGTGCGGCCGGGGGCCGGGATGCGCTTGGCCGGGCCAGAGGGGGTGGGTGCTTGGACGTCGAGATGTCTTCAGCAGTGGGGACGGCTGGGGTGAGCCGTGGATGCTCGATGTCGAGATAGTTGATTCGCTGCGGTTCGGCCCTCCGGTCGGCCGGACGGATCTAGAGGTCGCCGTCGCGCTGACGCGGCTGCTGTACGACGATTTCGTCTCCCACGGCACCAACGGTCAAGGCAGGCGCTTGGACGACGAGACGGTCCCCGTGGTTATGAAAGCCCACCGCACCGTGCTGGAGGGCCTCGCGCTGAAGCCGCCTGTCTGGCCATTTCGGACGTTCGACGGCCCGCGCGGCTTCGGGAGTCACCGCGTGGGCCGGTTCCTTGGATCAATGTCGATGAGTTCGGGAGTCACTCACGGCCCGGCGGGTGGTTTGTGCGACATCCCGTGAGTAGTTGAGGTCCAGGAAATCCTGGCGAGATTGATCTTGGTCGGAACGACTGGCCAAGGAGACGCGGCCGGGCGTCCCGGACGAACGGCTACGACTCCGCGGTCAGAGCTCGCCGCGGCGTGCGAGCTGCTTCAGCGCGTTCTCACGGATGATCTCGTTCTCGTCGTCGCGAAAGCCCTCGAGGGCTTCCCGGGCCTCCGGGCCGGGAATGGCGCCGAGAGCCCAGATTGCCTTCACCGCGAGGGCCCGGTTCTCGTCCCAGTCCAGGTACGCGGGAACCCAGCGAGTCGCCAAGACCAGCGTCGGCAGGGTCTTGGGCGAGCGGAGCGTGCCCAGCATGGACACGATGTCCTCGTACCCCCTGTGCCAGTCGGCAGGGAACAGCTCGCTCAACGGCTCCAGGAACTCCTCGGCCGAGGCGTCGGCGGCGGCATGGACGATCAATGCCATCTCGACGTCGTCGGCGTCCTGGCGCTCCATAGCGTCCCGGAGCAGCCGGAGCGCCAGGGCCGCACCGTCGGACTCGCCGAAGTGGGCGAGCACCTCGTCGATCGTGCGTGTCGGGGGCGAGCACGGTGCGACCGCCAGGCCCATGACCAGATCCTGCTCCTCAGGGGTAATCGTCTGACCACCTCCCATGCGTTGATCGCCCCAGCTCTTGGGTGGACCCTAGCAAGATCATTTTCAGCAGTGCCTCCCGAACTCGTGAACATCGGCCTGGCCGCCCACAGGACGCCTTCTGAGCTCATCGACAAACGACTCCCGTTCTCGCGAACAGAGCCAGTCCGAGCGTGAGTGCAGGGACCTGAGATGCCGGGCTCATGGGCGGCTTCTTCTCCGGGGCTCGCGGTATTTCCATCCGGGGTGCCTCTTGATGTTCAGCGTTTCGCGGTGCCCATCTGCTCGGGGGTCGTCTGCATGTGCTCACGGTCGACCGCTCTGGTGTCCGGGGATGTGTAGGGACCGGGGTCGGGGCGGCTGGGGCGGCTGCCCCAGATGGAGGGGTGGTCGGCTGCGGCGAGGAGGCTGTTGATGCGGCGGGCGAACTCGTGGCCGGGTAGCGGGAGTTCGATGTCGGGCTCACGGAGGTAGCCGGCCGTGACGGCCGTGGGGATGTAGGCCATGAGTTTGCTGACTCCGGCGGGCCGGGAGCGGACGGTCTGCTTGGCGAGGTGGCCAAGGACCCGCATGAAGTGGGTGGTGGTCGTGCTGGTGATGCGGTGTTCTGCCGGGTGCCAGGTGCCGGCGTCGTCGAACGCGGGGGGTTGGGGTGGAGGCTGGACGTCGTCGGTCTGCCGGTGCCAGAAGTCGGCGGTGTCCCCCTCCCCCAGTGCCAGGTGGTGGAGGTAGAGGCAGTAGGCGGCGGCTGCTTGTCCGGCGCCGGCGGCGTACTGCCACCAGAAGCGGGCGCCTTCGTCTGTGTCGGTCAGCTGCAGGACGCACGCGAGGACCAGGGCGGCACGTGGTTCGGGGACTTGGTCGGTGACGAATTTGGCTACGGTGCCCGGTGGGGTATGTGAGACGAGCGTTTCGCACAGAGTACGAAGGTCCTCAGCCGCCGCCTGGCGGCTGCCGACCGGGCAGCTGTGGACGGTGGGGTCGGCCTCGGGTGCGGGTGATGGGGCGGTCGAGTGGACGATGTCGCGCGGCAGGGTGCGCTCGCGAACGAGCATGGCTCTGGACAGGAGTTCTTCGATGCCGGTCACGGGGTGTTCCCTTCGGTAGGAGGCGGCGGCGGGCACAGGACGCTCTCCAGGAAGCGGGTGGCGTGACGCTCGTCTGAGCGGACGGCGGCCAGCGGCACGCCCAGGAGAGCGGAGACGGTCTCGGGCGGGCGATTCCACAGCCGGCGCAGCACCATGACGTCGAGCTGGCTGCTGGGCAGGCGGCTCATGGCCGCGAACAGCTTCAGGCTCTCGGTGATCTGGTCCATACGGTCGGCCGGGTCGTCGAGGGACTGAAGGGCGGCGGTGTCGAAGGCGGCCATCCCCAGCTCGGGCCGTCCGTCCCGGTGCGGGGTGCTGGCCATGACCGTGGCGCGCAGGACGTTCCAGGCGTAGCGGCGGGTGTCCTGGCTGGCCAGGGCGTCGTCCCAGGACAGCCAGAGAATGTCGAAGGTGTTGGCCACAGCGGCGTCACGCCGGTCGTCGTCGAGGAAGACCTGGGCGTAGAGAAGGTAGTCCAGTTCCACGAGTTCGCGGAACGCGCGGTGGTCCAGGGGCGGGGCCGTGTGGGTGGCGGTCAGGATCGGGGTCCGTTCGGTGCAGTCGTCGACCCACTCGTTGCTCCTGTGGGCTTCGAGCGCGGCCTGGCACCACAGCCGGTACAGGGGCCAGTTCGGCATGCCCAGCTCGGTGGCCAGTAGGTAGACGATTTCCCAGCGGGGGTAGAGACCGACACCGCGCAGCAGTTCGGAGAGCTTGGACTTGGCGAACCGCATGCGTGTGCTGAGATCGCTCAGGGTCAGACCGCTGGCGAGGTAGCTCTCGCGCATCGGGTCCAGCCAGGCCCGGTGGGCGCTGCCGACGAACGAGGCGATCGGTCCGAGCTTGCGGCCGGGCCGGACGGTGAACGGTCTGTCGGGTGGTACCGGTGGCTCGGCAGGAGTGATCACGGGGCGTCGTCCTCCTTGTCCGTGGCCGCGTCGACGCGGTTGCCGGTGCCGGGCGCGGTGTGGGAGCGGGAGGCGTGCACGATCTGCTGCACGGTCAGAGCAAGGGCCGGGGCGAGCGCGGCCACTGCGGCCGTCTGGCCGGCGGCGACAAGCACGATGCTCCAGGTGAACACCGTTGCCGTGACCGTGGTGACGACTATCTGACGGGACTTCATCCAGATTCCTCTGCTGTCGGGAGGTCGGCCTCAGGGATCCGGCGGCCCCATCCGGAAAAGGGGCCGCCGCGCACCACGGGCGGGCGGGTGCCAAGCCGCAGTGCCCGGGGAGGTGAACCAGCATGGTCAGAACGGCAGTTGTGACGCCACGTGATCAAGGAATCACGGAACAATGGCGATCACCGGCACCCTCCGAACGCCTCGCCAGAACCACGTCGGTCAGAAACGCAAGCAGGCGCGCGGACGGGTGGAAGTTCCCGGATTTCCTTGCAATTGCACGTCGAAGAGACGTCAATAGAACAGACGCCGTTGGTGTCGGCCTTCCATCCGGAAGGGCCCGCCCCCGTGCCAACCCGTCAAAGGGGGGAAGCGGGCCATGCCGCTCTCGCCTGGCCAGCCGTAAAGCCAGGCGAGAGCACAAAGTCCCATGCCGGGACACGAGGACCGTAGACCCCGCCACTGACAACGCCCGCCGACAGGCCGTGGAACGACCCTCCCCCATGGCTGTTGCATGAGGGAGTGAGCCCTTTCCAACCTCAGCTTGCCGTTGTCAGGCGACTCCCCCACCACCGACATCAGCCCGCCCAGCGCGTGCGGGTCGGTGGTCGACATGATCCGGGCGGCGACGAGGCCGTCGCGGCCGGCCGTGTCCAGGGAGGAGACGATCACCATGTGTTCCAGGTGGCCGTCGCGGCGCCAGGCCAGCGCCGTCTGGACCGCCAAGTCCAGTGTGGGGACGACGAACAGCACCAGTCGCGCGCCGAGTCCGCCACCCGGATCGACACCAGCGTCTTGCCGGTCCCCGTCGCCCACGAACAGTGCTCAATGGCGGTGGTGGAGGGCCAGGGCCCGCGCGCTCGGCTCGTTCGGCTGGACGTACCCGCCCGTCACGGCCCCGGGCGGAGCGTCCGGTCCTCGCGGTCGAAGGGCAGGTCGAGCATTCGGAGCGCGTTCCCGGACGAAACGGGTCGCCGAGGAGCATTGTCGGCGGGCTGTCCGACGAGGTGGCGTACAAGCTGCTGCCTCCGGCCCGCGGCACTGAGGCGAGCATCACGCACACTTAGCGTACGAACAGCGCGCATTTTCCGTACGAACAGTTCTGGTGGGTGGTAGGGGGCCTCACCCGAGGGTGCTCTTTGCAGTGGCCTCCGCCCTTCAGCCCGTACCGGTCTCGGATCGGAAGAGCTGTATGACTGTGGTCGAACTGGCGCGGCCGGGCCGTCCTGAGCGGGCGCGGCTCTTCCCCGATCAGGCCGAAGCAGCGGGCGAGGCTGGTACGGCATCTGCGGCGCCCCGGGATGCTTTCGCGCGGCCCGCGCGCGCAGCGCGCCCACGGCGGCACCCGGTGCGATGCGCAGCCGTCGGTGTAGCGGGCGCGGTCATGCAGGGCCAGGGTGGCCGCGGCGTCGTCGTAGTCGCCGGGGCGGGCGGTGGCGAGCTGCACATCATCGCCCGCGCGGCGACCGTGTCGGAGATGTTCTCCCGGGCAGTCAGCAGGGCACGGGTGGTGACCACGGACGCATCGGGCAGGTCGACGTACTGGTAGGTGGCCGCGGTCACGAGGCGTCTCCGTCTTCATCGGTGGGGGGAAGTGCGGCCCGCCCGTCGCGTACGACATCCTCGCCGAGGCTGAAGGTGAGATGGCGGTCGGCGGCGGGGCCTGAGGCTTGCGCGGGTTGCAGCCTGGTTGGAGGACCTGGGGCGAGGTGGCATGCGGCACTCCCGCCCGCCCCGCTCGACAGCGCACGGGAGCACGTGCTGGTGGACGCTGACCCGCGTGTGCGACGCTGCAGGGACAACCAGCCTGGTCTGGTGAGGGGCCCCGCGCCGCCCTCAAAGGTCATCTGTCGGTGACCGGGGCGCGGTACGGGTTGTCTTGCTCGGCTGTACACGGCCCCACGCCGCGTGCTTGATGCCCTCTCCCCACGGAGGGCGTGATGGGCTCGACCCCGAAACGGGGCGAACCGTGAGCGACTTCACCGTGCTTTCACAGCAGTACCCCGACCGCAGCGTGATCACCGTGCGCGGGGAGATAGACCTGCACACTTGTCCCCAGCTGGCGAGGGCCGCGGCCATCATCCCGCTGGGCGGTAAGGCGTTGCACGTGGACCTGTCGGGTGTGTCCTTCATGGACTCCAGCGGGCTGAACCTGCTCGTGCTGCTGCGCCGGCGCCTTCACGCCGAGGGTGGCCGCCTGGCCGTCACCGGACTCCAGCCCCAGCCCACGCACCTCCTGCAGATCACCGATACCTACGCCCTGTTCGCGGCGGACACCGCGGCCGAAGACGGCTCCGATGACTCCCTGACCGCTTGGGCCTGTGGTCAGGGTGTGTCGCCGGAGTAATAGAAGCGGCAGCTCACACCCGGGCCAGGCGTGCGGGGTTCGCCGGGGCGCGGGTCGTACAGGGCGCGGCCGCCGGGCCACCGTCCGAGTTCGGTGAACAGGGCCACGCCGTCGTCGACCCGGTCCGGCAGCATCTGCAGGCCGGCGGCCAGCTGCCCACATCGCCGGGCGTGGTCGTGCACCATACCCACGACGGGTTCGTCCACCGCCTCGCGACGAGAGGGGACTCCCGTCCCGGCTCGGGGGGTAACACGGAACGGGAGCCCTACGTCCATCTTCCACGCCGTACCGCCGACCACACGGCCACTGCGGCGGCCCTTGTAGCGATCGTCGTCGCGCAACTGAGTGCCTCCCGGCGGCGCAGCGGGTCCACGGCGTGCTCGGCGAAGAACGCTCGGGGATCCGCCTGGCTGCGGGGTGGCGCGCAAGACCCCGCACCGGGTGCACGCCTTATGCGCAGTCCATACGCCCTCCGTACGTCATATGTACGCTTCACGGTGCAGTCTGCGACGGCACCGAACGCATCGCACGAAGATCCTGGAAGCCATCACAGCCGCCCCTCACCCGCCCAACGGCCGGAACGGCATGATGCGGACATGAAGACGACCAACGAGACGCCGGACGGCGTCGAGTTCGCTGCCCTCTGCCGGCAGGCATGGGACGTGCTGGTCCCTGCCCGCGCCGGTTACCTCGTCGACGTCTCCCCGTACTACGACGAGGTCTTCCACGAGGTCGCGCAGCGAACCGAGCACACCGGCAGCCTCGGCAAGACGGACATCGCAGCACTCGTCGTCTGGAAACGGCTCTCCGCACAGACCCGCTGGGTGACAGACCTCATGTCCCTGCCCGACACCCAGGTACGAGCCGTCACCGAGCGGGCCGTCACCGCCGTCCGCGACACCACCCTCACCCGCAGCGAAGCCGCCCGCACCGGACGCGGCATCATCGCCGAACTGCCCGGCTTCCGCACCGGCGACGCCCTCGCCTCAGCCGTCCTGACCGCAGCAGCACCCCAGCGGATGGCCGTCTACGACCGCCGCGTCCAACACGCCCTCCACACCCTCAGCCTCCCCCTCACCCCCGCACCAGGACGCTACGGCCGCTACCTCCAGCTCCTCGACGACCTCCTCCACCACGGCGCAGCACGCGCCGCCGGCTGGAGTGCCCGCGACATCGACACCGCCCTGTACTGGACCGGCGGCAACCCGCCCCAGCACGCACCGGCGTAGGCCCACCCACACAAGCTCTGAAGGCGCAACAAGCCTCTGATGCGGTGCAGGCCAAAGCAGGTCCGCGAGAGCGACGGCGCCCTCGATCAGCTACCCCATCATCGCTCTGACCCCCTGCTGGCACAGCTCTGCGTGCGGCGGGCGCTGAGGGGACGGTCTGCTAGTAGGGGTGCCACCACAGCCGGACCGACAGGCGCAGCAGGCGGCAGCGCAAGGTGGTGGTGTTGCGAGGCGGGACAAGCTCACCCAGGAGCAACTGGAGGCGCTGCGGGAGATGGTCGTGGAGTGGGCGTAGCCAGCGGAGGTCCTCTCCTGGCACCTCTGACGAGGGTCCCGATATGGCCACCGGTGTGTCGGGGTGCGCGGGGGCCGGGCTGTCTCCCTCATGACCTCGCAGCCTTGAGGGTCGAGCAGGAGGCTCCCAGGCGAAGACGCTGACCGCCACGGCGGCGATGGCCGCGACGGGAAGCACACCCGCCGGACGATGCCGGCCGGGATGGGCGACGCCCGCCCGGCCGTAGGTGAGCGCCGGGCGGGCGCTTGGAGGGAAGCCGCCGACGCGCGATCTACGGACGGGCCGACACCACCGCGAACGGACGCTCGGCGAGCTCCTCGCCCGGGCGGGAGCCCCGGCCCGGGCGGGCCGACTCCTGCGGACGGACGGCGGACAGACGGGACGTGGGACGCTGGTTCATCTCGAAGACTCCTCGGAGAAGATGAGTGGGACAGGGGTGATCTCAACAGGGGTGCCCTCTCCCAGCCAGGGGCAAAAAGGTCATATTGCGGTAATTCCGCTGGGTGGGAGCCGAGTTCATGCGGTGGTCTGGGGAGCGGCACAAAACCTCTCCTGCGCCGCGCTGCCGGTCCGCCCGGCGGGCGCCTGGCTCGCCGAGGTGGTGGCGGCCTGCCTGCTCGAGCAGCAAGGCCGGTGAGCGTCAGGTCCTGACGGCGCTCGGCGCGGCCGGGACACGCGACGGCGCGGCCTGCGGGTGCCGGCAGCACAATGGCCCGTGCCCCGCTCGCGGTCAGGTGCGGGCGGGGCGCGGGCCATGGGGCGGCCGGTGGTCAGTCGAGCTGCATCGGGACGCAGTCGGAGACGTACTTCTTGGCGACCCAGCCGGTCGAGTTCTTCGCCAGGCCGCTGCGCGACTTCGTGCCGAGCTTCAGCTTGATCCAGCTGCCCTTGGTGGCGATCTTCTTGCCCCAGTCGTTCTTGTACAGCAGTCCGCGCGAGGCGTAGCCGGTGCCCGGACCGGTGCGGAAGTTCACGCCGCTGGCCTGGTAGACCGCGTAGTAGACGTTCGGCTTGCACGGCATGCTCGCGCGGGTCTGGGCCTGGGCCGCGGCCGGGGCCTGGGCGAACGCGGACGGGGCCGCACCCACGGCGAGCGCGGTGGTCGCGGCGAGCGCGGTGGTCGCGGCGAGCGCGGTGGTCGCGGCGAGCGCGACGGCGGGAACGGCGCGGCGCAGTACGGACCGAAACGACACAACGGTCTCCTTGGTCGACGGTTGTGCCACGGAGCCTTCAGTCCGGCAGGGCCCCAAGACCGGTGAGCCGCCGGGATGTGTCACGGCCTGGCACGGCGACCGTGGTCGGCGTGCCGGGAGGCGGGAGCACGAGCGGGCGGGGCTCGTCTCACACGGGTGTGGCAGCGGCTGCGGGCGCGGTGCGGATGCACAGCAGCAGTGCGCAGCCGACGGCAGCCATCAACGGGACGGCGAAGTGGCCGCCGAGCGGCCCGGCCAGGGCGGTGCCGCCGGCCAGGCCGAGACGGATCGCACTGGCCATCCAGCTGACCGCCTCGGTCGACGTGCCCGGCGGAGCGAGCTTGGTGACGGTCAGGCTGGCGACGGTGAGCAACGGGACGAACAAGGCGCCCGGCAGCAACGCCAGCAGGAGCACCACTGCAGCGGGAAGCGCAGAGAGCAGTGGAAGCCAGCAGGCCGCGTATGCGGCGCCCAGCCACATCAGGTGGCGCGGTTGCGGGGCGGTGGTGGGCTGGAGGCGGGCGAACGCGACACCGCCGAGCAGTCCCGCGGCGGAGAAGGCCGCGGGCAGCACGCCTGCCAGCCAGGACGCGTCCTGTCGCTACGCCACGGCGACGGCGGCGACGTCCAGGGCCCCGATCGTCGCGCCGAGGAAGACCAGGGCTGCCAGCAGCAGCCGCATCGCGGGTGGGCGCAGGACACCGAGCCGCTCCCGGCGCCGTGGTGCCGCCCGCCACGCGCGCGCCGGCGGGGCGGTGGCGAAGGCGAGAGAGCCGGCCACGGTGACGGCGCCCGCCGCGGCGAGGGCGGCGGCCGGGGAGAGCCAGGTGGCCACCATAATGGCAAGGGCCGGGCCGGTGACGTAGACGATCTCCTGGGTGGAGGAGTCCAAGGTGTAGGCGGTGCGTACGTGGGCGTCGTCGGGCAGCACCGTGTGCCACAGTGAGCGCAGTCCGCCCTCCAGCGGCGGGCATCCCGCCCCTGCCAGGACCGCGCACCCGGCGGCCAGCGGCAGGTGGGCGGTGCCCGCCACGGCCAGGGTGCCAAGCGCGACGGCGACCAGGGCGGCGCCGAGGCAGCAGGGCAGGAGCAGGCCACGCAGGTCCGCCAGCCGTCCCAGCAGCGGCATTCCGATCGCCGGTGCGATGCCGTAGAGCGCGGCCAGCACACCCGCGTGCGCCAGGGAGTGCCCGTCCGCCTGTGCCGCCAGGATCAACGCGACGGGCACCATGCCCAGCGACAGGCGGCCGGTGACCGAGCCGATCAGCAGACGGCCGCAGTACCGATAGCGCAGCACGGCACGGAAGGCCGGCGGGGTGCGGGGCCGCTGCGGCGGGTCTGCCGCCGGAGCGGGCAGGGGTGGCGGCTGCGGTGCGCGGGCCGGCGCGCTTGTGGTGCGGGACATCGCGGACTTGGGCATGGGCCATCGCCTGCCTGCCTCTGCAATGGGGGGAATCGTGGGGTGCGGAAGAAGACCGCCGCCCGTGCGCCGAGGCCCAGGGCGCAGGCGGCGGCGTACGGACGGCGCCGGTGGCGAAAGAGGGGCCCAGCCGCCATGGCGAGAAGCCCAGCAGGCCCACCGCGGCGCTCTCAACGCCGCTTCCGGCGAGGCAGACGGCCGCTGCCGCACCTCCCGCCCCCTGGCCCGGTGATTGGACGGACCATTCCGTCACGCGCCGTCAGGGCCGGCTCGAGTCGTGCCTGAGGTTGACTCTCGAGCAGCTGGTGGGCGTCGTCCTCAGCGTGGTGCGTACCAACGAGGTGCGGCGTTCGGCGAGCCGATGCCCGGGCGTTCCGGGGGTGAGGATGACGGGTGGCCGCATGCGTTCGAGCGAGCTGTACGATGCCGGCCGTGGATACATCACAGGACGACCTGCGCTGCGGGCTCTGCGGGCAGGCTGTGAATCCCCGGCATGAACAGCACCACGACGGGCCCGGAGTCGGCACGGGCAGGCGTGTGGAGTACGTGGTCGTCGAACTGCGCGGCGCCTCGGCCCTGTTTCAAGCTGCCGATGACCCCTCTCGGACCCGCCAGACCGGTGCGGCCGACTTGGCGGAGCAGCTGGGGATCGACCTTCCCGATCTTCTTGGCCGCCATTACACCTGCTGGGAGACGCCCGGGGAGTACGGCGGTGTCTTCCGGAGCGGCTTCCAGCTGGCCTGACATGCTCCAGCGCGGGGCCATCTCCAGATGATCCGAAGGGAACGCCCTAGTGATCTGAGTCGGAGATTCGTCGTTGGTTCGGTATGAGTCGTCCGGGTCCGAAGATTCCGCCGTTGTCGGTCACTGATGCCCAGCGGGCGG
>NZ_JBEYXR010000043.1:0-42884 GCF_040645135.1 Streptomyces sp. NPDC046859
GCGAAGCCGGGGTAGGCGCTGAGCGCCGCGACCAGGCCGCTGTAGGTGTAGAACGAGTTCCGGCCCGGGAACATCTGGTTGAACTGGGCCTCGCTCACCACGAATCCGGACGGGTTGCCGCCCCCGCCCCCGCTCGCCGGGGCGTTCCACTTCTGGTTGGCCCCGCCGGTGCAGGTCCAGATCTGCAACGGCGTGCCGTTGGCGCTGCTGTTGCCCCGGACGTCCAGGCACTTGTTCGCGGCCGGGTTGACGATGTCCCGGGCCCCGGAGACCACCCACTGCTGGTTGGCACCGCCCGTGCAGTCCCACAGGTGGACGGCCGCGCCGTCCGCGGTGCTCCGGTCGGAGACGTCCAGACACTTGCCGAGCGCGCGCAGGGTGCCGTCACCGGAGTTCGACCAGATCTGGGCGTTGGTGCCGTTGCAGTCGTAGAGCTGTACGGGCGTGCCGTTGGCGCTGTTCGCGCCCGCCACGTCGACGCACTTGCCGGCGAGGCCGGTGACGGTGCCCTGGGCGGCGCGGGCGCTGGGCGCCGCCGTGAACAGGGCGGCCAGCACGGCGGCGAGGACCGTGAGGACGGCGAGACGGGGTCTGTGCACGGAAGAGGACATGGGGGAGCTCACTCCTCGGGTGTCGGGGGTGGACCGGCCGTCCCCCGGGCGAGGGACGGCCGGATGACGCTGAGCGGTGGCACTGTGCGAACGGCGGTGGCGCTCTACGGGTAGCTGGGCAGATTCGCCACGTTCGTGGCCGAGTTGGACGGCCCGCCCGTGCTGTTGACGACGTGCCGGATGGTGCCGGTGCCGCCGAGGGAGACCGTCACCATGCTGGTGAAGCGCACCCCCGGCCGGTTCGGCGCCTCGATGGCACGCTCGGCGGTGACGCTCGGGTTGACGTTGAAGAAGCAGTAGCTGCCGAGGCCCCACGCCTGGTGGCTGGTGACGGAGTCGGCGACCTTGTAGGCGGCGTAGCCCTGGGTGGAACCGTTCATCCAGGCCGCCTGGTTGGGCGGGTCGTACGGCATCTCGTTCTGGTAGAAGTACGTGCGGCCGCCGTTGCCGTTCCAGATGGTCTGGTACTTCTGGTAGTGCTCGACGAACAGGCCGTACGCGGTGACGTCGTCACCGTTGACGATCAGGCCGGTGTCACCGGTGTTGCTGTTCCAGCCGATGCCGTTGCCGTGGTCGCCGCGCCAGATCCACATGTGGTCGCCGATGACGTCGTCACTGTTGATCACCAGGCTGGTGGTCGCCTTGCCGACGGCCGCGCCGCCCACCCGGAAGTACACGTCGTGCAGCGAGGTCGGGTCGGCGTCGTGCGACGCCGAGGAGTTCGCCGGGCCGACCTCCATGAGCGTGGGCGAGTTGGTGGTGCCCGCGTCGAAGAGGAGGCCCGCGACCTTCACCCCGTCGACGTCGGCGACCTTCATCGCGGTGACGCCGTTGTCCGGGACGAACGTGGCGAGGCCCAGACCGAGGACGACCGTGCCGGGGCGGTTCACCTGGAGCGTCTGGTCGAGGTGGTAGACCCCCGGGGTGACGAGCAGGTTCTTGCCCGCGGCCAGCGCGGCGTTGAGGGAGGCGGCGCTCGCGCCCGGCTTGACGATGTGGAACGTGTCGAGCGACAGCGAGGTGCCGGAGGGTGCCCCGTTCGCCCAGCTGACGCCGGAGGAGTTGGTCCGGACCGAGGGCACGAACACCTTGTAGGAGTTGTCGCCGTCGACGTAGAGGAACGGCTTCTCCCGGGTCACCGGGGACTGCGCGACCGTGGTGTACGGCGGCGTCGGAAACGTCGTGTTCGGCACGCCCTGACTGCCGACGAAGACCATGTTCCAGTTGGAGCCGGTCCAGCTGCCGACCTGGGAGTTGCGGGTCAGCCACTGCTGCTGGCTGCCGGAGTCGACCCGTCCGTCGACCTTGGTGTCGGCGAACAGGCCGCCGCTCGCCCAGCCGCCGTCGTCCAGGGCGATGTCTCCGCGCAGATGCATCCTGCGGTACGGGGCCGCCTGCGAGACCGCCCAACGGTCGCGGCCGCCCGCCGGGTTGACCGACAGGTTCTCGGCGCCGCGCCAGAAGTTCTGGGTGGCGTTCTGCGGCGGGAACCAGTCCGCCTCGGCGTGCACCGCCCCGTTGACGGTGACCGCGTCCGGGGTGAGGCCGAGACCGGAGACCTGCGTGTAGAAGCCTACGTTGACGTCGGCGTCGTAGGAGCCCGGCTTGAACAGCACCGCGTGCCGCTGGGTGCCGAACTGGTTGGTCTCCTGCTGCTGGAAGATCGAGTTCAGCTTGCTCTGGATGGCCGACGCGGACATCGACGGGTCGAACACGGCGACGTTCGGCCCGAGGTCCGGGGCCGGTGCCGACTGGCTCACGGGCACGACCTGGAACCGCTGGGCGGCGCTGCCGTTGCACGCGTACTGCACGAACTGCACGCTGTCGGCGAGCGAGGCGCCCGGGTCGTCCAGGCACTTGCCGCTGTGCCGGTTGACGAACCGGTAGGCGCCGCCGCCCAGGTCGACCGGCAGCCACTGCTGGTTCGCGCCGCCGCCGTAGGCCCACAGGTGCACGGGCGCGCCGTCGGCGCTGGAGACGTCGGCGACGTCCACGACCTGGGCGGTGTTGTTCCGGTTGCCGATGCGGACGTAGCCGTCGCCGGTGGTGGTGAAACTCCACTGCTGGGCCGTCGTGTTGTTGCAGGCGTACTGCTGCACGGCGGTGCCGTTGGCGGTGGCGGCCGCCCTGGCGTCCAGGCAGCGGCCGCTCGCGGCGTTCATCACGGTGGCGAACCCGGTGGGCAGCGCGGCGGCGGCGCTGTCCGCGGCGCTCGCCGGCGCGGGCGCCGAGGTGAGCAGGGAGGCGGCGGCCACGGTGACGAGCGTGGCCGCGCCGGATCTGCGCAGACGGCGCAGCGCGGGGGGCAGGAAGGTGTGCACGGGCGCTCCTTGCCGAGCGAAGGCGGGTTGGGGGGCCGGGCCGGGGCCCGGGTGGGTGCGACGCTGGTGAGAAGGCGGCTCAGCCGGTGCGGGGGGCGGGGATTCCGGGCATGCGGGTGGCCCTTCGTGGGGGGTGTGCGGACGGTGCCGCGTTCAGGTCATGAACGGTGAACGTGACACGTGCCGGTCTGGCTGACCCGTGAACCTAAAGGTATGGACCACTTTCGTCAAGGCATGAAGTAAGCACGGCTACAGCGGACTTGGCTGTGCGGGGTGACGGACCGCCGGGATGCGGAAAGGGTGGGACGGCTCGGTCCGGCCGCGTGAACCGGTCCACCAGCGCGTCCGGGGCCGTCCGTCAGGTCGCGCGGCCCGGCCCCGTAGGCCGGGGCCGGGGCGGTGGCGCGCAGCCGCGGCAGCTCCCGCGAGTCCAGGGGGTGAAGGCCCAGCTGGAACCGGACTCCGCCTCCTGGGGGTTGCCCACCACGGCCCGGAGCTCCACCGGCACACAGCCGGGCACCCGGCCGGTGAGGGCACGCGGAGGCCGGCGGTGCCGCTCGCCCGGCGCCCGCGGACGACGCCGCGTCACCGCGAGCGTGCTCGCGCTGGTCGAGGGGGCCGGGTTCGACACGGCCGACTCCGCACGGTTCTTCCGCGCGAGCGGCGGCACCGCCTGCGGGTGGTCCAGGCAGACGTCGTACGTCGCCAGCGCCACCCGCCGGCCGCCGGCCGGTCCTCCGGCACCGCGTGCGGGGCTTCCACCAGCCCGCCCGGCAGGGCCTCCTCGGAGGCGGCGCAGCGGTACGACGCCATCGCCCCGACACCGAGTTCACCGCCGAGCCGGCGCGGGCTCGGCGACGACCGGCCCTCCCGGTCGACCAGCCGCGGAGCCGCCGGGGCCAGCGGCGCTCGTCGGCCGGGCGGCTCCGTCGACCGGCTGTGCCCGCCCCGCCCCGACTCGCTGGGCACCCGGGACGGGACAACGGCCCCTGGCGGCTCGCCCCGCCCGGCGCCGCCCACCGCACGCGCCGGCCCTACCGGCGCGACCCCTCAGACCACGCATCCCACATGGGCCAACGCCTGCTTCAGCAGCACCCCGTGTCCACCCGGCATCTCGCTCTGCACGGCCGGCGACAGGGCCTCCTGAGGGCTGAACCAGACCAGATCGAGGGCGTCCTGCCGGGGCCGGCAGTCGCCGCTGACCGGGACGACGTACGCGAGGGACACCGCGTGCTGACGCGGGTCGTGGTACGGCGTGACGCCCTGCGTCGGGAAGTACTCGGCCACGGTGAACGGCTGCAGCGAGGTCGGCACCCGGGGCAGCGCCACCGGTCCGAGGTCCTTCTCCAGGTGGCGCAGCAGCGCGTCGCGGACGCGCTCGTGGTGCAGCACGCGGCCCGAGACCAGGGTCCGGCTGACCGTTCCGTCGGGTCCGATGCGCAGCAGCAGCCCGATGCTGGTGACCTCGCCGCTGTCGTCGACGCGCACGGGCACCGCCTCGACGTACAGGATCGGCATGCGGGCGCGCGCCTGCTCCAGGTCGTCCGTGGACAGCCAGCCGGGCGTGGTTTCGGTCATGTCAGACATTGCTTGATCATACTTTCCGGGAGTGCGGACGCTCGGTCGTGGTCGGGACGGCGGACGGATCGGCGGGGGAGAGACCGTACAGGCGCCGGGCGTTGTCGCCGGCCGTCCACGCGGCGATGCGCAGCGCGTCCGGCAGACTCAGGTCGTCGGTGTCCACCCGGTCCTGGAGAAGTTCCCCCAGGCCCCGGCGGAACGCCAGGGCCCCCAGGGCGTGGAACTCGGCCAGGCCGAAGGCGTCGGAGCTGTACAGCAGCTTCCGGAACGGGGTGATCTCCAGGGCCTCCGCGAGCACCGCCCGCGCCCGGGCGGGGCCCACGTGGTGCAGCGCGAGACCGACGTCCAGGTGCACGTGGTCGAAGACGGCGGCGAGATAGGCGGCCTCACGCTGGTACGGCCAGCAGTGCAGGAGCAGCACCGGGATCGTGCCCCGGACCAGATCCAGCCAGTCGGTCAGCAGGGCCGGGTTGGCCCGGTGCAGCCGCAGGTCGCCGTCGCCGAACCCGGTGTGCAGTTGCAGGGGCAGGCCGAGGCCGACCGCCGTCCACAGCAGATGCCGGGTCAGCACCGGGTCGGACAGCCGGCCGCCGTTCGCCAGCCACTGCCGGGCCGAGGCGGTGACCAGCGCGTCCGCCGGGCGCGCCGGGTCCAGGTCGAAGCCCGTGCGGTACGCGGCCACCGACTTCACGGCCACCACACCGGGCCGTCGTACGGCTTTCTCGGCTGCTTCCCGGAAGGCCTCGGCGTATCCGTCGGCCTCCACCCCCGAAGCCGCGACGGACTCGGCGACCGCCTCCAGGCGGACGACCTCGTGGGCGGTCGCCCCGGCCGGCTCCGCGAGCTGGGCGGGCGTCGTCAGCGGCACCGGTGTGTGTCCGGTGTCCACACAGAGCGCCGCCACACCAGCCGCCCGCAGGAACCGCCGGTTCACCTCCCGCGCGCCCAGCTCGGCGCGCCGGGCCAGGTAGGCGTCGGCGGGGGCGTGCCGGGGCAGGTCGAGCAGGGGCGCGCAGTCCCGGCGCACGGCCACCCCCACCGGGGTGTCGAAGGCGGACCAGCCGGCGCCGGGCTCGCCCTCGGTGAGCAGGGACTCGAACGCGCCGCGGTCCAGGTCGGCGGTGACCACCCCGTGGCAGTGGTGGTCGACCAGCGGCAGCTCCGCGAGCGCCTCGTGGACCGGCCCGGTGCCGCCCACCTCAGTACACCCACCGGTAGGCCGCCGCGACCGCGTCGTCGTCGAGCCCGGCGACTCGGGCGGACTCGCCCTCCCGTACGGCGATCACGGCGTCGGCGAGGACCGGCCCGAGCGCGGCGCGCAGCACCTCGTCCCCTCGGAACTCCCCGACGGCCTCGCCCAGGGAGACGGGCAGCCGGCGCACCCCGTGGGCCGCCGCCTCCCGCGGGCCCAGGTGCGCGGGATCACCGGTGATCTCCTCGGGCAGCCGCGCCTGCGACGCCATGCCGTCGAGACCGGCGGCGATCAGGCAGCCGAGCGCGAGATGGGGGTTGGCGGCCAGGTCGACCGGCTTGACCTCGATGTTGGCGGTCTGCGCGCGCCGGCCGACCGTGCCGGTCACCAGCCGCAGCCCGGCCTCGCGGGTCTCGCGGCCCCACGCCGTGAATACCCCGGCCCACTGGGAGGGCCGCAGCCGCAGATAGCTCGCCGGGCTCGGCGCGGTCACCGCGGTGAGGGCCGGGAGCCGGCCGAGCACCCCGGCCGCGAAGGACTCGGCCTCGGAGCGCAGGCCGTACCGGCGGTCGCCGCCCGCGTGCAGGTTGACGCCGTCGCGCCAGACGGAGAGATGGACGTGACCGCCGTTGCCGACCCCGCGCCCGAGCACCGCGGGCGCGAAGGACACCGCGAGCCCGTGGCGCCGGGCCACCGCGCGGATCGTCTGCCGCACCAGCACGCTGCGGTCGGCCGCGGCGACCGGGTCCAGCGCGGCCACCGACAGCTCGAACTGCCCGGCCGCGTACTCGGGATGGAACTGCTCGGCCTCCACGCCCTGCCGGGCCAGCGCCGCCAGCAGCTCCGCCGCGCAGTCGCTCAGCTCCACCTGCCGGGTGGCGCCGTACGCGGGACCCGTGACCGCGGGCACGAAGGCGCCGTCGGGGCCCGGCGGGTGGGCGAAGGCCCACTCGATCTCGATGCTCGCCCGGAAGGTCACCCCGTGCCGTTCGGCGGCCTCCCGGACCGTGCGCCGCAGGAACGTGCGGGCGCACGCCGGATGCGGCTCGCCCTCCTGGGTCGTCCGGTCGACCGGCGCCCAGGCCCAGCCGGGCTGGGCGGCGAGCTCCACCAGCGCCGTCAGGTCCGGGTACAGGCGCAGATCGCCGTCCGGGGAGCCGAGGACGTCCGTGGTCACGATGGAGTCGTCCGCCAGGAACGTGTCGAACACCGGTGACATCCCGACGCCCCAGGCCGCCGCGGAGGGCAGCTTGGCCGTCGGGACCGTCTTCACCCGGCCGATCCCGGCCGTGTCCACGTAGGCCAGCACCACTCCGTGCACGCCCCGGCCGGCCAGCTCGCCGCTCAGCGCGGTGGCCCGTTCGACGTCCCCGGGACGCCCTCCCGGGACGGGATCGGCAAGGGTGGTCATACGGTCTCCTCGACGAACTCGGCCGCCGGGCGGGGCGGTGCGTGCTGGGGACGTCAGGGCTTCACTGCCACCGCGCCGTACTGCGGCACCGGGGCGGGGGAGCCGTCGGCCCGCCACTGGGCGCAGGAGACCATCCCCGGTTCCAGGAGCTCCAGTCCCTCGAAGAAGGCGGCGATGTCCTCGCCGCTGCGGGCCGTGATCGGCGGAGTGGCGTTCTCGTTCCAGAACGTCATCGCCGGG
The DNA here is from genome assembly GCF_040645135.1 of Streptomyces sp. NPDC046859. Taxonomy (NCBI): domain Bacteria; kingdom Bacillati; phylum Actinomycetota; class Actinomycetes; order Kitasatosporales; family Streptomycetaceae; genus Streptomyces; species Streptomyces sp. NPDC046859. Next base: position 7,357 of record NZ_JBEYXR010000043.1, read on the forward strand.
ATCTGTCCCTCGCCGCCGAGCTCCGCGTCGAAGGTGGGGTGCGTCAGCACCAGGAGGCTGCCGGAGGGGACGGCGGCCATGACGCGCCGCACGATGTCCCGGGCCTGGTCGTAGTCCAGCACGAAGTTGAGGATGCCCAGCATCATCACGGCGACCGGCTCGGTGAAGTCCAGTGTCTGCGAGGCCCGTTCGACGATGGCGTCCGGGTCGTGCACGTCGGCGTCGATGTACGCGGTGACGCCGTCCCGGGTGCCGGTCAGCAGGGTCCGGGCGTGCACCAGCACGATCGGGTCGTTGTCGACGTACACGATCCGGGACTCGGGCGCGATGCGCTGGGCGATCTCGTGGGTGTTGTCGGCCGTCGGCAGTCCGGTGCCGATGTCGAGGAACTGCCGTACGCCGCGCTCCCCGGCCACGAAGCGCACCGCGCGGCCGAGGAAGTCGCGGTCGGCGCGCGCGATGTCACGGATGATCGGGAACATCCCGGCCACGTGCTCGCCCACCTGCTGGTCGACCTCGTAGTTGTCCTTGCCGCCGATCCAGTAGTTCCACACACGCGCGTTGTGTGCCACACCGGTGTTCAGCCTCGCCGACCCGCTCGACGGGGTGTGGCCATCGCTCACGACTCGTCCTCTCCTCGCACGCACGACCGAAACCGGCCATCACCGCCATTGTGCCGCCCCGTTGATCACGTTGTCCTGGGAATCGGCACAGCCGGTACGGTCGTCGGCGCGCGGGCGGGGCGCCGCGGACGCGTCAGTCGAACTGGCTGGGCGAGGCCGCCGGGGACTTCCCGGCCAGGACGTCCTGGAGCCGCTGGGTGCCGAGCTTCACGGCCGACTCCACCGAGTCGTGCTCGTCGCCGTCGAGGCCGCCCGCCGTGACGGTGATCGCGTTGTCGCCCACCCGGACCGCGGCCACGTCCAGGGTCAGCGTCGCGTCCATGCCGTCGACGGGACCGCGCACCGACACCTGCACGCCCTCACGGGCGTCGCCCACCGAGGGCAGGTTGCTCTCGGTGACCTGGACGGTCCGCTTCTCGCCGTTGTCGGTCATCGTGAACTGGTCGCACTTCTGCGGCAGTCTGCCCATCCAGTCCAGGGAGTCCTGGACGTCCGTCCGGTCGTAGGCGGCGACCTGGTACAGCAGCCGCGAGTCGTCCTCGGTGAATCCGCGCAACGCGTTCGCCCCCGACGGCCTGCCCAGCAGGTCGTCGCCGAACAGCGAGTCCATCAGCCGCCGGCAGTCGGCGGCGTCGGTCTTGGCGGACAGGAAGTCGGAGACGTCGACCTTGCCGATCAGCAGTCCGTCGTGCCAGTTCTCCGCCTCCGTGTCCTTCACCTGCTTCCAGTCGTCCTCAATGTCCGCCGCGGTGATCAGCGCGGTCTCGGCGCCGGACTCGGACAGGGTGCCCGTCGGCGAACCGCTGGGGGAGTCCGTGGAGGAGCCCGTCGGGGAGCCCGTCGGCGACTCCGTCTGCTGCCGGGCCGCCGCGGGGGACGCGCTGACGCGGGAGGCCCCGGTCTCCCGGCTCCCCTCCTGGGCGCAGGCGGCGGTGGCGAGCAGGGTGCCCGCCGTCAGGGCCGTGGACAGGACGTGGGCGAGTCGGACGGTGCGACGGGTCATCGGGAGTGCCTCCTGGAGAGGGGACGCGTGTCCCGCTCAGCCCATCACCGGCCCCACGGGCCCACCATCGGCCACGGACCGATCGGGTGACCGGCGCCCGGACGGGTCACGGTGATCACCGGGCTCCGGGGGCCGGTGCACACTCCGACGCCGGAGCCGGTGCTGGACGGGCTCCACGCACGGACGCCCACCGGGCGTCGTGGCCGCGGTGGGCTTCCGCCGTGGTGGAACTCGCGGGGGACGGGGGCCGGCTGCCGGCCCGCCACCCGCCGGGCCTCACGGCTTCAGGGGGTCGTGCCCGATCGTCATGAGCTGGTGCCGGTGGCGGGTCTGCTCCGGTTCGGGTTCGTTCTCCAGGTCGGCGCGCTCGGACACGGTGTCCACGACGTCGTACATGACCCGTACGTCGTCCTCCGTGAGATCGGTGCGCCGCTTCTGGAGGATCGCGAGGACGTGCTGCCCGGTCGGGGTGCCGGCCTGGTCCGGCAGCGGCTCGGCCGCCTCGCTCGCGTCGCTGACCCGCAGCCAGGCGGCGAGCTCCTGCGAGGTCATGTTCACCACGCGGTGGAAGTCCTCCCACAGGGCGTCGAGTTCGAGGGCGTCGGTCACGGGGGTTCCCCTTCTTCTCTGTCTCGTCCGTCGTGTGTCTCAGCTCTCGCGCGGCCAGTTCTCGGCGTCGAACATCCAGCGTTCCTTCTCCAGGTCGCTGGTGATGGTGATGAGCAGGTCCTGCGTCACCGGGTCCGGCTCGGCGGTCGCCGCGACGCGCTCGCGCAGCCGTGCGACGGCCGAGCCGAGGGCGTCCACGACCAGCTGCACGACGCGGGTGTCGCGCAGCCAGCCCGCCTCGGGGCCGGGCAGGGCGAAGGCCGATGCGATGGTCTCCGGGCGGCCGTCGGGGGCCACCCCGATCGCGGCGCAGCGCTCGGCGACCGTGTCGGCGTGCGTCCGGGCCAGCGTCACCACCTCGTCGAGCTGGAGGTGGATCGAGCGGAAGCGCGGGCCCACGATGGCCCAGTGCGCCTGCTTCCCGATCAGCGACAGCCCGAGCAGATCGACGAGGGTGTCCTGCAGGGCGTCCCCCGCGATCTTGCGGGCAGCCTCCGGAAGCGTGCTGGTGATCACGGTCATGTCGAGCCCCTCTCTGGCGCGGTCGAGGCCGGCGGAGCGGTGCGGCGCCGTCCGTCACAGCGGTGCCGCGACCACTCCTTGCCTGCGCGGGTGCCCAGAGCGAACCGGCGCAAAACGTACGGCGCTGAGGCGGCCCGGCCGGTCGCCGCCGTGGTCCGGCGGCCCCGGGGCGGCGTATCTTCCCAGCGGGGCGGAGGTCGGTCTATAGTCCAAAACTAGCGGTGCTAATTAACGGAGTGCCGATCCCACCCGCCCGGTCAGGAGTCCAGTCGTGCGTCCCGTCCACTTCGCGGCCGCCCGCCGCACCCCCATCGGCAAGCTCCGTGGAGCGCTGTCGTCCGTCCGCCCCGACGACCTCGCCGCCGCCGTGATCCGGGGCATCGTCGCCGACGTCCCCGCGCTGGACCCGGCGCGTGTCGACGACGTCTACTGGGGCGCCGCCAACCAGGCCGGCGAGGACAACCGCAACGTGGCCCGGATGGCGGCCCTGCTGGCCGGACTGCCCGACTCGGTGCCGGGCGCCACCGTGAACCGGCTGTGCGCGTCCGGCCTGGAAGCGGTGACGACGGCCGCCCGCACCATCGCGGCGGGCGAGGCCGACATCGTGCTCGCCGGCGGCTCCGAGTCCATGAGCCGCGCCCCCTTCGTCCTGCCCCGCCCCGACGAGGCCCTGCCCCACCGCATCGAGACCGTCGACACCCGCCTGGGCTGGCGGCTGGTCAACCCGGCCATGAAGGACCTGCACGGCCTGCTGTCCATGGGCGAGACCGCCGAGGAGGTCGCCCGGCGCCACGGCGTCTCCCGCGAGCGGCAGGACGAATTCGCGCTCCGCAGCCACCAGCGGGCCGCGGAAGCCCGCAGGAACGGGCACTTCGACGACGAGATCCTGCCGGTGGAACGGCCCGACGGCGTGCTCGTCGACAGCGACGAGTGCATCCGCGAGGACACCTCCTACGAGAAGCTGGCCCGGCTCAAGCCCGTCTTCCGTGCGGACGGCACCGTCACCGCGGGCAACGCCTCCCCGATGAACGACGGCGCCGCCGGTCTCCTCCTGGTCAGCGAGGAGGCCCTGAACGACCTCGGCCTGGAGTCCCTGGGCCGCTATGTCGCGGGCGGCTCGGCGGGCGTCCACCCCGACGTCATGGGCATCGGACCGGTCCCCGCCACCCGCAAGGTCCTCGACCGGGCCGGCTGGGCCGTCGCCGACCTCCAGGAGGCCGAGTTCAACGAGGCGTTCGCCGCGCAGGCCCTCGCCGCCGTCGACGCCCTCGGCATCGACCCGGACCTGGTCAACGCGAGCGGCGGCGCCATCGCGCTCGGCCACCCGCTGGGCTGCTCCGGGGCCCGCATCCTGACCACCCTCCTGCACCGGATGCGCCGCACGGGCGCCGAGCGCGGCCTCGCCACGATGTGCGTCGGGGTCGGCCAGGGCAGCGCGGTGCTGGTCGAACGGCACTGAGGAGCCCGGCGCACCCGCCGGCCATCTCCCGGCAGGCGAGACGGACCTACCAGGACCTGATGTCCGCACATACCATCGGTCCCCGCATGGACACGATGACGCTGTGGCACATAACGGGCTGGGAGTTCGCCGCGCTCGCCGGCGCGGCCCTCCTGGTCGGCTTCTCCAAGACCGCCGTGAGCGGCGCCAACACGGTCAGTCTGGCGGTCTTCGCCGCCGTACTGCCCGCCCGCGCCTCCACCGGGGTCCTGCTGCCCATCCTGATCGCCGGCGACGTCCTCGCCGTCCTCACCTACCGGCGGCACGCCCACTGGCCCACGCTCTGGCGCCTGTTCCCGGCGGTCGCGGCCGGCGTCGCCCTCGGCACGCTCTTCCTCGTGTGGGCCGACGACGGGATCGTCCGCACCTCGATCGGCGCGATCCTGCTCATGATGGCCGCCGTGACCGTCTGGCGCCGCCGGGCCACCGAGCGGGAGGACGACCCCGACGCCGTCACCACCCGCTCCGGCCGCCTCAAGGCCCGCTCCTACGGCGTCCTCGGCGGCTTCACCACGATGGTCGCCAACGCGGGCGGCCCCGTGATGTCGATGTACCTGCTGTCGGCCGGCTTCCGCAAACTCGGCTTCCTCGGCACCTCCGCCTTCTTCTTCCTCATCGTCAACACCTCCAAGGTGCCGTTCAGCGCCGGGCTCGGCCTGATCGACGGCTCCTCGCTGCTGCTCGACGCCGCGCTGGTGGTCTTCGTCGTCCCCGGCGCGCTGCTCGGCAGATGGGCCGTCAGCCGGATCAACCAGCGGCTGTTCGAGCAACTGGTGATCGCGGCGACGGTGGTGGGCGGGCTCCAACTCCTGCTGCGCTGACACCCGCCCCCGCGCTCAGGGGGCGATCCCGACCCCCTCGACCCTGCTCCACGCCCGCTCCTGGGCCGCCGTCATCGCCGGCCACCGCAGACCGCCCGGACGCGGCTCCACCCGCGAGGCGTACGGCGCGGGACGGAACGCCGGATCGTAGAAGCAGCCCGTGCCGTACGTCCGGTCGAACGCCCCGCACGACGCCGCCAGGGACCGGGCCGTCGGCCTGCGCCCCGTGCGAACCCAGGTGTCCAGCGCCGCGACGGAGGTGGCGTACTCGGCGTCGCTCAGCGCGCTGTGCTCGTGCTCCCGCGTGAACGACTGCACCATGAACCGGTCCCGTCCGGCGCCCCGGAGGGTGTCCCGGTACGCCGCCTCGTGCTCGACGAACGCCGTCGGGTCGTCGATCGCGTGCATCGTCAGCACCGGCACGCCGACCCGCCCCGTCAGATCGCTGTCGTACGACAGGTCGCGCACCGCCGTCGGGTCCGGGGAGAAGCGTTCGACGCCCGCGTTCAGCGCCTCGTCGTCGTGCGAACCGGAGTAGCGCACCCCCCGGTTCCCGAACGGGTTCCGGCCGCCGAGGCGCTCGTGCACGATGTCGCGGAACGTGAAGGTCGCGAACCGCAGATGGGACTCCAGCGTGCGCTCCGGGATGCCGGTGACCGCCAGGATGTCGTCGAGGTTGCGCTGCTGGAGCGCGGTGCGCTCGCCCGGCGCGGAGGCATGGCCGGTGCACTCCTGGAGGCGGGCGCGCAGCCCCGCCGACGTCATGGCCGACCCCGCCCGCAGCCCCTGCCACAGCGGGTACTGCGGCTCGCCCGGGCGCGGGTGGTTGCCGCAGTAGTACTGGTAGACGACGCGCAGGTCGACCCGGTAGTCGTAGCCGCGCGAACCGCCGCCGAGCACCCCGTTGGTGAGCAGCGCCCCGTCGTAGGCCCCGCCCCGGCGGCCGTACGTCTCCACGACCTTCGCCGCGACGTCACCGCCCCACGACTGCCCGTGCACGAACGTGCGCCGCGGCTTGCCGAACGCGCCGACGAACACCCGCCGCACGCTCTCCGTGTCGGCGGCCGCCATCCGCGTCCCGTACCCGCCCCGCCGGTACGACGAGCCCGCCCAGGCGTACCCCTCCTTCACCATCACCGACCAGCGGCCCAGGTCGTCCAGGCTGCGCGCCGGGTCGGACTCCGCGCCGAGGTCCGGGCCGCCGTGCGCGTGCACCACCAGCGAACCGTTCCAGTCCGCGGGCACCGCGAGCGCGTAGTGGGCGCCGTTCGCGTCCCGGCCGGAGTAGCAGTCGGCGCGCCCGGCGAGGGTGTCCGGGCACGCGGTGCGGACCGGCCCCGCGGTCTCCCCGCGCGCGTGGGAGGCGCCGGCCAGCAGCCCGGCGGCGAGGACGGCCGCGAGCGCGGCGGCGAGCGCCGTGCGTCCGGCCGCCGCCATCGGCACCGACCTGCGGCTCACTGCCTGGGTTCTCGTCCTGTCCACGACGCTGCTCCCTCGCCCTCGTCCTCGTCGACGCCTCGTCGAGCCGTGCGCGGCGATGCTAGGGAGCGGGCGGGCGCGTCCACCACGGTCCGGCCGTTGTGTTCATAGTGTTCGTCCGAGGTCAGGGCTGTTCGCCCGCTGCGGGCGCCGACCGGCCCCGGCGGCCCGCCTCGTACGCTCGCCCCATGTCCTTCCGTCACATCCTGGTCCTCGGCGGCACCACCGAGGCCCGCGAACTCGCCGCCGTGCTCGCGGCACACCCCGGCGTGCGTGTCACCACCTCGCTCGCCGGACGCGTGTCCCGCCCGGGCGCGGTCGCGGGGGACGTACGCGTCGGGGGCTTCGGCGGCGCCGACGGTCTGGCCGCCTGGCTGCGCGCCGAACACGTCGGGACCGTCGTCGACGCCACCCACCCCTTCGCCGTGTCGATCACCGCGAACGCGGTGCGCGCCGCCCGCGCCACCGGCGTCCCGGCCGTGGTGCTGCGCCGTCCCGGCTGGCGCCCCGAGCCCGGCGACCGCTGGCACGAGGCCGCCTCCCTGGACGACGCCGCCGTGCTCCTGCCGGACCTCGGACCGAGCGTGCTGCTCACCACCGGCCGCCTGGGCCTGGCCGCCTTCGCCCACCTCACCGACCTGCGCTTCGTCGTCCGCTGCGTCGAAGCGCCCGAGCCGCCCATGCCGCCGCGCACCGAAGTGCTGCTGGCGCGCGGCCCGTTCACCGTGCCCGGCGAGACGGACCTGCTGCGCGGCCACCGCATCGACGTGCTCGTCACCAAGGACAGCGGCGGCACGGCGACCGCGCCCAAACTCACGGCCGCCCGCCGGCTCGGCCTCCCCGTGGTGGTCGTACGCCGCCCCGCGCTCCCGGAGGGAGTGGAGGCGGTACCGGATGTGCGGAGCGTCCTGGAACGACTCGGCCTGGACGACCGGACCACGTGACCGTCACCGGGACAGCGTCTCGAAGCCCGCGCCGTCGCAGTGGTCCACCGCCTGGCCCTCGGAGGAGTTACTGGCGCCGGCAGGCCCCCAGGCAACGGACATCGCGGGAGCCGGAGCGCCCTACCGCTCCCTCGGGTTCCTGCGCAGCAGATAGGTGTCCATGATCCACCCCTTGCGCTCCCGCGCCTCCGCCCGCAACCGCTCGATGCGGGGCGCGGCCTCGGCTATCGGGCCCGAGACCAGGATCTCGTCGGGCGTCCCCAGGTAGGCGCCCCAGTAGATGTCGATGTCCTCACCGGCGTACTGCCGGAACGCCTGGTGCGCGTCGAGCATCACCACCAGGTCGTCCACGCCCTGCGGGAACCCCTCGGCCAGCCGCCGCCCCGTGGTGATCTGCACCGGCCGCGCCACCCGGTTCAGGCCCGTGCGGTGCCGGGCGGCCAGCGAGGAGACACTGCTGATGCCGGGCACGACGTCGTACGCGAAGGCGACCGTCCCCGACGCCAGCACCTCCTCCAGGATCGCGAGCGTGCTGTCGTACAGCGCGGGATCGCCCCACACCAGGAACGCGCCCGTCTCCTCCGCGCCCAGCTCCTCGGCGATCAGCCGCGCGTAGATCCCGGCCCGCGCGCTGCGCCAGTCGCCGACCGCCGGGGAGTACGCGGCGCCGCCGGCCGAGCGGTCCCGCTCGGGGTCCCGCGCCTCGACGACCCGGTACGTCCCCTCCGGCACATGCGCGTCGAGCAGGTCCCGGCGCAGCCCGGTGAGGTCCGACTTCACCTCGCCCTTGTCGAGGATGAAGAACACGTCCGTGTCCCGCAGCGCCCTGACCGCCTGGAGCGTCAGCTGCTCGGGATCGCCCGCGCCGATGCCGATCACATGAATGGTTCGCACGCCCGAAGTCTGCCGCACCCCGCCGGGAGCCCCGACACCGCGTCCGCGCCGCCCGCTACGCCGCTCCCCGCAGCCTCGGCGCCCGCTCCCGCGCGTCGACGGGACGGCCGTCCCGCTCCACGTCGTCCGCGAGCTCCCGCGCCCACGCCGCCAGGGCCGCCGGGTCCAGCCCGTACGGCCGCTCCACCCCGGCCCGCGCTCCCCACTCCTCCACGGCACCGGCCCCGCGCCGCAGCAGCCGCGCCCCGCCGGTCACGTTCCCGCGGGCCGCGTGCGTGAGCCCCACGGCGAGCTGCGCCAGCCCCCGCCACAGGGCCCGCTCGGCCTCGGGACCCGACTTCCAGGCGTCCTCGAACACCTCGTGCGCGTGGAACGGCTTTCCCGCGTCCAGCAGCTCCTGCGCCTCGACGACGGTCTCCCCGGGCGTGCGCACGACCCCCTCGGGCTGCCGGGCGACCCCGTCCGCGCCGTACGGCAGCGGGCGCCCCAGCCCGTCCCGGGGCCGTGCGTTGCGTGCGCGGCCCTCCGCGTCCCGGTCCCGCGCCGTGGCCTGTCCTCGTCCCGACGATGTGCTGCTCATGCACCCGATTGTCCCCCCCCCGCCCGTCCGACACGGACGGCCGCTTCGGCGCGGGGGACGGAGTGGGGTAAAGTGCTGTCCGCCCGAGCGCGCGGTGCTCCGCGCGGCAGGCACCGGGACGTGGCGCAGCTTGGTAGCGCACTTGACTGGGGGTCAAGGGGTCGCAGGTTCAAATCCTGTCGTCCCGACGGTTTCGATCAGCGGGTCCGCCGTTCGCGGCGGGCCCGCTGACCGCTTTCGGCGGTGTGCCGGGTCCGGCGGCGCGGGTGGGGCCGGGATGGTGGAATCGGGCTATGACCAACTCGCTCAGCCATCCGGCCGGTGCCCGATGACCGCCGGCATTGACACCCCCGACCGCCGCGGCCGCACCGGACTCGACCAGGCCGGCCGGGACCTCACCGGCAACCCCCGGGTCCGGGTCCGCGACGTGCAGCTGCTGTCCAGCCACTGGTACGTCGAGCGCACCACCACCTTCGACTTCCGGCACGCCGACGGCACCTGGACGACCCAGCAGCGCGAGACCCACGACCGGGGCAACGGGGCCACCATGCTGCTGTACGACGCCACGCGCGAGACCGTCCTGCTCACCCGGCAGTTCCGCTTCCCCGTCTACGTCAACGGCCACCCCGACGGCATGCTGGTCGAGACCCCGGGCGGACTGCTCGACGAGGACGACGAGCACCCGGAGATCGCCGTGCGCCGCGAGGTGGTCGAGGAGACCGGGCACACCATCGGCGCCGTCCAGCACGTCTTCGACGTCTACATGAGCCCCGGTTCGGTCACCGAACGCGTGAGCTTCTACGCCGCCGAGTACGGCCCGTCGACCCGTACCCACGAGGGCGGGGGGCTGGAGGAGGAGGGCGAGGACATCGAGATCGTCGAAGTGCCCTTCCGGCGGGCCCTGGAGATGATCCGCACGGGGGAGATCGCCGACGCCAAGACGATCATGCTGCTTCAGTGGGCTGCGCTGGAGGGGCCGTTCGCGAAGTGAACCGCCCTCGCCGCTGACGGTCGCGTCGGGGTGGGACGGGAGGTGCGGTTCATGGGGCCCGTGCCGCGAGACCCGGTCCGGCGGTGATGCGGCGGCCGCCTGCCGACCGGCCACGGCGGAGGTACGCTCCGGGGGAGGAGCCGAAGGAGAGTGGGCCATGCCCCTGTTCCCCACCGAGCGGTCCGTGCGGACGACCCCCGAAGGCCTCCTCTGGGAGCCCAGCGAGCGCTGGGTCCGCGGCCGGAAGGGCGACGTCACCGTCGTCGACAGCCGGCACCCTGTCCTGGTCTGGGAACCGGATCTTCCGGTGCCGTGCTACGCCTTCCCCCGTGAGGAGGTCCGCACGGACCTCCTGCGCCCGGCGAGGCACCCGACGCCGGGCAGGCACACCGGCTCACAGATCTTCTACGACCTCGACACCGGTGGCGAGCCGGTCGAGAACGCGGCGTGGACCTTCCCCGCCGGGGACCTGGCCGGACACATCGCGTTCGAGTGGTTCCTGCGGAGGCGGAGCGGGCTGGACCACTGGTACGAGGAGGACGAGGAGATCTTCGTCCACCCCCGCGACCCCCACAAACGGGTGGACGCCATGCCCAGCAGCCGCCATGTACGGGTGGAGATCGACGGCACGGTCGTCGCGGACACGCGTCGCCCGGTCCTGCTCTTCGAGACCGGCCTCCCGACGCGCTACTACCTGCCCCGCGAGGACGTCCGCCTCGACCTCTTCGAGCCCACCGACCACAGCACCCGCTGCCCGTACAAGGGCATCGCCGGGTACTGGACCTGGCGCGCCGAAGGCGACGTGCCGCGGAACATCGTGTGGAGCTACGCCGAGCCGCTGGCGGCGGTCGCGCCCGTCAAGGGGCTCCTGGCCTTCTACAACGAGGCCGTGGACATCACGGTGGACGGCCGGCCGCTGCAGCGGCCGGTCACGCCCTTCACCGCGGGTCTCAGGACCTGACCATCAACTGGAAGTCGAACGCGTACCGCGACGCCCGGTAGATGTGCCTCCCGTACTCCACCGCCCGCCCGGTGTCGTCGTACGCCGTGCGCTGCATCGTCAGCAGGGCCGCGCCCTCCCGTTCGCCGAGGCGGGCGCCCTCCTCGGCGGTGGCGCGGCGCGCGCCCACCGTCTGGTGGGCGCTGTGCAGGGTGATGCCGACCGCCCGCATCATCCGGTACAGGCCGGTCGCCTCCAGCCGGGCCGTGTCCAGGTCGAGCAGATCCGCCGGCAGGTAGTTGCACAGGATGGCCACCGGCTGGCCGTGCGTGCTGCGCAGCCGCTCCAGGACCGTGACCTCGGCGCCCTGCGCGACACCGAGCGCGGCGGCCACGTCGGCGGGCGCCGGGACGCGTTCGTTGCGGACGACCCCCGTCGTCGGGCCCTGCCCGGCCGCCTCCAGGTCGTCGTAGAGGCTGCTCAGCTCCAGGGGGCGTTTCACCTGGCTGTGCACCACCTGCGTGCCCACCCCGCGCCGCCGGACCAGCAGCCCCTTGTCGACCAGCGACTGGATGGCCTGCCGGACGGTGGGCCGGGACAGGCCCAGCCGCACCGACAGGTCGACCTCGTTGCCCAGGAGGTCGCCCGGGGCGAGCGACCCGCGGGTGATCGCCGCCTCCAGCTGCTGCGCGAGCTGGTGGTACAGCGGCACCGGACTGCCCCGGTCCAGGACGAAGCCCAGCGGGTCCAGCGCGGAGACGGATCCGGCACCGGCGGCGCCGCGGGTCCTCGCCATCGGACGAACCTCCCTGTCCGGGTCAGGAGTTGCTGGGGAAACCGAGGTTGATACCGCCGTCGGACGGGTCCGGCCAGCGGGTGGTGATCACCTTTCCCTGGGTGTAGAAGGCGATGCCGTCGTTGCCGTAGACGTGCAGGTCGCCGAAGAGGGAGTCCTTCCAGCCGCCGAAGGAGTGGTAGCCGACGGGCACCGGGATCGGCACGTTCACGCCGACCATTCCCGCCTTCACCTCCAGCTGGAAGCGGCGGGCCGCGCCGCCGTCGCGGGTGAAGATGGCGGTGCCGTTGCCCCAGCGCGAGTCGTTGATCAGCTTCAGGCCGTCCTCGTACGTCTCCGCGCGCACCACGCACAGCACCGGGCCGAAGATCTCGTCCCGGTACGCGTCCGCCGTCAGCGGCACCCGGTCCAGCAGCGAGACGCCGAGGAAGAAGCCGTCCTCGTGCCCCTCGACCGTGTGGCCGGTGCCGTCCACGACGACCTCCGCGCCCTGCGCGGCGGCCGACGCCACGTACGACGCCACCGCGTCGCGGTGCTCACGGGTGATCAGCGGGCCCATCTCGGAGGCCGGGTCGTCGCCCGGGCCGACGCGCAGGTTCCGCGCCCGCTCGGCGATCTTCGCGACCAGCTCGTCCCCGGTGCCGCCGACCGCGACCACGACCGAGACCGCCATGCAGCGCTCGCCCGCCGAACCGTACGCCGCGTTGATCGCCTGGTCGGCGGCGAGGTCCAGGTCGGCGTCGGGCAGCACCAGCATGTGGTTCTTGGCGCCGCCGAGCGCCTGCACGCGCTTGCCGTGCTCGACGGCCTTGAGCTGGATGTACTTCGCGATCGGCGTCGAGCCGACGAAGGACACCGCCTCCACGTCGGGGTGCTCCAGGAGCCGGTCGACGGCCACCTTGTCGCCCTGCACGACGTTCAGCACCCCCTCCGGCAGCCCCGCCTCGGCGGCCAGCCGGGCCAGCAGCAGGGACGCCGAAGGGTCCTTCTCGCTGGGCTTCAGCACGAAGGTGTTGCCGCACGCGATCGCCAGCGGGAACATCCACATCGGCACCATGGCCGGGAAGTTGAACGGCGTGATGCCGGCGACCACGCCCAGCGGCTGCCGGATCGACGCCACGTCCACCCGGTTCGACACCTGCGTCGACAGCTCGCCCTTGAGCTGCACGGAGATCCCGCAGGCCAGTTCGACGATCTCCAGTCCGCGCGCGACCTCGCCGAGCGCGTCGGAGTGCACCTTGCCGTGCTCGGCGGTGATCAGCCGGGCCAGCTCGTCGCGGTGCGCGTCGAGCAGTTCGCGGTACTTGAACAGGATCGCGGTGCGCCGGGCCAGCGACGACTGCCCCCAGCTCTCGAACGCCGTCCTCGCCGAGGCGACCGCCGCGTCCACCTCCTCCACGGTCGCGAGGCCGACCTGCTTCTCCTGGGCGCCGGTGGCGGGGTCGTAGACGGGGCCGTAGCGGCCGGACGTGCTCTCGACGGGCTTGCCGTCGATCCAGTGGGTGAGGGTCTTCATGGGTTGCGGGGCCTTTCGGGGGGAGCGGGGAAGGGGCTCAGAGATGGTGGCGGCGGGCGGTGACCTGCCGGTCGTAGCGTTCGCGGGCCTCGACGGCGGCCTCGCGTCCGGCGACCTCGGCGACGGGGACGTCCCACCACGCCTCGGCGCCCGGCGAGGTCGACCGCGTCACGTCCGTCTCGACGTACACGCAGGTCGGCCGGTCCGAGGCACGGGCCGCGGCCAGTGCCTCGCACAGCTCGCCCACGGTCTTGGCGCGCAGCACCTCCATGCCGAGGCTGGCCGCGTTGGCGGCCAGGTCCACGGGCAGCGGGGCGCCGGTGAAGGTGCCGTCGGCGGCCCGGTAGCGGTAGGCGGTGCCGAACCGCTCGCCGCCGGTCTCGGCGGACAGGCCGCCGATGGAGGCGTAGCCGTGGTTCTGGATCAGGACGACGTTGACCGGCAGGCCCTCCTGCACGGCGGTCACGATCTCCGTCGGCATCATCAGATACGTGCCGTCGCCGACCAGGGCCCACACCGGGGTGCCCGGCGCGGCCTGCTGGACGCCGATCGCGGCCGGGATCTCGTAGCCCATGCAGGAGTAGCCGTACTCCAGGTGGTACTGGCGCGGCGAGCGCGCGCGCCACAGCTTGTGCAGGTCGCCCGGCAGCGAACCGGCCGCGTTGATCACCACGTCGTCGTCGCCGACGACCGCGTCGAGCGCGCCCAGCACCTGCGTCTGCGTCGGGACGGCCGTGTCGTCGCCGGCGCGGTAGGCGGCCTCGACGACCGCGTCCCAGCGCTCCCGGCCGGCCCGGTACTCGGCCTCGTACGCGGCGTCCACCCGGTGCCCGGCGAGCGCCTCGGTGAGGGCCGTGAGCCCGGACCGCGCGTCGCACACCAGCGTCCGCGCGGACAGCTTGTGCGCGTCGAAGCCGGTGATGTTGACGTTCAGGAACCGCACGTCCGGGTTCTGGAAGAGGGTGCCGGACGCCGTCGTGAAGTCGGTGTACCGCGTGCCGACGCCGATCACCAGGTCCGCGGTGCGGGCGATGTCGTCGCTCGCCGAGGTGCCGGTGTGGCCGATGCCGCCGAGGTCGGCCGGGTGGTCGTAGCGCAGTGAGCCCTTGCCCGCCTGCGTCGACGCCACCGGGACGCCGGTCGCCTCGGCGAAGGCCCGCAGCGCCTCCTCGGCCTCGCTGTGGTGCACGCCGCCGCCCGCGACGAGCAGCGGGCGCCGCGCGGAGCGGACCGCCTCGACGGCCGCCGCCAGCTCGGCCGGGTCCGGCGCGGGACGCCGTACGGGCCAGACGCGCTCGGCGAGGAACTCCCGCGGCCAGTCGTACGCCTCCGCCTGGACGTCCTGGGGGAGGGCCAGCGTCACCGCGCCGGTCTCGGCGGGGTCGGCGAGCACCCGCATGGCGTGCAGCGCGGACGGGATCAGGGCCTCGGGGCGGGTGATCCGGTCGAAGTACCGGGAGACGGGGCGCAGTGTGTCGTTGACCGACACGTCCGCCTCGGTCGGGTGCTCCAGCTGCTGGAGCAGCGGGTCCGGGGCGTGCGAGGCGAAGTAGTCGCCGGGCAGCAGCAGGACCGGCAGGCGGTTGATGGTGGCGAGGGCCGCCCCGGTGACCAGGTTGGTGGCGCCGGGGCCGATCGACGTCGTCACGGCCTGCGCGGAGAGCCGGTTGAGCTGGCGGGCGTGGCCGACGGCCGCGTGCACCATGGACTGCTCGTTGCGCCCCTGGTGGTACGGCATGGTGTCCTCGCCCGCCTCCAGCAGCGCCTGGCCCACGCCGGCCACGTTGCCGTGCCCGAAGATGCCCCAGGTGCCGGCGATCAGCCGGTGACGTACACCGTCGCGCTCGGTGTACTGGGCGGACAGGAACCGCACCAGAGCCTGGGCGACGGTCAGGCGGACGGTGGCTGAGCTCATCGGTGAC
Organism: Streptomyces sp. NPDC046859; assembly: GCF_040645135.1. Taxonomy (NCBI): domain Bacteria; kingdom Bacillati; phylum Actinomycetota; class Actinomycetes; order Kitasatosporales; family Streptomycetaceae; genus Streptomyces; species Streptomyces sp. NPDC046859. Next base: position 22,495 of record NZ_JBEYXR010000043.1, read on the forward strand.
CTCACTGGGACGGGGCGGTGTAGAGGGGCAGACGGGGGTCGACGGGCTGGTCCGGCCAGGTGCCGCGGATCCAGGCGTGGTCGGGGTGGTCGCAGATCAGCCAGGCGCGCTCGTCCTCGGGGCCCGCCATGACGTTCAGGTAGTACATGTGGTGGCCGGGCACCGCCATGGACGGCCCGTGCCAGCCGTCGGGGATCAGTACGACGTCGCCGTCGCGGACCTCCGCGAGGACGTCGGTGCCGCGGCCGCGGCCGGACGGCGAGACGCGCTGGTAGCCGAGGCCGGGGGTGCCCTCGTGGCCGGCGAACTCGAAGTAGTAGATCTCCTCGAGGACCGACTCCTCGCCGGGCCGGTGCTCGTCGTGCTTGTGCGGCGGGAACGACGACCAGTTGCCGCCGGGCGTGATCACCTCGACCGCGATGAGCTTGTCGCACTCGAAGACCCCGGCCGCGCCGAAGTTGTTCACCTGGCGGCTGCTGCTGCCGGTGCCCCGCAGCTCCACCGGGACCGCTGAGGCCGGTCCGTAGCGGGCCGGCAGCCGCCGGTCGCAGCGCGCCCCGGTCAGCGCGAACCGCCCGCCGCCCGCGGAGGAGACGGTCGCCCGGGCGTCGCGCGGGACGTAGGCGAAGTCGGTGACGGCGCCGAACACGCTCTCACGGCCGGTGAGCGTGAAGGTGTCGTGGCCGAAGTCGTCGGTGGCCGTCACCGTGCAGCCGCCGGCCAGCGGCAGGACGATCCACTCGCTGTCGCCGGTCTCCAAGGTGTGCGTGCCGCCGGGCGGCAGCTCCAGGACCCGCAGGCTGGAGTACCCCCAGCGGGCCTTCTCCGGGGTGACGTCGACGACGTACGGGCCGCCGAGCGCCTTTCCCGCGGGGAGGTGGTACGTCGTCGCGTCATCGAGCGTCACAGTCGTTCCTCCGCGTCGCAGTGCGTGTCACAACAGGCCGACGGCCGTGTCCACCGCCGTCTCCACAGTGCCCTCGGCCGGGTAGAGCAGCGAGCGGCCGACGACCATGCCCTGGACCGTGGGCAGCCGGAGCGCCTTGCGCCAGCGGTCGTACGCCCCCTCCTGGTCGCCGCCCACCTCGCCGCCGAGCAGGACCACGGGCAGCGTGGAGGTCTCCAGGACCTCGGCCATGTGGTCGGGGTCGTCGGTGACCGGCAGCTTCAGCCAGGTGTAGGCGGAGGTGCCGCCCAGGCCGGAGGCGATGGCGATCGAGCGGGTGACGGCCTCGGCGGACAGGTCGTTGCGGACCTTGCCGTCGACGCGCCGGGAGACGAAGGGCTCGACGAACATCGGCAGCTTGCGCGCGGCCATGGCGTCGACGGCGCGGGCCGAGGCCTCCAGCGTGGTCAGGGAGCCGGGGTCGGAGAGGTCGATGCGGACCAGCAGCTTGCCCGCGTCGAACCGCATCCGCTCGATGTCCTCGGCGCGGTGCCCGGTGAAGCGGTCGTCCATCTCGAAGGAGGCGCCGGCCAGGCCGCCCCGGTTCATGGAGCCCATGACGACCTTGCCGTCGAGGACGCCGAGGAGCAGCAGGTCCTCCAGGATGTCGGCCGTGGCCAGGACCCCGTCGACGCCGGGCCGGGACAGCGCTATGCAGAGACGTTCCAGCAGCTCGGCCCGGTTGGCCATGGCGAGGCGCCGGTCGCCCACGCCGAGGGCGCCGCGGGCCGGATGGTCGGCGGCCACGATCATCAGGCGCCCGCTCGCGCCGATCAGCGGGCGGCGCACCCGCCGGGCGGCGGCCTCCGCGATCGCCTCGGGGTGCCGGGCTCTGACCGCGGTGAGGTCGGGGATGGAGAGACTCAACGAAAGCTCCGTTCAGGGGTGGCTCGGCGGGCGCTCACGACGCCCGGGCGAGGAGGTCCGCGACCTCGGACCCGGTGGGCATGGCGGAGGAGCAGGCGAGGCGGGAGGCGACGAGGGCCCCGGCGGCGTTGGCGTGCCGCACGGTTTGCTCCAGGTCCCAGCCGGCCAGCAGGCCGTGGACCAGGGAGCCGCCGAAGGCGTCGCCCGCCCCCAGCCCGTTGGCGACCTCCACCGGCACCGGCGGCACCTCGGCGCGGGTGCCGTCGCGGTGGACCGCCAGCACGCCCTTGGGGCCCTGCTTGACGACCGCCAGCTCGACGCCGGCCGCGAGCAGGGCCTCCGCGCATGCCTGCGGCTCGCGGACGCCGGTGGCGACCTCGCACTCGTCGAGGTTGCCGACGGCGACGGTGGCGTGCCGCAGGGCCTCGGCGTAGTACGGGCGCGCCTGGTCGGGGTCGCGCCAGAACATGGGGCGCCAGTCGAGGTCGAAGACCGTGACGCCGGCCTTGGCGCGGTGGGCGAGGGCCGCGAGCGTCGCCGTACGGCTGGGCTCCTCGCTCAGGCCGGTGCCGGTGATCCAGAAGACCCGGGCCGCGGCGATCGCGTCGAGGTCCAGCTCGTCGGTGCGGATCTCCAGGTCGGGCGCCTTGGGCTGCCGGTAGAAGTACAGCGGGAAGTCGTCGGGCGGGAAGATCTCGCAGAACGTCACGGGGGTCGGGTGGGCGGCGACCGGGGTCACCCAGCGGTCGTCCACGCCGAAGTCCTTCAGCGCCTCGTGCAGGTACGCGCCGAACGGGTCGGCTCCGGTGCGCGTGATCACGGCGGTGCGGCGGCCGAGCCGGGCGGCGGCGACGGCGACGTTGGCGGCCGACCCTCCGAGGAACTTGCCGAACGTCTCCACCCGCTCCAGAGGGAGGCCGGACTGCAGGGGGTAGAGGTCGACTCCTATTCTTCCCATCGTGATCAAGTCGAAGGGCTTGGCTGTCTCGGCCATGCGTGACGCTCCTAGAGCTGGACAGGGGGTGCGGGTCCCGAGGGGCCTGCCGCCTCCCAGGTGTAGGACGCGGAGACCGATGCTGTCAATACTTTGTACTTACATTCGGACCTGAGCCTGAAATAATGTCTTAACAAAGTATTGACAGCGGGCGCATCTAGGGATTTGATCCCGTCCCAGCGCAACCGTCGTGTTCCACGGCACACTGCCCGGCCCAGGGAAGGCCCGGACCGTGTAACCCGGTGATCACCCTTTCCCCCCGTCGCACACCCGTCGCACAGTGAGGTGCTGGAAAGATGGACCGCTCTTACCCCCGCTCGCGCAAGCTGGCCTCCGTCGTGGCCGTGGCCGCCGCGGCCGCGCTCACCCTCGCAGGCTGCTCCAGCAGCTCCGGCGGCAAGGAGGCCGACGAGGGCGGGGCGAACGCCTCTGCGGGCAAGGCCGACACGCCCCGGATGACGGTCGCCCTGGTGACGCACCAGTCGCCCGGCGACACCTTCTGGGACATCGTCCGCAAGGGCGCCGAGGCGGCCGCCGCCAAGGACAACATCAAGCTGATCTACTCCGCCGACCCCAACGCCGGGAGCCAGGCCAACCTGGTGCAGAACGCCATCGACCAGAAGGTCGACGGCATCGCGATAACCCTGGCCAAGCCGGACGCCCTCAAGGAGGTCGTCGGCAAGGCCAAGGCGCAGAACATCCCCGTCGTCGGCCTGAACTCCGGCGTCAGCGAGTGGCAGAAGCTCGGCCTGACGGAGTTCTTCGGCCAGGACGAGACGGTGGCCGGCGAGGCCCTCGGCAAGCGGCTGAACGAGTCCGGCGCCAAGAAGGCCGTCTGTGTCATCCAGGAGCAGGGCAACATCGGACTCACCCAGCGCTGCGACGGTGTGAAGAAGACGTTCGAGGGCTCCCTGGAGACGCTGAACGTCAATGGCACGGACATGCCGAGCGTGAAGTCCACGATCACCGCCAAACTGAAGACGGACAGCGACATCGACTACGTCGTCGCCCTCGGCGCCCCGTTCGCGCTGACGTCGGTGCAGTCGGTGTCCGAGGCCGGCAGCAAGGCGAAGGTCGCGACCTTCGACCTCAACAAGGACCTGACCAAGGCGATCGGCAAGGGCGACATCGAGTTCGCGGTCGACCAGCAGCCCTACCTCCAGGGCTACCTGGCGATCGACTCCCTGTGGCTGTACAAGAACAACGGCAACTACATGGGCGGCGGCGAGGCGCCGGTGCTGACCGGCCCGGCGTTCGTCGACAAGTCGAACGTCGAGACCATCGACAAGTTCGCCGCGAAGGGCACCCGGTGATGAGCATGACCCGACAGGCTGAGCCGGCGGTGACCACACCGCCGGCCCCCGGCCCGGGCAAGGAGACCGACGGGCGGACCGCCCGGCGCCCGCTGGCGCTGCGTCTGCTGGCCCGGCCCGAGGTGGGCGTCTTCCTCGGCGCCGTCGCGGTGCTGGTCTTCTTCCTCATCGCGGCACCCGCCGTGCGCGACGGCAGCTCGATGGCGAACATCCTGTACCAGTCGTCGACCATCGGGATCATGGCGCTGCCCGTGGCCCTGCTGATGATCGGCGGCGAGTTCGACCTCTCGGCGGGCGTCGCCGTGATCACCTCGGCCCTGACCGCGAGCATGGTCAGCTACCAGCTGACGATGAACGTCTGGGTCGGTGTGATCGTCGCCCTCGTCGTCTCCCTGGCGGTCGGCCTCTTCAACGGCTGGATGCTGGTCAAGACCGGGCTGCCGAGCTTCCTCGTCACCCTGGGCACCTTCCTGATCCTCCAGGGCGTCAACCTCGCGGTGACCAAGCTGGTCACCGGGAACGTCGCCACGGACGACATCAGCGACATGGACGGCTTCGACCAGGCCAAGGCGCTCTTCGCCTCGTCCTTCGAGGTCGGCGGCGTCAACGTGAAGATCACCGTCGTCTGGTGGCTGGTCTTCGCGGCCCTGGCCACCTGGGTGCTGCTGCGCACCAGGTACGGCAACTGGATCTTCGCCGTCGGCGGCAACAAGGACAGCGCGCGGGCTGTCGGTGTGCCCGTCACCTTCACCAAGATCTCCCTGTTCATGCTGGTCGGGTTCGGAGCCTGGTTCGTCGGCATGCACCAGCTGTTCTCGTTCAACACCGTGCAGTCCGGCGAGGGCGTCGGCCAGGAGCTCATCTACATCGCGGCGGCGGTCATCGGCGGCTGCCTGCTCACCGGCGGAGCGGGCTCGGCCATCGGCCCGGTCTTCGGCGCCTTCATGTTCGGCATGGTCCAGCAGGGCATCGTCTACGCCGGCTGGAACCCCGACTGGTTCAAGGCGTTCCTCGGCGTGATGCTCCTCGGCGCCGTCCTCATCAACCAGTGGGTCCAGCGCACGGCGACCAGGAGGTGACCGACATGACCACCGAAGGAACCGGCACCGAGGGTGCCGTGATGAAGGACCGGACCCCCGAGGGGGACGCCCCGCTCGTGGAACTGCGCGGCGCGGGCAAGTCCTACGGCAACATCCGTGCCCTGCACGGCGTCGACCTGAAGGTCTTCCCCAGCCAGGTCACCTGCGTCCTGGGCGACAACGGGGCCGGCAAGTCCACCCTGATCAAGATCATCTCGGGGCTGCACCAGCACACCGAGGGCGAGTTCCTCGTCGACGGCGCACCGGTGCGTTTCTCCACCCCGCGCGAGGCCCTCGACAAGGGCATCGCCACCGTCTACCAGGACCTCGCCGTCGTCCCGCTGATGCCGGTCTGGCGCAACTTCTTCCTCGGCTCCGAGATGACCAAGGGCCCCTGGCCCCTGCGCCGGCTCGACATCCAGCGGATGAAGAGGACCGCCGACGAGGAACTGCGCAACATGGGCATCGTCCTGGACGACCTGGAGCAGCCCATCGGCACCCTCTCCGGCGGCCAGCGCCAGTGCGTGGCCATCGCCCGAGCCGTCTACTTCGGCGCCCGCGTCCTCATCCTGGACGAGCCCACCGCCGCTCTCGGCGTCAAGCAGTCCGGCGTGGTCCTGAAGTACATCGCCGCCGCTCGCGACCGCGGCCTCGGCGTCATCTTCATCACCCACAACCCGCACCACGCCTACATGGTCGGCGACCACTTCAGCGTCCTGCGCCTGGGCACCATGGAGCTCAGCGCCTCCCGCGACGAGGTCAGCCTCGAAGAGCTCACCAACCACATGGCCGGCGGCACCGAACTCGCCGCGCTCAAGCACGAGCTGTCGCAGGTCCGCGGCGTCGACGTGGAGGAGCTCCCGGAAGCCGACGCCCTCACCGCACCCGTGGCCCCCTCGGAAGGGAAGTCCTGACATGCCCCCTGCGCTGGACCGTATCCGGGTGGGCTCGGCCCCCGACTCCTGGGGCGTCTGGTTCCCCGACGACCCGGCCCAGGTGCCCTGGGACCGCTTCCTCGACGAGGTCGCAGAGGCCGGCTACGACTGGATCGAGCTGGGACCGTACGGCTATCTGCCCACCGACCCGGCCCGGCTGACCGACGAGATCGCCCGGCGCGGCCTCAAGGTCTCGGCCGGCACGATCTTCACCGGGCTGCACCGAGGCCCCGCCGTCTGGGACTCCACCTGGGAGCACGTCAGCGAGGTCGCCTCGCTCACCCAGGCCATGGGGGCGAAGCACCTCGTCGTCATCCCGTCCTTCTGGCGCGACGACAAGACCGCGGAGATCCTGGAGCCCTCCGAGCTCACCGCCGAGCAGTGGGGGCACCTCACCCAGGGCATGGAGCGGCTCGGCCGCGAGGTGCGCGAGCGGTTCGGGCTGGACATCGTCGTGCACCCGCACGCCGACACCCACATCGACACCGAGGCGCACGTCGAACGGTTCCTCGACTCGACCGACTCCGACCTCGTCAACCTCTGCCTGGACACCGGGCACTACGCCTACTGCGGCGGCGACAGCGTCAAACTGATCGAGACCTACGGCGAGCGCATCGGCTATCTGCACCTCAAGCAGGTGGATCCGGAGATCCTCGCGGACGTCGTGAAGAACGGGATCCCGTTCGGACCGGCCGTGGCGCGCGGCGTCATGTGCGAGCCCCCGGCCGGTGTGCCGGAGCTCGGCTCGGTCCTGCAGGCCGCGCAGAAGCTGGACGTCGACCTGTTCGCGATCGTCGAGCAGGACATGTACCCCTGCGAGCCGGACAAGCCCCTGCCCATCGCGGTCCGCACCCGCAGGTTCCTGAGGTCCTGCGGCGCCTGACGCCCCGAGAGGACGCCGATCTCCATGCCCCACCGTCGGGACGACCTGGGCGTCGCCGTCATCGGCACCGGGAGGATGGGCGCCGACCATGTGCGCCGCGTCCAGGAGACTGTCAGCGGGGCCCGCGTGACCGCCGTGGTGGACGTCGACCGGGAACGCGCCGAGGCCGTCGCGTCCCGGGTCGACGGCTGCGCCGTGCACACCGACCCGGCCGCCGCAATGGCGTCGCCCGACGTCGACGCGGTGATCGTCGCCTCGCCCGGCCCCGCCCACGAGGCGGCGCTCATGGCGGCGTTCGAGCACGGCCTGCCGGTGCTCTGCGAGAAGCCGCTCACCCCGGACCCGGCCGCCGCCCTGCGGGTGGTCCGGGCCGAGTGCTCCCTCGGCCGGCGCCGGGTCCAGGTCGGCTTCATGCGGCGCTACGACAGCGAGTACCGGGAACTGAAGGCCCTGCTGGACACGGGCCGGCTGGGCCGCCCGCTGCTGCTGCACAACCGGCACCGCAACGTGGCGAGCCCGCCCGGCTGGACGTCCGCGATGCTTGTCGAGGACTCCGTGGCGCACGAGATGGACGTGACCCGCTGGCTCCTCGGCCACGAGATCACGGCCGTCACCGTGCTCACCCCGACGCCGTCCGGCGACGCGCCGGACGGCGTCCGCGACCCCCAGTTCGTCGTCTTCGAGACGGACGGCGGAGCCGTCGTCGACGTCGAGATCTTCGTCAACTGCGGCTTCGGGTACCAGGTCCAGGCCGAGGTCGTCTGCGAACGCGGCACCGCCCGCGTCGGCGACGGCCACGCCGTGGTCACCCAGACCGCCGGCCACTGGGGCGGCACCATCGCCCAGGACTACCTGCGACGCTTCGCCGACGCCTACGACCGCGAGGTCCAGGCGTGGGTCGACGCCACCCGCCGGGACGAGGTCACCGGCCCGAGCGCCTGGGACGGCTACGCGGTGTCGGCGGTGTCGGCGGCGGGCGTACGGGCACTGGAGGAGGGCGGGCGGGTGCCGGTGGAACTGGTGGAGCGGCCGGGGCTGTACGCCCGCTGACCGAACAGGCAGGGGAACGCCTCCGTGAAGACCGTGCCCGGGGACGCCGCCGCCCGGCCCACCTCGGCGGCCTCCTCGGCTGGCTCGCCGACGGCTTCTCCGTCAGGACGTGTTCGCCGGCCGCGAGGGCGCCAGGTTCCACGGGCCGTGCAGGCCGTTGACGAGCGGGTCGGATACGACCTCGACGGCCGGGTCGGCCGGCAGGTCGGCGTAGGAGGCGGCCACCCGCTCGACGTCGTGGGCGGGGGCGAACGCATCGGCGCGGGACCGGTCGCGCCCGGCCACCGCCACGAGGCGGTGGCCGGGCGCGCGGGCCGGACCCACGAGGGCGCGCCCGGTGACGCGGGCCGGACCCAGGACGCCGACGCGCAGCGGTTCGGGTCCGGGCCCGGTCACCCCTGCCGCACCTCGTCGATCGTCACCGGGCGGTGCTCGCGCAGCGACAGCGTGCACGCGTCCGCGATCCAGCCCGCCTCCAGGGCGTCCTCGACCGTGCAGGGGGACGGCCGGGAACCGGCCACGACCTCGGTGAACGCCGTGAGTTCGGCGCGGTAGGCGTCGGTGAAACGGTCCATGAAGAAGTCGTGCGGGGTGCCCGCGGGGAACGTCACGCCGGGCTCCACCGAGCGCAGCGGCAGCTTGTCCTCCAGGCCGACCGCGATGGAGTCCGCGAAGCCGTGGATCTCCATACGGACGTCGTAGCCGCGCGCGTTGTGGCGCGAGTTGGAGACCACCGCGATGGTGCCGTCGTCCAGGGTGAGGATCGCGCCGGTGGTGTCGGCGTCGCCCGCGTCCGCGATGTACTCGGCGCCCTTGTTGCCGCCGACCGCGTACACCTCCGCGACCTCGCGTCCGGTCACCCAGCGGATGATGTCGAAGTCGTGGACGGAGCAGTCGCGGAAGATGCCGCCGGAGGCGGCGATGTACGCGGCCGGCGGCGGCGCCGGGTCCAGCGTCGTCGACCGCACGGTGTGCAGCTCGCCCAGCTCACCGGAGCGCACGGCGGCCCGGGCGGCGACGAAGCCGGCGTCGAAGCGCCGGTTGTAGCCGATCTGGATGGGCACGTCCTTGTCCTGGACGGCCTTGAGGACCTGGACGCCCTCGCTCATGGTGCGGGCGACGGGCTTCTCGCAGAAGACGGGGACGCCCGCCTCGACGCCGGCCAGGATCAGCGCGGGATGGGCGTCGGTCGCGGCGGCGACGACGATGCCGTCCACGCCCGCCGACAGCAGGGCCTGCGGTGAGTCCACGACCTCGGCGCCGAACCGTTCCGCGGCGGCCTTGGCGGCGTCCGCGAACGGGTCGGTGACGACGAGGGAGTCCACCACGTCGAGCCCCGCGAGGGTCTCGGCGTGGAAGGCGCCGATACGGCCGAGGCCGAGGATTCCGATACGCATGCTTCAACTTCCTTGTCGAGCAGGGTGAGTGAGGGGGGAGGAGCCGCGCTGCTAGTCGAGGCCGCCGAGGACGTTCTGGTCCCAGTCGATCACCGATCCGGTGACCACCCCGGACCGCTCCGACAGCAGGAGCACCACGAAGTCGGCGATCTCGTCGGGCTGTCCGAGCTTGCCCATCGGCAGCTTCGCCGCGGCCCGCTCCCGCCAGTCGTCCGACGCTGCGTGGAACGTCCGCTGGGTGACGTCCTCACCCTCGGTCGCCGTCCAGCCGATGTTCAGGCCGTTGATCCGGATCCGGTCCCAGCGGTGCGCGTGCGCGGCGTTGCGGGTGAGGCCCACGAGACCGGCCTTGGCGGCGACGTACGGCGCCAGGAACGGCTGCCCGCCGTGCGCGGAGGACGTGATGATGTTGACGACGGTGCCGGGCGCCCCGCGCGCCACCATGTCGGCCACGGCGGCCTGCATGGCGAAGAACGGCGCCTTCAGGTTGATCGCGATGTGCTGGTCGAACAGTTCGGGCGTGGTGTCCAGGAGCGTGCCCCGGGACGTCAGCCCCGCCGAGTTGACCAGGCAGTCGATCCGGCCGTACGCGGCCACGACCTCGGCGACCGAGGACCTGGCCCGCTCGGCGTCCGCGAGGTCGGCGCGGATGAACAGCGCCTTGCCCCCGGCGGCCGTCAGCTCGGCCACCAGGGCCTCACCGGGCTCCGCGCGGCGCCCGGTGACGGCCACGACCGCCCCCTCGCGCACGGCGGCCCGGGCGACGGCGGCACCGACGCCCTGACTGCCGCCGTTGACGAGGACGACCTTGTCGTCGAGAAGTCCCATGGGTGTTCCGGGTCCTTTCAGTCAGCTCTTGCGCCGCTCGGCGCCGGCCCGCAGCTCCGCGCGCAGCGCCTCGGGCGTCCGGCCCTCGGCGAGCGCCCGCCGCACGACGTCCGCCTGGGACGGCGGGGCCAGCCCGTCGACCGGCGGGTCGTTGTCCAGGTTGGTGGGGAACGGGTAGCCCTCGGCGCTCGCGGCGATCACGTTCTCCGCCCAGGCCGCGCCGGCGCCCTCGGCGACCCGGTCCAGCAGCACGGGGTAGACGGCGTTGGCCACGGCCTCGCGGTCCACCGTCTCCATGGCCCGCCCGAACGCGGACGACACCTGCAGGAGGTTGGCGGTGCGCCGGATGTCCGCCGAGCGGTTGGTGCCGGCGGCGTGGAACAGCGCCGGGTTGAAGAAGACCGCGTCGCCCTTGGCGAGCGGGAGCTGCACGTGGTGCGCCTCGAAGTACTCCTGGAACGCGGGCAGCCGCCAGGCCAGGTAGCCCGGCTCGTAGCGCTGCGAGTGGGGCAGGTACATCGTCGGCCCGGACTCCACCGGCATGTCGCAGTGCGCGACGGCGCCCTGGAGGGTGAGCGCGGGGGACAGCCTGTGCACGTGCGCCGGGTAGGCGGCCGCGGCCTCGGCGGACAGGAAGCCCAGGTGGTAGTCGCGGTGCGCGGTCTGCGCGGCGCCGCCCGGGTTGACCACGTTCACCTGCGAGGTGACCTGGTAGCCCGGACCCAGCCAGGCCGTCGACACCAGGGCGAGCATGTCGTTGGCGTAGTAGTCGGCGAACGCGGCGGGATCGTACAGGGCTGACTTCTCCAGGGCGTTCCAGACCCGGTCGTTGGCGCCGGGCCGGGCGAAGTGGTCGCCTGCGGCGGTGCCCGCGGCGCGCTGCTCGGCGATCAGCGCGTCGAACACAGCGGTCAGCCGGTCGACGACCGCCGGGTCGGGGAAGGCGCCCTCCAGGACCACGATGCCGGGCCCGTCCGCGAGGGCGTGCACCAGCTCGGCCCGCACGTCCCGCGGGTCGCCGGCCGCGCGCAGGCGGTCGCTGTCGTACACGAGGACGCCCTGCTCCACGGCACGGGCGTACGGGTAGTCGGCGTGATCCGTGGTCCGTTCGACCAGCTCACGCAAGTCCGCGAGATCGCAGTCGCGCTCGGACAGCCGGACCGGGCGGTGCGAGGAGGTGAGAGACATCGTCGTCCTCTCGATGACAGGGGCGGCTCGGTGATGCCATTCTTGTCCTGACAATCCCCTCGAACAACCAGCAGGAAGCCATCAAAAACCCCTCAGGAGCCGTCGCATGGGCCATCCCTTCCCGATCCGGGAGATCGCACGTCAGGCCGGTCTGAGCGAGGCCACGGTCGACCGGGTCCTGAACGGCCGCAAAGGCGTGCGCGAGAGCACCGCGCGCGAGGTCCACCAGGCCATCGCGGACCTGGACCGCCAGCGCACCCAGGTCCGCCTCCAGGGCCGTACCTTCATGGTCGACATGGTCGTGCAGGCCCCGCAGCGGTTCACGACGGCCGTCCGCGCGGCCCTGGAGGCCGAACTGCCGTCCCTGCACCCGGCCGTGGTGCGCTCCCGCTTCCACTTCCGCGAGACGGGTCCGGTCGCGGAACTGACCGGCACGCTCGACCGCATCGCCCGGCGCGGCTCACAGGGCGTCATCCTCAAGGCCCCGGACGTCCCCGAGGTCACCGCCGCCGTCGCCCGGCTCGTGGACGCCGGCATCCCGGTCGTCACCCTGGTGACGGACCTTCCCGCCACGGCCCGCCTCGCCTACGTCGGCATCGACAACCGGGCCGCGGGCGCCACCGCCGCCTATCTCATGGGCCAGTGGCTGGGGGACCGGCCCGGCAATGTGCTGACCAGCCTCAGCAGCGGGTTCTTCCGCAACGAGGAGGAGCGCGAGATGGGCTTCCGCAGCGCCATGCGGACCCTGCACCCCGAGCGCACCCTCGTGGAGATCGCCGAGGGCCACGGACTGGACGCCACCCAGTACGACCTGGTCCGGGCCGCGCTGGAACGCGATCCGGAGATCCGCGCCGTCTACTCCATCGGCGGCGGCAACATCGCCACCCTGCGCGCCTTCGAGGACCTCGGACGCGAGTGCGCGGTGTTCGTCGCCCACGATCTCGACGGGGACAACACCCGGCTGCTGCGCGAGCACCGGCTGTCCGTCGTGCTCCACCACGATCTGCGGCACGATCTGCGCGAGGTGTGCCACGTCGTGATGCGGGCGCACGGCGCGCTGCCGCTGGCCGGCCCGACGGTGCCGTCGGCGATCCAGGTGGTGACGCCGTACAACATGCCGGCGCCGGTCGGGTGACGGACGGGGGACGGGGCCGGGCGCGTACGCCGCCCGGGCCGGCCTGGGGGTCGCGGTCCTGCTGCCCTCTCCCACCGAGCTCCTCTCCGAGTACGGCGGGGAGCCAGAGTCGGTCGCCGGGTACGCGGCGACGGTCGCCGCCCTCGGCGCCGCCGGCCTCGCTGTGGTCCTCGTCCCGGCCCGGCGCCCCTGGCCGCCTGGCACGGCGGGACCGCCGGAGGGCTTCCGGCCGTTCCTCGTCGACCCCGCGGTGACGGTGGTGGTGTTCGTCGCCGGTGTGCCCCTCGCCCCGGCGTACGGCCAGGCCGCCGTGTGGCTCCGGCTGGTGACGGCGCCCGTCGAGGTGGCCATCGGGAGGCGCCTCGGCGGGCACGCCGAGGCGCGCCCTCAGCCCTCCGCCACCACGTCCACCCACGTGCCGCTGCCCGCCGAGCGCACCATCGCGTCCAGTACGGCGGCGCTGTGCACCGCGTCGTCCAGGGTGGCCCCGTACGACGTGCCCTCGGCGATCGAACGCAGGAACCGGTACGCCTCGACGACCTTGAGGTCGTCGTAGCCCATCGCGTTCGCGGCACCCGGCTGGAACGCGCCGAACTCGCCGTCACCAGGCCCGACATGGACGGTGGCGACCGGCTGGTCCTGGTAGGCGGTGCCGCGGCTGACCCTCAGCTCGCCCATCCGCCGGAAGTCCCAGAACACCGCGCCCCGCGTGCCGTGCACCTCGAAGCCGTAGTTGTTCTGCTCGCCGACCGAGACCCGGCAGGCCTCCAGCACGCCGCGCGCCCCGGAGGCGAACCGCAGCAGGCAGTTGACGTAGTCCTCGTTCTCGACCGGGCCGAGCTCGCCGGTCGCGAGGGTGTGCCCGGCGGTGGCGCCGGTCGGCCGGGCCCGCTCGGGGACGAAGACCGCGGTGTCGGCGGTCAGTGCGGCGATGTCACCGAGCAGGAAGCGGGCGAGGTCCACGCCGTGCGAGGCGAGGTCGCCCAGCACGCCGCTGCCGCCGCGCTCGCGCTCGTAACGCCAGGTCAGCGCCCCCTGCGGATGGGCCGCGTAGTCGCTGAACAGGCGGATGCGCACATGGGTCACGGTGCCGATGTCACCGGACGCGATGAGGTCGCGGGCGGTCTCGACGGCGGGCGCGTTGCGGTAGTTGAAGCCGACCGCGGAGCGCACCCCGGCCCGGGCGGCCGCGTCGGCCACGGCCCGGGCGTCCCCGGCGGTCAGCCCGACCGGCTTCTCGATCCACAGGTGCTTGCCGGCCTCGGCCATCGCCACCCCGATCTCCCGGTGCAGGAAGTTCGGCGCGGTGACGCTGACCGCCCGGACGCGCGGGTCGGCGGCCACCTCGCGCCAGTCCCGGGTCGCCGAGGCGAACCCGAAGCGCGCGGCGGCCTCCTCGGCCCGGCCGGGCACCTCCTCGGCCACGGTCACCAGCTCCGGGCGCAGGGGCAGGTCCGGGTAGTGGTGCGCGAGGCGGGCGTACGCCTGTGTGTGCACGCGCCCCATCCAGCCGAATCCGACGACGGCGACGCCGAGCGTGTCCACCATTGCAGCCCCTCATTGGACCGGTCCATTCTCTGTCCGGGTCACCTTCGGTCGCCGCCGTGACCCGTGTCAACCCTCTTCCCGCGCGGCGTCCGCCTTTGACAAGCGCCCTGGACGCATGGAACGGTCCATCCCCATGAGACCCCCGACCATCCGCGACGTGGCCGACCGCGCCGGCGTCTCGAAGTCGCTGGTCTCGCTGGTGCTGCGGGGCTCCGAACAGGTGCGCCCGGAGAAGCGCGAGGCCGTCCTGCGCGCCGTGCGCGAGCTCGGCTACCGGCCCAACGCCGCCGCGCGCAGCCTCAGCGAACAGCGCACCCGTACGGTCGGCGTCCTGCTGAACGACCTGCGCAACCCCTGGTTCGTCGAGCTGCTCGACGGCCTGAACTCCCTGCTGCACGACAACGGCCTGCACATGCTGCTGGCCGACGCCCGCCTCAACCGGCGTACCGGCCAGGACCCCGCGGGTCCCCTGCTGGACCTGCGCGTGGACGGGCTGGTCGTGGTCGGCACCCTGCCCGATCCGGCGGCGCTCGCCGAGGCGGCCGAGCGGCTGCCGGTGGTGGTCGCCGGGGCGCGCGAACCGGCGCCCGCAGGGGTGGACGTGGTGGCCAACGACGACGAGCGCGGCGCCCGTCTGGTCACCGAGCACCTCATCGGCCTCGGCCACCGGCGCATCGCGCACATCGCGGGCTACGGGGCGGTCGGTGGGCTGCGCCGGCGCAGCTTCGAGGCGGTGATGCGCGAGCACGGCCTGGCGGACGGGGCGGTCGTCGAGGGCAGCGACATGACCGAGGAGGGCGGCTACCGGGCGACGGTCCGGCTGCTGAGCCGTGCGCGGCGGCCGACGGCCGTCTTCGCGGTCAACGACATCTGCGCCATCGGCGCGCTGTCCGCGGCCGAGGAGTCGGGGCTGCGGGTGCCGCACGACCTGTCGGTCGTCGGCTACGACAACACCAGCATCGCCCGGCTCCGCCACGTCTGGCTGACCACCGTCGACAACGCGGGCCACGAGGTCGGCCGGCGCGCCGCCCGGTGCCTGCTGGACCGGTTCGCCGGCACCGGGGGAGCGGGCGGGGTCCGGCTCGCCGCGCCCGCGCTGGAGATCCGGGGCACCACGGGCCCCCCGCTCACAGACTGATCGCGTACGCCTTGCGCAGCGTCTCGTGCACGGTCCACGTCGTACGGTCGCCCTCGCGCAGCACGGCCATGTCGCCGGGCCCGACCCGGAGCGTCGGTCCGCCCTCCACCTCGATGGTGGCCGATCCCCTGACCACGACGAAGAGTTCGTCGGCCTCGGTGTCGGTGACCACGCCCGGCGTGATCTGCCAGATGCCCCGCACCTGACGTCCGTCGGCGGACTCCCACACCACCTTCCCGGTCACCTCGGGCGTCCCGGAGACGATCTGCTCCGGGGCCAGGGGCTCGGGTTCGAGCTCGGCGTCGGGGATGTGGAGAGCGAAGCTGTGCGTCATGCGGCCGACCCTAGTCGGGGGTGGTGACCGTGCGGTCCGTACACAGTGTGGGGTGGCGAAGGCGCCGGACGGACACTCCGTCGCGCCCGGGGCGCGGACGGGCGAGACCGCGCGAACGGCGTCGGGCGCCTGGACCGCGTCCACGCACCCGAGCGCCCCCCGGTCCGCCCGTCATATGAACCGCTCTGTCATATGTACCGATCGTCCGAAGTGGGCTGTACGACGGTCTCGCGTATTGTTGCGTCATATGCCCGCTGTGACGCGTGGCTGCTTTCGGGACACCGGGGGCTGGTGAGGTACGGGTGAAGGGGGAGCGGGACGTGGTGGCACTTCTCGCGCTGGTGGCGGTCGTCGCCTACATGGCGACGGCGGGTCTGCCGTGGTGGGTGGTCGCGCTGGTGACCGTGTTGATGGCGGGGTTCGTCGGGGGCATGTCCTGGAGTCCCGGCCGGGGGCAGCACGGCAGCGCCCCCCGGGGTCCGGCGGGCCGACCCGCGTACCCCATGGCCGACCGGGATGCGGCGGTGCCCCCGGACGAGGCGCCCGTCGGTGCCGCGCCGCCCATGCGGTAGGGTTGACCTGCGTGATCACACGGTTCCCCGTGTGGTGGGCACCGGGACGTGGCGCAGCTTGGTAGCGCACTTGACTGGGGGTCAAGGGGTCGCAGGTTCAAATCCTGTCGTCCCGACGGTGTGCAGGGCCTTCGCGGGCAGCAGTCCGCGGGGGCCCTTTCGCATGGCGGGCGCCGAGGAGCCGGCCCTCGTCGCGGGTGTCACCCCCTAGTCCACCCGCAGCTCCGCCCACCGGCACGTGCTGCCGGACTGCACCCGCACCCCGCAGCGCTCGGCCAGCGTGCTGACGATCTCCAGACCCCGGCCGTGCTCGTCCGGGTCGACGGCGGACGGCAGGGCGGCGGGACCGGTGTCGGTCACCTCGACGCGGACCGCCACGCACGCCTCCCCCGGGTCGCGGGAGACCCGCAGGGTCGCGGGCGGCAGGGCGTGCACGATCGCGTTCGTGACCAGTTCGGAGACCACCAGCAGGACGTCCGCGGCGGCGTCCGCCGTCAGGTTCCAGTCCGCCAGTACGCCGCGTACCCTGCGGCGTACACCGCCCGCGGTCTCCGGCGCGTGCGGCAGGCTGAACACGTGCTCGACTTCCCCCTGGGGCGCGGCACACGGCAGCGCAGTGATCATCGGTCCTCCTCCTCGGGGAAAGCCCTCCGGTGAAAAAGCTGGGTCGATGAAAAACGGTAGAAAGCCAAGCAAACCCGGTCAACGAACCTGGGTCGGCATTACCGAACGAGAGTCCCAAAGGGGATAAATCGGACTAGGCTCATGCCATGGCCGGCCCCGTCCAGTCCATCGAGCGGGCCGCGGCGATCCTCCGGCTGCTCGCCGGTGGCTCCCGGCGGCTGGGACTCGGCGAGGTCGCCTCCTCCCTGGGCCTCGCCAAGGGCACCGCCCACGGCATCCTGCGCACCCTGCAGCACGTCGACTTCGTGGAACAGGACCCGGCGACCGGCAAGTACCAGCTCGGGGCGGCGCTGCTGCACCTCGGCACCAGCTACCTCGACGTCAACGAACTGCGGTCCCGCTCGATCAACTGGGCGGACGCGCTCGCCGCCCGCAGCGGTGAGGCCGTCCGGCTCGGCACCCCCCTGGAGGGCAGGGTGCTCGTCATCCACCATGTCTTCCGGCCCGACGACACCCTCCAGACCCTGGACGTCGGCGCGCTGCTGCCCCTGCACGCGTCCTCGCTCGGCAAGGTCCTGCTGGCCTTCGGCGCCGCCCCCGTCGAGCCGCTGCTGGAGACCACCCTGGAGGCGTACACCCGGCACACCCTGGTCCACTTCGCCGACCTCCACCGGGCGCTCGCCGAGATACGGGACCTGGGATGGGGCGCCGAGGTGCAGGAGATGAGCATGGGCGAGGCCGGGATCGCCGCGCCGATCCGAGGACAGGGAGGGCTCGTCGTGGGGGCGATCGGCGTGTCCGGCGCCGTCGAGCGGCTCTGCGACACCAGAGGCCGGCCCCAGCCGGCCCTGATCACCGTGCTGCGCGAGGCGGCTCGCGCGATCTCCAGGGACCTCGGCGCGGCCCGCTGGTAGGCCGGGGCACCCCACGACACACCGGAAGGAGGGCCGATCATGGTGGAGCGGTATGTGATGTCCATCGACCAGGGCACCACCTCCACCCGGTGCATCCTGTTCGACCACGGAGGACGGCTGGTCTCCGTCGCCCAGCGCGAGCACCAGCAGTACTTCCCGCAGCCCGGCTGGGTCGAGCACGACGCCGTCGAGATCTGGCGCAACCTCCAGCGCGTCGTCCCCGAGGCCCTGGCCAACGCCCAGGTGGCACCGGACCAGATCTCCGCCATCGGCATCGCCAACCAGCGCGAGACGACGGTCCTGTGGGATCCGCGCACCGGCGTCCCGCTGGGCCGGGCCATCGTCTGGCAGGACACCCGCACCGCCCCGTTCGTCGAGGAACTGCGCCGGGACCCGGGCGACGACTTCTTCCTCGACCACTGCCTCCTGCCCCCGTCGACCTACTTCTCCGCGCCCCGCATCCGCTGGCTGTTCGACCATGTCGACGGACTCGAGCGGCGCGCCCGGGACGGCGAGGTGCTGTTCGGCACCATCGAGAGCTGGCTGATCTGGAACCTGACCGGCGGCACGGACGGCGGACTGCACATCACCGACGCCACCAACGCCAGCCGCACCATGCTCATGGACATCCGGACGCTCACCTGGGACCGGGCGCTCATGGACTTCTTCGGGGTGCCGCGCACCATGCTCCCCGAGATCCGCCCCTCCGCCGAGCGCTACGGCGAGGCCCGCGCCGTGCTGCCCGGCGTCCCCATCACGGCCGCCCTCGGCGACCAGCAGGCTGCCCTGTTCGGCCAGACCTGCTTCTCACCGGGCGAGGCGAAGTGCACCTACGGGACCGGCAGCTTCCTGGTCATGAACACCGGCACCGACCTCGTGCGCTCCGAGCACGGGCTGCTCACCACGGTCGCCTACAAGATCGACGAACAGCCCACCGTCTACGCGCTGGAGGGCCCGATCGCCGTCACCGGCTCCCTGGTGCAGTGGTTCCGCGACCGGCTGGGCCTGATCCACAGCGCCCCCGAGATCGAGACGCTGGCCCGCACCGTCGAGGACAACGGCGGCTGCTACATCGTGCCCGCGTTCTCGGGCCTGTTCGCCCCGCACTGGCGCAGCGACGCCCGGGGCGTCATCGTCGGCCTCACCTCCTACATCACCAAGGGGCATCTCGCCCGGGCCGTCCTGGAGGCCACCGGCTGGCAGACCCGCGAGGTCGTGGACGCGGTGAACGCCGACTCCGAGCTCGCCCTCAAACAGCTCAAGGTCGACGGCGGCATGACCTCCGACCACCTGCTCATGCAGATCCTCGCCGACGTCCTCGACGTCCCCGTCGTACGGCCCCTGGTCGCCGAGACGGTGTCGCTGGGCGCCGCCTACGCGGCCGGGCTCGCCGCCGGGTACTGGCCGGACCTGGCGGTCCTGCGCCGCAACTGGCACCGGGCCGCGCAGTGGCTGCCCGACATGGACGCCGAGCGCCGGGAGTGGGAGTACGAGTCCTGGCAGCATGCCGTCGAGCGGTCGCTCGGCTGGGTCCGTACTCCCCGGCGTCCGTGAGCCCGCGGGGCGCGGGCCCCGCGTCAGCCGCTGACCAGCAGGCCCCGGCTGCGCAGCACCCGGCGCTCCAGCGGGCTGAAGATCAGCAGGTCGATGGCGATACCGACGAGCAGGATCAGGAGGATCGCCAGGAACACCTGGGACATGCTGCTGTTGTTGCGGCCGTTCTCCAGGAGCTGGCCGAGGCCCACGCCCAGGTCGGGGGAGGACGCGATGATCTCCGCGGCCATCAGCGACCGCCAGGAGAACGCCCAGCCCTGCTTCAGACCCGCCAGGTAGCCGGGCAGCGCGGCCGGCATCACCACGTGCCTCGCCTCGCGCAGCCCGGTGGCGCCCAGGGTGCGGCCGGCCCGCAGGAACAGCGGCGGGATCTGGTCGACGCCCGCGACGAGCCCGTTGGCGATCGAGGGCACCGCGCCCAGCAGGATCACGGCGTACATCATCGAGTTGTCCAGGCCCAGCCACAGCACGGCGGGCGGCACCCAGGCCACGGACGGCAGCGACTGCAGTCCGGACAGGATCGGGCCGATGGCGGCCCGGACGAACCGCACCCGGGCGACCAGCAGTCCGAGCGGGGTGCCGATCGCGAGTGCCAGCAGGAAGCCGAGCAGGCCGCGCGAGACCGACGTCCAGATGTAGTCGAGCAGGGTGCCCTGGAGCCAGGCGTCACGCACCTCGTCCCACACCTCGGACGGCGAGGGCAGCTTGTAGGCGGGGACGACCTCCGCCCAGACGAGCACCTGCCACACCGCCAGCACCAGCGCCACCGCCGTGACCGGCGGCAGCACCTTGCGGATCAGGGTCTCGCGCAGCGACGTCCGGCGGACCCGCACCGAGTCCAGGGCGTCGAGCCCGGCCTCCAGCCCGGCCAGGTCCTCGGTGTCGTTCTTGCCGGTGTCGACCTTGGTGTCGACGCCGTTGTCAGTGCCGGCCATGGCGGCGGATCTCCCCACGCAGTTCTTCGGTGATCTCGGCGGACAGTTCGGCGACCGCGGTGTCCTCGATGCGGCGGGGCTGCGGGATGCCGACCGTCCACTCCCGGGCGATACGGCCGGGGCGCGAGGACAGCAGCACGACCCGCTGGGCGAGCT
>NZ_JBEYXR010000044.1:0-31809 GCF_040645135.1 Streptomyces sp. NPDC046859
AGGCGGGCATGCGAGCCGTGAACCGCTGACCCGACCGCCCCGGCCGGGGCCCGCGCCGCATGCCGGGTCCCGGCCGGACCACGTCAGGGCGCGCCTACCGGAGAGGGTGAGGTCAGCATGGGCGCGGTGCATGAACTCGGCCACGGGCCGTTCCCGGTTCCAGGGAGTCACGCCAACGGTGACGTCTACGACAGGGAGCCCGGGTCACCATGGTGTCGCCGCGGTCCCAAGAATCAAGACCCGGACACCCCGCTCGCCGACCCGCGCAGCGCGTTCGTCACCGAGGTCACCGCCCCTGCCAGGAAGCACAAGAACGCCGTCCGGGCCCAGGCCGTCACGAAGAGCGGCCACACCGTGCTGCTCACCGGCATGTAGGGGGAAGCGTCGGCGCGATCGACATCACCGCCCCGGACGGCTTCGAGGTCCGCCGCGCCGACGGCTGGAAGATCAGCAAGACTGCAGAGGTTGCCGCGTTCCTGTGGGACGTGATGGAGCAGGACAGGTCCAGGGCAGGCGAGCGCACGCACCTGGCGGGACTCAAGTCCGTAAGCATCACCTCTGCGAACGCCACCGGTCAGACGTTCGGCCGGCAGACCAGCAGGTATCACGGGCGCGACAGCGGTGTCCTGGGCCTCGTTCTACCGACTCGGCAGCGATACGTCGCGGCCCGGGGGAGCGGCTGCGCTGGCCGTCGCCGCGATCCTGTGGGCATGGGCGCGGCCCAGTACGCGGCCATGCCGGTCGGCAGCCTCACCGTGGACCAGGCCGCCTCTCAGCCCGCCGTGTTCTCCGCTTGTCTCATCGTCCTGGCCTGCGGCGCAGTGCTGATTCCGTCCCTGTGTCTGCTGTACGGGACCTTCCAGCGGGCACACCACTGACGCGCCGAACACGCACGGCCACACATCCCCACAATGATCTCGCTGAGCGGGCTGTGACGTCCCTGACGCAGAAGCTCAGCCGGCTGTGGTGGTCAGCGCCTCCTCGGCCTGGCGGATGCGCCACTCCTCGATCCTCTCCTGCTGCTGCCGGGCTCGTGCGAGCAGCGTGTCGAGCCCGGCCGGGTCCAGGCGCTCGTCGACGGCGCTGAGCCGGCGCAGGGTCTGCCAGCCGGCCGCCTTCCCCTCGACCCCGATCCGCAGGGCTTCGAGGTCCAGTACGGTGCCGAGCGGGGAGGGGCATACCAGGTGGCCGTTGGGCTTGAACCGTCCCAGCTTCTCGCCCGCCCAGCCCGCGCACACCTTGTAGCGGCGGACGGGGATGCCAAGGTCTCGCATGATGTCCAGCAGCGCTGTCCGGTCCTGGGCGATCTCGGCCGCTACGGGCTCGATCGCCCGGCCGAGCGCGGACCCGCGGGCGGTGCGCGCCAGGCGGGTGGCGCGTTCGGTGCCAGCGGTGGCGCCGGCGAGGTGGTCGTTGAGATAGATGCCGAGCAGCTTCGTGTCGGCACTTCGTCCGGTGGGGCGGCGCTGGGCGACGCCGGAATGCGGAAGGGCGTTCATCTGCAGCCTCCTCGGGTTGCCGGGTTGGCCGGCATGCGAGCGGTTTATCAGCACGGAGCCGGGCGTCACCGGGGTTCAGTCCGGGCCGCGGGGCAGGTAGTAGGTCTGTTTGGGAAAGGCGGCCATGTCCTGCAGGGCCTGTCTGTATCCGGCCTTGTAGTGCGCGTCGGCGTCCGTCCGGCGGCCTTCGGCCTGCGCCCAGGAGTCAAGGTGTCAGGCGATGAGCAGGTGGTTGCGGTACAGGGCGTCGTGCCGTCCGCCGAGGGCGGCTCGCGCGCGGTCCTCATCTCAGTCCTCCAGGTCGCTGGTGTCGAAGGCAGGTACTTGATTGTCGGTCTGCGGCACCGTTCCCTCCTCGGGTCGGTCCTCGCCGCCACGGGTACCGCGGTAGCTCCCCGGAATGTTCGAATCAGCCAAGTCCGTGGGAGTCTCGCGGTGACGGCTCACCGTCTGCACCTGCCGCCGATGAGTCCCCTGTCGTGCCTCCTCTGAACACTCGTCCCCGTGAATTGAGCACGGACGTGGTTGCGCGTTCTGCCGGGCCCGTCCGGTACCCGGCCGCACGTGGAGATCCGGGGCCCCGACAGTCGGTGCGACCCGGCTCGGAACACGCACGGGAGCGGCCACGTCGAAGACGATCAAGGACCAGACCGCCGGCCCTGCTGGGGGTACCGCTGAGCGTCTACGACCGGGTGCGAAACGCTCGCACCCTCGCCGGGCTGCTCGCTGTCGCCCACGTGGGCGTCGCCGCACAGCAGCCGGCATTCGGCTGTCGGCTCCATGACCCCCTTGGAGGATCGGCCCGGCAGAAGCGGACCTCAGACTCGATCACTCGGCCGCGCGATGGCCGCTCCCCGTGGCCGGTTGTTTGTCGCCGCCCGCGAGGGTGACCCGGTCGCTGCCACCGGCGGAAAGGACATGCGATGAGCGCGCAGTTCCCCGAGATGGACCACGAACCTCGACGTGAGAAGGCGGCAGAGTTGCCCGACGACGATGTCGTCGGGATTCTCCTGCGGCAGCATGCCCGCATCAGGGCCTTGTTCGGAGAGGTATGGGGGGCAGAGGGGGCCCGCAAGCAGGATGTCTTCAACGAGCTGCGGGGCCTGCTGGCCGTCCATGAGACGGCCGAAGAGATGATCGTGCGCCCCGCTGCGAAGGACACCGCGGGCGAGGACGAGGCCCACGCCCGTAATGCGGAGGAACGGGAGGCGAACAAGGTGCTGGCCGAGCTAAAGAAGATGGACCTCTCCAGTGACGAGTTCGACGTTCAGTTCGCGCAGTTCCAGCAGGACGTGCTTGCCCACGCCGGTCGCGAGGAGGCGATGGAGTTCCCGGCGCTGGAAGCCGGTTGCACCCCCGAGCAGCGGCAGACCATGGGCAGGCGCCTGCTGACGGCCGAGAGGGCGGCTCCCACGCACCCGCACCCCACCGCTGCCGGTTCCCCCGTGCTGTAGTGGACGCTGGGTCCTTTCGCCTCCTTGCTGGACCGGGCCCGCGACGCGCTCGGCACGCGCCCGTGATCCCTACGGGATCCCAACGGTTGGGCCGCCGGGCAGTGTGGCCCGGCAGGGCCGGGATCAGGCGGGGACCGACCGCCTCATGACACTGCCACCGCACCGGTATCGGTCGGTCAACGCTGGCGAGCGTTGAAAGTTGTCATTCAGCTGGCCTCCAGCCAGATCAAGGGCTTGCCTACCGGGTCCGACCCAGTGCGGCGGATCGGAAAGCCGCCGGTATCTCGGCAAACTCGGCGTGGTTGGGACGGGGGCATGCGGGGGAGTCGATGCGCGTGGTGACGTACGGGCCGGAGCATCGCGTGCGCGTGCCGGCGCTGCGGGCCGGCTGGCTGACACAAACCTTTCTGCACTGGGCGTACGCTCCAGAACGCATCCAGCGCCTGCTGCCCGACGGGCTGACGGTCGACACCTATGACGGGTACGCCTGGGTGGGTCTCACGCCGTTCGTCATGGCCGACGCGCGCCCTTACGGCTCCCCTGTGGCGCTGGCCGCCTTTCCGGAGACCAATCTGCGCACCTACGTGCGCGGACCGGGCGGCCGGGAAGGATTGTGGTTCCTGTCGATCGAGGTGGCCAACCCGGTGATGCTGGCGGCTCGCGCCATCGGAGCGCCATACCACCTCAGTCGACTGCGGCTGGCGCGCAGCGGTGAGAGCGTGACGTACGCCGGATCGAGATGGGGCGGCGGGTCGGCTTACCGCATGATCGTGCGACCGGGCCCACCGATCCGCCCTACGCACCGGGATGTGTGGCTCGCGTCACGGTGGCGGGCGTTGACGCGCAGCGCGGGCGTTTTGTGGGAGACGCCCGTCGAGCACGAACCCTGGCCGCTGCGCGCGGCCCGTCTCGACGACCTCGCCGAGAGCGTGACCCGTGCGGCAGGGCTGCCGGCACCCGCCGGGGAGCCGCTGGTGCACTTCTCCGACGGGGTGCACCAGGTGCGTCTCGGTCTGTCACGGCCGGTGCGGCCGCAGTCAAGGAGGCAGGGATGAAGCCCACCTCGGTGGCCCGATCACAAGGGCTGTTCAACCTGGTCGGCGGCGGCTGGCCATTGCTGCACCTGCGCAGCTTCGAGTGCGTCTTCGGCCCCAAGTCCGAGGAGTGGCTGCAGCAGACGTCCGCCGGGCTGCTCGCCACGGCAGGCTCCAGCATGCTGCTCACCCGGCCACGACCGACGGGCTCCGCCAGGCCCGCCGCACCGGTGTGGGGACCGCGATGACCCTGCTGGCGATCGATCTTCTGTATGTGCCGCGAGGCCGCATCCGCCCGACCTACCTGCTGGACGCGGCCATGCAGGCCGGATGGCTGACGGCATGGCTTCGCTGCGGCCGACTGGCGGGACCCGCAAGCGCATGAGTCCTGTCCGGTCGCTTTCGGGATCGGACGGCAGTGCAGGGAGCGGTCGGCGACTGCGTGTCTGGCCGTTGCGTCGCTGGTTCGTCCGCGCCGCGCAGGGGAGACGGGACTCCTCCGCCGGACCGAGTCCACCGCCGCCCGACCACCTCGCGGCAGTACGCCTGATCTGCCAGGTCCCCGGCACCAGGACCGCCTCGCGCCCGGCCTCCTCCAGCCAGTGCGCGGTGTCCCGGCCGTCCTTTCTTTTCCGTCTTCGGCAGGTGGGAGAGCAAAAGATCCGCACCTTCCCGGGCGAAGGCGATGGCGACCGCCCAGGCCGATACCGCTGTCGCCGCCTGTGATCACGCCGCCTTGACGACGGTACGTCGCACCACGAGCCAGGTCGCATCCCCAGCAGGGGAGCCGTCCAGGGTGCCCTGGACGGCTGACCGCTTCGCGGGCGTCACCTGCCGGCTTGCGCGGTGTCGTCGCTCAGCACCGGGGCACTGCGGATGAGGCGCAGCGTCGTGGTCAGCAGGAGGCCGCCGACGATGTTGCCGAGAACCGCCCAGGCCAGCCACTGCAGCCAGTCGAGGTAACCGTAGGACGTCCTGCCGGTGTGAAGACCGGCGAACGCGATGAGGGAGTCCAGCACCGAGTGCCACAACCCGAGCCCGGCCAGGACGAACGCGGTGGTGACCGATGCGGTGATCTTCCCGGTCATGGACTCACTGCCATGGTGCATACGGGTCATGAGCGTGATGACGCCACCGCCCAGCACAGCGAGGCAGAAGGTGCCCAGTGTGTACCCCCCGTCGACGAACTTCGCGCCCGAGGCAGCCGCGGTGCGATGCAGATCCGGGTAGGCCCGCATGACCAGCCACATGAACACCCACCCGCCGACCAGGTTCATTACCAGCACCGTTGCCCACATCCGCACCAGGTCCAGCCAGGTGGCCGCGCCCGCGATCACGGTCGCCACGGGCACCAGGAACCCCTCGGTGAACAGTTCACTGTGCCCGAGCAGCAAGGCGATGAGCCCCACGGAGAAGGCCAGTCCGGCCAGCAGATCGCTGCCGGTCTCGTGCCGCACGAACAGCAGCACCATGACGCCGACACCGACGTCGATGCCGCCGAGCAGCGAGGTGGCCACCAAGGACGTCCACGTGCGGTGCAGCCGTGGCCGGCCCTCGGCCACGATCCGTTCCGCGGCCTCGGCGACTCTCCGTTCCCCGGGCCCGCGCATGATCTGGTCATCCGGCTCCATGGGCACTCCTCCGGTTTTCGCATCACCACGGGAATGTGCTCTGTGCCTTCCTCCGGGGCGAACGGCTCGCCCGCCGCTCAGCCACGCAGACGCCTGGGGAGGTCGTCGAGGAGGTAGGCGAGTGTTTTGCCGCCTTGCAGCAGTGCATGGACCTCGACCTTCTCGTCGGAGTCGTGCCAGTGGTCCTCGGGTAGCCCCGTGCCGTAGAACAGCACCGGCGCGTCGAGGGTTTCGGCCAGCAGGGCGGCCGGGGCTCCGCCGTCGTTGCGTATGCGGAGTGCCGGGCGTTGCACGGTGCGGCTCATGGCGTCCTCGAGCGCGGCCAGCGCCGGATGGTCGGGCGGGGTGGCGTACGGGTCCTGGTTGGTGTTCGAGGTGCTCAGCTCGTACTCGAAGCCGTCCAGGATCGTCTCCGCCACCCACTTGCGCGCCTGCTCCATGACCGTGTCGGCTGCCTGGTCGGGTACCAGGCGGAAGGTGACGTCGGCGGAGGCGACCGCCGGGACGACGCCGCGGGAGGGATCGTCCGGGTCGCCGCCGAGCAGGGTGACTATCTCTGCGGCGGGCCGGGTCCAGACGCGTTCCAGGGCGTTGTAGCCGGCCTCGCCCTGGATGCTGCGGCTGCGGGTGCGTTCCAGCCAGTTGCCGCAGTCGAAGTCGATCTCCGCGATTCCGCGGCTTTCCTCGGGAGACGGCTGCGCGACCGTGTCGTAGAAACCGGGCAGCGTGATGCGTCGCCGGTCGTCGTGGAGCAGGCCAAGCAGGCGACAGAGCTCTGTGAGCGGGTTCGGCGCGGCGCCGGCGACCACACCGCTGTGGACGTCCCTGCGCGGTCCGCGCACCTCAAGGTGCGCGTTCAGCACACCTCGTATGCCGGTGCAGACGGCGGCTTCCTGCAGCGACCAGAGCATGGTGTCGGAGACGATCACCACGTCGGCGGCGAGCCGGTCGGCACGTTCGCGCACAAGGTCGGCCAGGTACGGGGAGCCGATCTCCTCCTCCCCCTCGACCAGGTACTTGAGAGTGACGGCGGGCGCGCTGCGACCGGTGGCCTCCAGGTGCGCGCGCAGGGCCCAGACATGGGCGAGTACCTGCCCCTTGGCATCGGAGGCGCCGCGCCCGTACATCCGTCCCTGCCTCAGCGCAGGCTCGAAGGGCGCCACCTCCTGCCACTCCTGGTCCTTGGCGGCGCGTACGTCGTGATGGCTGTAGACCAAGACGGTCGGCGCGTCGGGCTCATCGGCCGGCCAGCAGGCGTACACGGTCTGCAGGCCATCGGTGTCCCACTCCTCGACCTGGGGACAGCCGGTCTCGCGCAGGTGGGCTTGGAGCCAGCGCGCCGAACGGACCACGTCCCGCTCGTGTGCCGGGTCGGCGGACACCGACGGGATGCGCACCCAGGCGGCCAGATCGTCCTGGAGTGCGCCGACGCGGTCGTACGGAAAGCCGCGGACGGCGGGGTCGGGTTCCTGCATCACATGCTTCCTTCGCCGCCGGCGGGTGTGGCGGTGTGGGCCGGCACTGGCGGGAACTGCGCCGAAAGGCGGTGCCGCAGCGCCTTTCGGAGGTTGTCCAGCCCCTCACCCGTGCGGGCGGACACGACGACGGCGCCCGGGTGGAGCCGCCGCAGCGTAGTCATCTGCTCCGGCTCGGCGAGGTCCGCCTTGTTCAGCACCAGCAGTTCCGGCACGTCCTGAGCGCCGATCTCTTTCAGCACCCCGCGCACGGCGGTGATGTGTTGCGTGGCCTGTGCGGAGGAGGCGTCGACGACGTGCAGGGCCAGGTCCGCCCGTGCGACCTCCTCCAGGGTCGACCGGAAGGCGTCGACCAGCTGGTGCGGAAGGCGACGGACGAAGCCGACGGTGTCGGTGAGGGTGTAGGTCAGTCCGTCAGGGCTGCGGACCTGGCGTACGAGCGGGTCCAGCGTGGCGAACAGGACGTCGGCGACCTCGGCGTCCGCACCGGCCAGACGGTTCAGCAGAACTGACTTGCCCGCATTGGTGTATCCGGTGATCGCCACGGACGGCACGCGGTCACGCATCCGGCGCCCCCGGGTCACCTCGCGGCGGCGCGCCGTGCGGCGCACCTGCTCACGCAGGGTGCGCATCCGCCGGCGGAGATGGCGCCGCTGGATCTCCAGGCGCATCTCACCGCGACCGCGCACGCCGATGCCCGCACCGCCGGCCACCCGGCCACCCCCGATCCGCGACATCTCGCGACCCTGGCCGCGCAGCCGTGGCAGCTCGTAGGCGAGCTGGGCCAGCTCCACCTGTGCCTTGCCCTCGGAGCTACGGGCATGCTCGCCGAAGATGTCCAGGATCAACCCGGTGCGGTCAACCACCGGCGCTTCGATCCCGTCCTCGAGATTGCGGATCTGGGCCGCGGTGAGCTCGCCGTCGGCGATCACCAGGTCCGCCTGGCGGGCCTCGACCAGCTCCGCAAGCTCCCCTACCTTGCCCGACCCGAGGTACGTCGCCGGGTCCGGACGGTCCCGCGCCTGCATGACCCGGTCTGCCACGTCGATCCCGTCGGTCGCGGCCAGACGCTCCAGCTCGGCAAACGAATCCGCCCCCGCGGTATCCGAGCCGTCGCCGTCCGTGAGTGCGAGTAGAACCGCCTGCCACCGACGGGTTCCCCCGGTGTCCGCGCGGCTCGCCCCTGCGGGATGCCCGCCTGTCAACCACGTGCCTGGCATGTCGTTCTCCGCTCCGCCGAAGGTCGTCGCAGTGCGACCCGGGGTCCTGTGTCTCGAGGAAGAAGCTGGCTCCTGTGACCGCCGAATGGCTTTCCGCACGACAGTAAGGTGGCAGGAATCCCAGGTACCCCTCAGCAAGCGTGCAACCCTGACACCACCGCGACCGGGCCCCGGCTCGTGGAGATCCTTCAGAGCTGAAGCCCGGCCGCACCCGTCACACCACGGACCGGATGGTGCCGCCGTCCACCCGCAGGGTCGCTCCGCTGACGTAGTCGGCGTACGGACTGCACAGGTAGGCGACGGCAGCCGCGATCTCGTCGGGGCGGCCGAAGCGGCGGATGTCGTTGGGGACGAACTCCTCGGCGGCGTTGGTCTCGATGTCCGCCCAGTCCTCGCCCCAGCCGCGCTCCGGTGCCATGTCGGTCAGCAGGTCGCGCACTGCGCCGACCATGACGGCGCCGGGCGAGACGGTGTTGGAGGTGACTCCCGTGCCCTTCAGCTCGCGGGCCAGGGAGATGGCGAGGTTGTGCCGGGCGGCGAGGGTGGCGCTGTAGTGGGGCTGCCCGGCCATCGGCTGGCTGGCCAGGCCACCGCCGATCTGGATCACCCGGCCCCAGCCGCGCTCCCGCATCGCGGGCACCAGGCGGCGGATCATGCGGACCCCGGATACGACGTTCACCTCGTAGGTGCGCGTCCACAGCGCGGCGTCGGCCGCGTCCCAGCCGACGTGGTCGTAGGCGCCCGCGTTGTTGACGAGGATGTCCACGTCGCCGGCGGCGTGCGCGACGGTGTCCGCGCCCTGGTCGGTGGCGAGGTCGCCGACGACGGCCCCGGCGGCACCGATCTCCTCGGCGACCCGCCGTGTGCGGTCGGCGTCCCGGCCGTGGACGACGACGTCGGCGCCCTCCTCGGCGAGCAGCCGGGCTATGGCGTGGCCGAGGCCGGAGCTGGAGCCGGTCACGAGCGCCCGGCGTCCTGTCAGTCGCAGGTCCATCCTGCTTGTCCTTTCCCGTTCCTTCGGTACGACGGCGGGGCGGCCGTCCCCGGTGGTGCACCGGTGGGTGGCCCGCCCCGCCGTCAGGACTCCGTCGTGGTGGTGGAGTCAGGTCGGTCGGCTTGCCGGGGGTGTTCGGCGAAGACGTCCAGCACAATCTGGTAGGTCTCGAAAGCACGGGCGACGCCCGCGTAGACCGCGATGTGGATGAAGGTGTCCACGATCTCCTCCTTGGTCACCCCGTTTTGGAGGGCGATGCGGAGCTGTCCGCGCAGCGGCTCGAAGGCACCGAGCGTGGCGGCGACGGCGACGGAGATCAGGGCCCGGTCGTGGGTGGAGAGCGCCGCGGTTCGCGGCCAGGAGTCCGCGAAGGCGTGAGCGGTGGCGACCTTGCGGAAGTCGTGCCCGGAAGCCGGTTCGCCGGGCGCGAGGGGCAGTTCGAGCGGGTGCCCGAGTAGCCTTCCGGCGGTGGCCAAGGCTTCCTGGTAGTCGTCGTCGGAGATCATGGCGGTGCTCCTTTGGTCTGGCCGGGCCCGTCCGCCCCCGGCGGGGACGGGCGGGCGCCGGGTCAGCGGGGCTGGGTGATGGTCTTGTGCTCGACGTAGCCGGTGAGACCGACCTTGCCGTACTCGCGGCCGACGCCGCTGGCCTTGTAGCCGCCGAAGGGGCCGTCGAAGCTGATTCCGGCGCCGTTGATGATGACGCCGCCGGTGCGGATGCGGCGGGCGATGGCCAGCGCGCGGTCGGTGTCCGTGCCCCAGACGCCGCCGGACAGGCCGTATTCGGAGTCGTTGGCGATGCGGACGGCGTCGTCCTCGTCGTCGTAGGCGATGACGGACAGGACCGGGCCGAAGATCTCCTCCTGCGCGATGCGCATGGAGTTGTCGACGTCGGCGAAGACGGTCGGGGTGACGTAGTTGCCCTTCTCCAGGCCTTCGGGGATCTGCGGTCCGCCGGTGACCAGGCGGGCGCCCTCCTTTATGCCGATGTTGATGTAGTCGATGACGCGCTGCTGCTGGTCGCGGCGGATCATCGGGCCGATGAAGGTGTCCGGGGTGGCCGGGTCGCCGACCGTGAGGGACTCCACCATCGTCTTGACGGCGTCGACGATCTCCTCGTACCGGCTGCGCGGGGCGAGGATGCGGGTCTGGAGGATGCACGCCTCGCCGTTGTTGCTGAGGGAGCCGAACCGCAGGCCCTGCATGACGGTGTTGAGGTCGGCGTCGTCCAGGATCACGGCTGCGGACTTGCCGCCGAGCTCCAGGCCGACCCGCTTGAGGTGGTCGCCGGCGATGGAGGCGATGCGCCGGCCCGCGCGGGTGGAGCCGGTGAAGGAGATCTTGTCGACGTCGGGGTGGGAGATGAGGTACTCGCTGGTCTCACGGCCGGCGGGCAGCACGCTCAGGACGCCCTCGGGGAGTCCGGCTTCGTGCCAGAGGTCGGCGAGCAGCGCCATGCTGAGCGAGTTCTCCGGGGACACCTTCAGTATGACGGTGTTGCCTGCCAGCAGGGCGGGGACCAGCTTGGCGGTGGCGGCGGAGAACGGCGAGTTCCAGGGGATGACGGCGGCGACGACGCCGATTGCCTCACGGCGCACGATGGTGTCGAAGGCGACGGAGTCGTCGGAGGGTTCGGCAATCTCCTCCCAGCCGAACTCCTCGGCGGCCTTCAGGTATGCCTTGACCTGGCGGCTCAGGAAGGGCTGGCCGGCCTTGGTGAACCAGTGAGCCGAGCCGTTCTCGACGGAGATGGCGAGGGCGACCTCGTCGGCGCGGGCGGTGCGCAGCTCGTCGTAGCGGCGGACGATCGCCTGGCGCTCCTCGGGGGTGGTGTGCGGCCAGGGGCCGTAGTCGAAGGCCGCGCGGGCAGCGGCGACGGCCGCGGTGACGTCGGCGGGCGCGGCCTGGGCCGCGCTGCCCAGCACCGACTGGTCGTGTGGAGAGTGGATGTCGAGCAGCAGGTCGGGGTTGCTGGGGGCGACCCAGGCGCCGCCGATGTAGAGCTTGTCGCGCACAGACATGTCTTTGCGGTTCTTTCGTGTGAAACGTGGGCGGGGTGAGGGTGGAGGGGATAGTTGGGGGGCACCCCTTTGAGGTGCGCGCCCAGGTGCAGTCTCACTAGCGGGAGGGGGTATGGCAGCGCGGCCGGGTGTCTGCGCCGCGGTCCGGGTCCGTGGTCGCACGGACTGAGGCGCATACCGGGATGCGCGCAGAAGTTCGCGAGGGGCGGGGCGGGGCGTCCACCGCGCGGCATGGCCGGCTCGCTGGTGAGGGGCGGGGCTCAGTTCCGGGCGGGGCGGACCATCCGTGCGACCTCGGTGTCGGCGAAGTCACCGAGACCGTCCAGGTCGGTGGAGGCGCTGACCTCGCGCCAGGCCGCGTCCTCCGCGGCCCGCGCGTCGGTGATCTGCGGGGCAATCCAGGCGGCGTCGGAGCCGAGCAGGAGCCGCACCGGGGGCTTGGGCTCCTCGGTGAGGCGCAGGATGACGGCGGCCATCTTCGCCGGGTCGCCGCGCTGCACGTCGGGGTTGTTGTTGTAGGTACGGGCGAACCTGCCGACCGTCTCCTCGTACTCCGCTTGGACGTGCGGCATCGGCATCGGCGCGGCCGCCCAGGGGGTCCGGATGCCTCCGGGCTCGACCAGGATGGCGCTGATGCCGATGGGGGCCACCTCGCGGGCGAGGATCTCGGTGAAGCCGCCCAGCGCCCACTTGGCGGACTGGTATGCGCCGAGTCCCGGCTGGTTGCGGCGGCCGCCGACGGTAGAGACGTTCACGATGCTGCCGAAACGGCGGGGCCGCATCACCGGGAGCACGGCTCGTACGGTGTTGACCGCGCCGAAGAAGTTGACCTCGACGTTGCGGCGGAACTCGTCCTCGGGCATGTCCTCGATCGAGCCGACGCCCCGGGTGCCGGCGCTGTTCACCAGCACGTCGATGGTGCCGAACGACGCGACCGCGTGGGCGACCACGTCGCCTACGGTTGCCGGGTCGGTCACGTCCATGGCCCGCAGCAGCAGCCGGCCACGATGTTGGGTGGGAGCGGTGACGGCGTCCGGGGTGAGGTCCGTCGCCATCACGTTGTGGCCTGCGGCCAGAGCCGCTTCCACGACCTGGCCGCCGAGGCCGCCGGCCGCGCCGGATATCAGAAAGGTCTTGGTCATTGCTTGCTGCTCCCAGTACTTAAGGGGCCCGGAGCACTCGGGTGCCCCGGTCGTCCGCGAGCGCTGGGCCGCGGGCCTTGCGCCGTGCCCGCGGCGGGTGCGTCAGTCCTTGGGGAAGTCCGTGGAGCGGCTGACCTCGGCCCACTCCTTGGCCTCGGCGAGACGGCCTTCCTCGGAGGTGATCGCCAGGCCCAGGGCGTCGCTGCCGAGCAGCAGGCGCCGCGGTGGCTTCGGGGCCTGGACCGCTCCGATGATCGCCTGGGCCATCCGGACCGGGTCGCCTGGCTCGTTGCCCGCGTACTGGGCGAAGGTTTCCAGCCAGGCACCGACCGTCTGCTCGTAGTCGGGGGTGACGGGGCCGGACGGCTCGGCGGCGCCCGTCGCCCATCCGGTGCGGATGCCCCCCGGCTCAACGATGGTGACCCTGACGCCGAAGGGAGCCACCTCGTTGGCCAGCACCTCGGAGAAGCCCTCCACCGCGAACTTCGCGGTCTGGTAGGCGCTGAGGCCCGGGGTTCCACCGACGCGGCCGCCGATGGAGGAGATCTGCACGATGTGGCCGGAACGCCGGCCGCGCATCACCGGCAGCACGGCGCGGGTCACATTGATCACGCCCCACATGTTGGCGTCGATCTGGGCGCGGAACTCGTCCTCGGGGAAGTCCTCGATGGAGCCGCTGGTGGCGTAGCCGGCGTTGTTGACCAGCACGTCGATCGAACCGAAGCGCTCTACCGCGGCAGCCACCACATCCTTGGCCTGGGCCGGGGAGGTGATGTCCAGGGCTACGGTCGACAAGTACTCGGGGTATTGGGCCTGGAGATCGGTCAGAGAGCCGGGGTTACGGGAGGTCACTACGACCCGGTCGCCGACCTCGAGTGCCGCGAGAACCAGAGCCTTGCCCAGTCCCTGCGAACCACCAGTGATGAGCCAAGTCCGTGGCATGGCGTGTTCCTCGTTCCTCTCGTTCGTACGCCGTCTCATCGGGACGACAACTTCACTGTAGGCAAAATCTCCATAAGTGCAACATCGGAGTGGCGTTGAAGTGATGTACTGCATCTCACACGTGGCTGACAGGGTGCGGGTGAGACCCAGGTATCGACGTCCGGAGCCCGCGGGGCAGGGGGCGCGCCCTACGGGAGCGGGCTCGGCACAGTGATGCACAGGCTCACTTCCGTGTACGGATACACGGAAGTGAGCAGCGGGGCCACGGGGGCGGGTGCGGCCGGGACAGGCGTGGAGGCAGGCCGACGGGGGCTGTCAGTGCATGATGGGGACGGTTGCGCCCGGCCCTCGCGAGCTGACCGTGGCCGAGCCCGGCCCGCCGGGCGTTGCCCACGACCAGGACGATCGGCGCGGCCACGGCCTCGATGCCGCCGCCCACCAGATGGCACGGATGTAGGCGTGCACCAGCGCCTGCGACTGCGGGCGCACCAGTCCGCTCGGCCGGGCTGGGTGGCGAGGAAGCCGGCGACGGCCGAGGCGAGCATGGTGTGCACTAGGGCGGTGCTGAGTTGGTCCACCGTAGGCGAGCAAACCGAAAAAGCAACACTTGTGTTGCGTTCATCCGGTGCCCCGCATCTCGTACATCGGCGATGATGACGCAAGTTCCACATGCGTGTAAAATTTTCGGATCATGAGAGTTGACGCCGCACGCAACCTGACTGCAGTCCTGCGCGCCGGGGCGCGCCTCCTGGCTGAGGACCCGGGCGCGTCCATGGCGGCCATCGCCCTTGCCGCTGGAGTGGACCGCACCACGGTGCACCGCCGCTTCGCGAACCGTGAGGCACTGCTCAGTGCTGTCTTTCAGGCCAAGCTCGATTCGGCCGAGCGCGTGCTGGACGAGGCGCGGCTGACTGAGGCCCCCGTGCCGGTGGCCCTCCACCGCTACCTGGAGGGGATCATTCCGGTCAGCCGCGAGTGGCCCGTCAACACCCGCCGCATGATGCAGAAGGACCCGGAGGCCAACGCCCGCCGCCAAGAACAGAGCGCACGCGTCGACGCCTTCGTGCGGCGCGCCATCGACGAGGGCCACTTGCGCGCCGACGTCGACGCCACCTGGGCACGTGCCGTCCTCGACGAACTCGTCGACACCATGGCCCACGAGTTCCCCGACATCAAGCCCCCGCAGGCCGCCGACCTCGTGGTCGGCACCTTTTTGAACGGGCTCGGAGCAGCCTGACCCGCGGCCCGTCGCGCACGGCGCCGGCAACGGCCCGGCGCGGCGGACTGCGGGATGCGTGCCGCACGCGCCCAGCCGCGTGCCGCGCCCCCGCAGCAACGTTCCGTCGGCGCGGCTGGCGAAGGGCTAAGTGGCGCGCCGATGGCCCTGCTCGAATCGTCCTGGCTGGCCACAGACCGTCGGTTCCTCGGCGGTCGCACGGACTCCGCTCACCGCAAGCTGCCACCTGGCGAAGTAGCCGTAGACCGTGTTCCAGTGCGGGAAGTCGTGGCTCCGCATCACGCTCGCGCAGAGTCTTGAGCAGGCCCGCCGTCACCGGCCTGCGAGCAGGCCGGTGACGGCGGTGACGTACGCGTGAAACAGGACTCAGATGCGTCATGCCTCCCAGGGATCACTGAGCACACCTGTCATGCCGCTCAGAACGCGGACTGAACCGCCTGGGGGGTGGTGGGGGAGTGGGGCTGGTCAGTGGGAGGTGCGGATCATCACGGTGAGTATGGGTGAGGCTGGTGATGGTTGGCTCTGTCCGATGTCTTGGTAGCCCCACGTCTTGTAGAGCGCGTGGACTTTTCCGTTGCCGACCGCGGGGTTGACCATGAGGGTGACGTGCGGCTCGTCGCGGGTGGTGAGGAGGGTGTCGTGGATGCGGCGGGCGGTGCCGGTTTTGCGCCGGGCCGGCCGGACGCCGATCTCTTTCAGGGCCACGGTGGGACGCTCGGTGTACTTCTTCGCCGGCGTAGGGCTCGTGCGCTGCCAATAGAGGTCGCCATGCTCGATGGTGTTGGCGTAGGCGTTGCCGACCGGGTGCCCGTCCGCGTAGGCGAGGACGGCCGTGAATCCCGGTTCGGTGCCGTGTCGGTCAAGGCGTTATCCCGCGAAGCGGACTCGGCAGGCCGAGAACCCCGCCCTGCGGTCGTCCTTGCGGATCGCGCTTACTCTTCCCGCGCGATCCGTGGGCACCTCCGTGCCGTCATCCCCCAGCGCACCGACCAGATCAGCCACCGTCTGCGGCGAGGTCGCGCCGGAGGCCGCCCGCCCGGTTTGGACGCTGAGACATACAAGGAACGCAACGCCGTCGAGCAGTGCATCGCCCGGCTCAAGCAGTGGCGCGGCCTCGCAATGCGGACGGACAAGCTCGCTATCGTTTACCAGGCCGCATTCCACCTTACTGCCATCCTCATCTGGACCCGGCGCTGAGCAAGACGTCCGAAGGATTCGTCAGACCAGTGCATGGACGACGAGCCTGCTGCTCTCCGTCAAAGATGGCCAGCCAGGACGTCGGCCCCCTGCCGTGGTATCTCCTGTCTCACGAGGACAGGAGACCACCGTGTTCATTTTCAGGGCAGGAATTCGTAGAACGGGCGATCGGGCGCGAAGTTACGAGAACACAACGTCACGTCCCTACCCTTGAGATAAGCCAGCAACCAGTCGCTGAACGTCATCTCGTAGAGAGTCCAGGCCGGACTGTCGAACTCCTGGACGACGACGCGCCAGGGCGACGAGGGGTTGTCGGGAATTCGAAGGAAAACCGCCTCGCCCGTCGTGGCTGATGCCACCGGTATCAGTTCCCCGGGGTTCGCCCCGACCGGACCCGGCAGGAACTCGGCCATGTCCTCCTCGCGCCAGAGCTCGAGATCCCTCCTGATCATTGCTGCCAGATCGTGCAGAAGATGGCCGGCAGGGTGCTTCAAATACAACTGCCTGTTGACCTCGATCGATCCGTAGGCGTCCACGATCTCACGGAAGTCCGCAGGAAATTCGACACCGAGTTCCTGCTCCAGTTCGATCCATGGAGCCGGATCGGACCAGTTGAACCGTGGTTCTCCCAACAGGGCTGTGATTTCTGGAAGCGTTGCCACCTAGGTTCCTTCTAACACGTTGGGCCGGTGTCTGACTTGGAGTCGCACTACAGGAGGAAGCTCCTTGACTTCCCTGGGCCCGTACATGGTCATCCCCACCTGAACGGTGCAGGAACGGCCGAATGAGGGTCTCCGTTATACAGGCACGATCTAACCAGCCCCGCCATGACACTGACAGGTCAAGGAGACAGGCTCCAGGGCCTTCCCTTTGGACCATCTGGAGATGGCCCCGCGCTGGAGCATGTCAGGCCAGCTGGAAGCCGCTCCGGAAGACGCCGCCGTACTCCCCGGGCGTCTCCCAGCAGGTGTAATGGCGGCCAAGAAGATCGGGGAGGTCGATCCCCAGATGCTCCGCCAAGTCGGCCGCACCGGTCTGGCGGGTCCGAGAGGGGTCATCGGCAGCTTGAAACAGGGCCGAGGCGCCGCGCAGTTCGACTACCACGTACTCCACACGCTTGCCCGTGCCGACTCCGGGCCCGTCGTGGTGCTGTTCATGCCGGGGATTCACAGCCTGCCCGCAGAGCCCGCAGCGCAGGTCGTCCTGTGATGTATCCATGGTCGGCACCGTACAGCTCGCTCAGGCAGTCTGCGGCGACCTTCAGGGCCGACCTGCCGTACGGACGCCTCGGCGGCAGGCGCCAGGGCTGCCCCCACGGCATCGGTGCTTCAGCCCCCACGGCCCCCATGTAGCGCAGCAGGTCCCGCAGGGTCTCCTTCTCGGCGGTCAGTTTCTCCCGGCGGCACCACCGCAGGTGGTCCACCAGGGAGTACGCGTACGTCTTCTGCGTTCCCGACCCCTCGTACAACCTGAGGAAGTCATCAGCCTCGTCATACCGACCCGTCAGCACACAAGATCGTGTACGACCGGCCCCGTCCTGCACGCGTCAGGACCTGCACGCGCAGGTCCCCATTATCAACGCAGGTCCGTCGCTGCCCGCGTCCAGCTGCTCGATCTCCCGTACCTCGGCGTAGCGGGCGTCGGCCTCGGCGACCTGTGAGGCGTAGGCCTCCAGCGCCGCCACCCGCTGCTCGATGCCGTGCAGGCTCGTCGCAAGCACACCTCAGCGAGCGGCGA
The DNA here is from genome assembly GCF_040645135.1 of Streptomyces sp. NPDC046859. Lineage (NCBI taxonomy): Bacteria > Bacillati > Actinomycetota > Actinomycetes > Kitasatosporales > Streptomycetaceae > Streptomyces > Streptomyces sp. NPDC046859. The sequence continues at coordinate 17,583 of NZ_JBEYXR010000044.1, forward strand.
GCAACTCGGCCACCGCGGCGTTGTCCGTCTTCCTCGGTACCCGTTGATCCTTGCGTACCACGCGGCTGCAGTCCCGCAGGTCGCGGGCGATCGCCCCCTCCTGACGTGGGAAGGGCCGTCGGCCAGCGCAGTCGTACAGCCTCCAGGCTGGCCTGTGCCTCCGGAGGGATCCCACCCGACGAGAGGATCAGCTCGTCCAGGTCTTGATCTGAGCGGCGACCTCCCGCACCGGGAGCCCGTCCCGGGCGGCGCGGGCCAGCGGGAGAACGGTGTCCAGGCCAGGGCTCACTGGCATCCCGCACGCCGACAGGTAGGCCGCGGTCACCGTGGCCGCGAACAGCAGGTTCCGCATCTCCAGGCTCGGGTTTCTCGCCAGCTCGCACAGCAGCGCCGCAGCCTTGTGATGGGGCTCGGGGTAGACCTCGTGGTCAAGGATCTCCGCCCGGTGACGTGCTTCCGCCGCGACCGGGACGCCATAGTCGACGACCTGGGGATCGCCCGGAATCTGCTGCGCCACTGCCAGGATCCACGCGAGGTCGACACGGAGGTTCACGCGGCGTCCCTCGGTGCCGTCTCCGGCGGGGCGTCCGGGAGGCCGGGGTACCGGTCCTCACCGACTTCCGCATCGAACATATCCGTGTACGCGGCCAGGAATGATGAGGCGCCGGCCATGAAGGCTGCGCGGGACTGGTTCACATCGGCCTCGATCAGGTCAGCCACGTACCCCTGCAAGCTCAGGCCCCGGCGCTTGGCCCGGTCCTCGGCGGCCGCTTTGACCTCTTCGTCCAGGCGGATGTTCGTCTGCTTTCCCATATCACCAGTGTAGCTATGTCCCGGTACCAGCACATAGCAAATGGAGATGTCGGCCCGGGACCGGAAGCGGAAGGTGGGATTGAGACCGCCGCGGCCTGCCACGACGAAGCACCTGGGCTGCGCCGGGGGTCGCGCATCATGCGCCGCCCGCGGACCGCTGCGCGTTGGCGGCTGGAGCTGGCCAAGCCTCTGCTCGACTGCCTCGTCGAGGCGGTCGGCCAAGAGACTGCCGAGCGCTTGGTCGCCGTCGCCGAGCGGCGCCACGCCTCCTGATCCGCCACCGGTCTACCCGGGGCAGGTGAGCCAGGCTGCTGCTTAATCCACCCGGCTGGCAACAGCTCCACCAGCACAACCCGCCCCACGCCACGAGCCGAACGACCGCGACCGGAACTGCCTGCTCCTCATCTGGGACGCAGCCACGCCGGCGACCCCGACGGGTGAAGCTCTCCTGGGACGACGACAGCGGCTGGTTCCACGCCATGCGTCGCACCGCTGCGGCCGCGGCCTTGCCCGCCCGCCCGCGCCAGGCCGCCGACTCGACCGACGGGCTGGTGCGCCACTGACCCACGCCCGAGGGGAAGGGCAGGGCGAAGAGGCGCGGGCTAAAGGAGGGCTAAAGGCTGTTGCAGAAGGCCTGGTGGCGGGCATTTCGCCTGTGTGGGTGGGGTGTTGAGGGCCGAGCCGGGGTGGGGGAGACGTTCGCCGGGTTGCGCATGGGGCGGTTCGAGAAGCTGCTGCGCGTGGTGCGCGAGCGGGGTGGAAACGGCCCCGGTGGTGGTCGGCCGTGGTGTCTTCCGCTGGCCGAGCGGGTGCTGCTGGTGGCCGTGTACTACCGCACGAACCTGACCATGCGGCAGCTCGCTCCGCTCTTCGGCTGCTCACCTGCCACCGTCTGCCGGGTCATCCAGCGCCTGGGTCCGCTGCTTGCGCTGGAGCCGGCGCCCAGCCCGGTCCCGGGCGCCGACCGGTTATGGATCGTGGACGGCACCCTGATCCCGGTCCGCGACCGCAAGGTCGCGGCCTCCTCACGCAACTACCGATTCTCGGCGAACGTGCAGGTCATCATCGATGCCGACACCCGCCTGGTGGTGGCATCCGCCCGGCCGGCACCCGGCAACAAGGCAGACGCACATGTCTGGCGCGAGTCGGACCTGCCGACCGTGGCGGCAGGCACAACCGTGATCGCGGACGGCGCCTACCTGGGCACCGGCCTGATCGTCCCGCACCGCAGACGAGCCGGACGGCCCCTCCTGCGCGGTCAGGCGGAAGCCCGACAGCGATCTCACGCTCGATCTGTGAGCCTGCCGCTCGTGCCGGGCGGATGCCGCTTAGAAGGCATGCGGGCCGAAGCGGCCCCAGGCGACCACAGCGGCTAGGACCAGCAGGACGAGGTTCACGCCGATCAGCGGAACCTCCTTACGGCGGGCGTGCACTGCGGCCGCACCTGCCATGGTGACCGCTAGACCCGCGGCCGCCCAGGCCACCAGCACCGGCGCTACGTCGAGGACCGCCGGCAGTATCAGGCCCAGCGCGCCCAGGACCTCCACGGCGCCGATCGCCTTCACCGCGCCGGGCGGGAGGTCATCGGCCCAGCCCATGCCGGAAGCGACGAGTTTTTCCCGGGGCTGGGCCAGCTTCATCAGCCCCGCCAGCAGGAACAGGACAGCGAGCAGGCCCGCGAGGGACCACAAGACGGCGTTCATCAGGCACTTCCAACTTTCATGACTTGAAGGTTCAAGTCAAGGTAGGTTCATTTTGGTTGAAGCGTCAAGCCAGAGGGTTAGGTCAGGTTGAAGCGTCAAGTTAAGATGGGGGGTATGGAGCACGAACCCCGCTGGCTGGACTCCCAGGAGAAGCAGACCTGGATGTCTCTGGGCGCGATGCTCATCAATCTGCAAGGCGCCTTGGAGGCGCAGATGCAGCGCGACTCCGGTATCAGCCACTTCGAGTACCAGGTCCTTGCCGGCCTGTCCGAAGCAGACGACCACACCCGGCGGATGAGCGAACTGGCCGGCCTGACCAACGGCTCCCTCTCCCGCCTGTCCCACGTCGTCAAGCGATTGGAGCGGCTGGGCTGGGTACGCCGCCTGCCGGACCCTGACGACGGCCGCTACACCCTGGCCGTGCTGACCGAGGAGGGCTTCGCGAAGGTCGTCGAGGCGGCCCCGGGACACGTGGAAGAAGTACGCCGCCTGGTCTTCGACCCCCTCACCTGTGCCCAACAGGCCGCTTTGCGCAATATCACCGGGCGGATCAACCGAGCCGTCCACCCCGACCGAGCCTGCGACGATCCGGAGCACTGAACCACCAATGGCTGCTCGATCCGCCTCACCTTCCACCCGAGGCCGGTCACAGGCATCGCCCTTGCGAGTCCTCCAGGCAGAGGCGCTCAGGAGGCCAACTGCTGCCAGCGCTGAGCAACCGCCGCGACGGAGAAGCCGCCCATACCCCGGCGCAGCTCCCGTCGGCACTCCTCCAACCGCCCCTGTCGGATGAAACCGCCGACCGTGCTCTGCCGCAGTTGGAACACCTTGTGCAGGTAGCGCACCCAGATGTGGTGCGCCTGCGCGATCATCTCCGGGACAGCGCCGGATCCGGAAGATGCGCGTTGATGTACGCCTCAACCTTGTCGACCACGAGCAGCCACGGGGGCCAACGCCCACTACCGGGGCCGACGGGAACAAGGCGACTGGCACGCAGCCGCCCAGCGCAACCTCTTCAACCGCATGATCGGACAGCTCTACCACTGCCTGAAGCAGGGCACGACCTACGACGAGTCGCTCGCCTTCGGGGCCTCTCCCACCGAGGCCGTTGTCACCGCGGCTTGAACCGGTCAGCGGGGAGTGAGACAGGCTTCGAGAGCGGCACGCTGTCGTGGCAGCAGATGGTCGCCCAGAGGGGACTTGCGGGGGCTGTGCTCGCCCTCGCAGAGCCAGCTCTGCTCGTCATCGTCGAACCACCACTCCTCGGCGCCCCACATGGGATGCCCCTGAAGCAGCTGTCTAGCCAACGCCTCGCTCGCCTCGGGCGCACCCTGTTCGACCAGAGCCTCGACCACTGCCGAAACGGCCCCCTCCGGAACTGCCGTGTCGCCGAGGACCGGCAGAAGAAGGAGGAGACGGGCGTGAGGGTCGGTGACTCCTGCCGCACCCGGTGGTGCCTCCACCAGGGCGGCGAGCTCGGGCCAGCACAGCCCGGGGCCGATGCGGTCCTGATCGTCACTGGCCAGGACGAGGTCCTGGCTCCAGTCGGGATGCGTGAGGAAGTAGTCCGTGGTCGTGAACTCCTCGCCGCTGTTGAAGTGCACGATGATCGCGAAGCCGCCAGCCAGCGGCACTGTGAACATGGGCCACGCCGACGGGTCGTGGAGCTTCTCCAGCGCGGCGTCAGCGTCGCCAGCGTCCGCCCCGAAGGCCTCGGGCGTGAACCCCTCGGCCAGGTCCGCCAGGTATGCAGGCCAGAAGCCCGGCTCATCCAGGAGCGGGTGCCCGTCCACGATGGGCGAAGAGGAGTACAAGTGCCGTGCCATCGCCATGCCGGGATTCTCTCCAAGCCCGGTCAGAACTGTTCGAAGACCCCGGCCCCTCACGGCCGACCCGCTTGACGGTATAGCAACGTGAGGTGTCTGCCATCACCCGCGTCGACGAGATCCCGACGTCCACAAGGTCTTCCCGGCCAGCAGCTACTCCGACCTGCAGCACCCCGGAGCCGTGCACCACGGCTGGAACGCCGGGCGCCAGCTTCGGCTGTACGCCGCAGGGAGCCCTCTGGCCAACCCGATGACCAACCGTCTCCACCCGCTCCGGCAACAGGCGATCACACACCTGCGTGCCCTCACCAAGCACCTCGACGACGTGGCCGGACCGCTCATGCTCGCGCTCCACGTCACTGCCGTCCAACAGCCCCCCGTAGACGCAGACACCACCACCCTGATCCCGCTGATCGGCGAGGCGCTCGCCGACCTGGGCGACTGGGATATCCGTGCCCCGATGGCGGATCAGCTCGACCTGATCACCAGAGCCGTTCAGGCGATGCAGCCCTGCATGCCCCTCAGACCGTGATCCGGGAATTGGGGGTGAGTGGTGAAACACCTCACCCCTGATCACCGTCCCGGGCCCGCGAACCCTGCTTATGTCCCCCCTGACTACGACATGGCGCAGCACAAGCCAGCCACCGGCCGGAGCCGTGACGGGCCTGCCCGCTTCGACCAGCCCCTCGCACACGCCCGCGCCGACAACCGCCCAGCCCTGGCCGCCTATGTGCCCGCCAGCTGGCCCACGCAGGCTCAGAACTTGCGGATCTTGAACCACCTCGCCGAAGTCACCGATGTGATCGAACTCGGCTGGCCCTCCACCTTTTCCGACCACGTGCGTGACCGGATCACAGGTGAGCTGCGATGACGTGTCGCGTAGATGTACGCGACACAGCCAGCGGCGCCGTGAGGCATCGGGGCACGGATGTGATGGCCAGCAGGCTGAACGGCCCGAGGCCAGTCCTCGGGGCCTCCTCGATGGCGGGCTTCCCGGACTACCGCCGCGGCGTTGAGGCCCTCGTTGCGTACGGGGACAGCGGCGCGGCAGTGCTGGAAGTGGGTACGCCAGCGACGAATCCGTGGCTCAACGGACCGGCGATCGCCGCCACCCATCGCAGTGCAATACGTTGTTGGCGCTCTTTGAAACTCCCCAGGCGGTGCTAGGAGGGCGATCAGACTTGCTCACCTTGATTCCTCGTACGCATGCGCGATGGAGAGGGCGTGAACCGTAGGGTGAGCGGATGGCTGTCCCCACAGGGGTCCTGCGAGTCGACGCGCTACAGATCCTCCTGACCGACCGCTATGCCTCACCGGTCGTTGTCGACCGTTGGGAGCGGGTGGAGCCGTGGGCCGTAGCCCGGATCTGGCTCCAAAGTAGTGCTGCCGCGCTGCCGCGCTCCGTCATCGTCAAGTGGATGCCGGACGGACAGCGCGAGGCACGTACTGCCTCATGGCGGCTGCGTACTGAGCTGGCTGCGCTCCAATTCCTCGAAGAGGATCTCGGGATCGGCCTTGCTCCCAGCGTCATCGCCGTCGACACGGCTGCCCGATTCCTCGTGCTGGAAGACCTCGCTCCCCGCGTCCCTCTGGACCAGTTGCTTCGACGGGATGGAGCGGCAGCGCACGGCGACCGACTGGCCGCCTTCGCCCGCGCTCGCGGTGCGCTGAGCGCGGCCACTGCGGGACGGGTGGAGACCTACTACGCCCGGCGGGCCGCGCTGGGACCGGTTGACGCCGCTGCAGACCAGGCAGGACGACTCGCCCCTCTCCGGGAGAAAGCGATCGAGCACGCGTCGGCACTCGGGGTACCTCTCGACGGTCGGGCTACTCATGAACTCGCCGCGGCCATGGAGGAATTGGCTACCCCGGGCCCCTTCCTGACGCTGAGCAACGGTGACGCGGAAGCCAACAATCTCCTGCTCCACGCCACTGGCCCGGCCGACGCCCGCCTCATCGATTTCGAGTTCGCCGGCTACGCACACGCGCTGACCGATGCTGTGTGCCTCTATGTCCCGGGCCCGGCCTGGCTGACAGTGGGCGATCCGACCACCACGGGCCTGGCTGACCAGTACCGCCGCACCCTGGCCTGCGGCATCCCAGGGGCCGAGGACGACCGGCGGTACGGATACGGCCTCGCTGCGGCCTGCGTGTCCTGGGCGCTGGTACGTCTGCAGCGATTCGCCCTCCTCGACACCCGCTCACCAGGCGACCACAGCCGGCTCCAGCTCATCGCCACACTGGAAGGCGCCGCACGCACCGCAGAGACCTACAGGGCCCTGCCCCACCTCACCACCTGGATCCGCCGCATCGCTGTCGTGCTGCGCCGCCGCTGGCCCGACGCGGACCAGGACTTCGCCGACTCGGCAAGGTTCCCGCCCTACCAGGCCCGGCACTGATCCCGAGCGCCCCTTCGCGGCTGGCCCTCTGAATCGAGCAACCAGCTATTGCCGAATGTCTTCGTTGAGTCCGAAACCAAGTGGGGAACGGTCTCTGGCTGCAACACATGTGTTGCATGCCTTGCCTGCTTCTGAGGAGGGAGGATTTCTCCAGACCGGCCCTGAGCTCCGAAGGGGTGAGGCGGATTCGACCTCCCGGCAGAACTGGCGGAAGAAGTTCCGGTAAGGACTCCCTCGTGGCCATGCACCGCACGGTGGCTGCGGCCAAGGCTGCGGGCTGCCTCTACAAGGTGCGCGTCATGCACTGCGATCTCGGCTCCGACGGGCCGGGGGTTCCCGAACTGGCCCGGCGCCAAGCCGAGCGCTACGGGATCCCGTTCCTTCTCGTGACGCCCAACGGCGGCTTTCTGGGCATGGTCGAGAAGCGCCAGATGTGGCCCGACGCCAAACGCTGGCTCTGCACCTCCTCATTGAAACGGGCCCCACCGGTCCCGTCATCACCACCTGGGTGAGGGAGCTCGGCCTCGACCGCCAGGCCATCGTGCTGAACGTGATCGGAGTTCGCGGGGCCGAATCCGCCTCGCGCGCCCTCAAAGCGCGTCTGGCGCTCGACCCCCCGCGTCACGAGCGCCAACCGTCTCGTACTGACCTGGAACCTCATCCATGGGCTGTCCGAGCAGGAAGTCTGGCAGGACATCGCCAGCAATGGCCTGGGACCGACGCCTCCGGAGCCGTGTGCGCAGGCTCAAATCGTGCCGGGAGGCAGTTCGCACGAAGTGCGGAAGACCCCGCCACCCCTCAGGGCGCTGGATGCGGGGTCTTCGTATATCTGCAGCCGGATGCCGCCGAGCGCAGCCCGATGACGGCTACTGGTGCAGCCGCGACGCGTCCCGGCAGGACTCGGAGCCCGAACAACGGGCGAGCGCGGTCAAGGTCTCGTGCAGGGCTTTCTCTTTCCCGTCGCTCAAACTGCCTGCGAGATTCTTAAGCTCAGCGGGATCGGTCTGCGTGTCGTAGTATTCGCGTTCCCCGTCCGCGTACTCGACCCAGAGACTGTCCGCGGTGCGAAGCGCCTCGTACGTCGGCGGATTGCCGCTGTCCTTCGGAGCCGCGTCGGGATCGCCCTTGGACGTTCCGGGATGGTGATGCTCGATCAGAACGGACTCACGCCAGTCCTTCGGCGACGATCCGTGGAAGAGGCCGACAAGGCTGAGACCGTCCACGGCCGAGGGCGGCTTCAGCCCCGCGAGTTGCTGGAACGTCGGATTGAGATCGGTGTTCTGCACCAACTGGGAGGCGGTCCGCCCCGCCGGCACATCCGGTCCTGTCACCATCATGGGGACGCGGATATCGGTGTCGAAAGCGGTCTGCTTGCCCGGCCGCAGCCGGTGCTCACCCATGTGGAAGCCGTTGTCCGAGCCGAAGACCAGATACGTGTCGTCCGCGAGCCCCTTCTCCTTCAGCACGTCCTCCAGGCGGCCGATCATCCGGTCAACGGCCTGAACTGAGCGGACCCGCTTGGCGAACTTGCGGTCGATCTGCGTCTTCTCCTTGTCGCTCAGGGGCTTGAGATCGGCCTGCCACTTCGGCGCCTGCGTGGGCAGCCGATCGTAGGCGGCGCTCCTGGGTGCCTTGAGCCCCGGGTAGCTGTTGGCGTCGCGGGGTGCGGGCGTGGAGGGCCCGTGCGGCGCGAAGGTGGCGAGTTCCAGCATGAACGGCTTGCTGTCCGCCGCCGAGGAACCGATGAAGGAGACCGCCTTGGCGGACACCACGTCGGTCAGGTAGTCCTGCGGGTCATGGCCGTAGTGGACGACCTTGCCGTTCTCGTTGAGGTCGTAGTTGAACTCGGGATACCCGTTGCCGGCCACGTCCCATTCGTTCCAGCCCGGAGGCACGTACGGGTGACCGGTACCGCTGGTGTCCTTCGGCTGGTAGCCGTTGAGGTACTTGCCCATGAAGCCGGTGCGGTAGCCGGCCTTCTGAAGAGCCGGCGCGTAGCACTTCTTCTCGTTGCCGTCCTTCATGAAGGCGCCGTAGCCTCCGTCGTCCCCGTTGTTGGTGAAGACCCCGGTGTTGTGGGGGTACTGCCCCGTGAGTATCGAGGAACGCGAGGGGCAGCAGAGCGAGTCGGTGACGAAGTAGTTCGAGAACGTCGTCCCCTGTTTGCTCATCTGCTGAACGTGCGGCATATACCGCACGAGATTCCAGGAGAGGTCGTCGGTGAGTACATAAATGATGTTGGGCTTGCGGCCCTGTTCAGAACTACCCGCCAACGAGGGTGCGGACGCCCCGACCGCCGCGCTCTTGCCGGGCGCTGCCGAGCACCCGACGAGCAGCGCGGCGGCCACGGCAACCCACAGCAGGACCTGCCCTGCCGCATTCCTACCTAGTGACGATCCGTGCATCACTCGCAACTCCCACTCGTCTGCCGGTCGGTGGGTCAGCGAGAGTAAAAGCGCTTCTTGTGGATTCCTTGTGTGGCCGAAAGGCCCAGCTCATCAGCCGAGGTGCGCATCCCACAGGCCCGGTGCCGAGGCCGAGTTCTACTTCGGAGATCCCTCCAGACCGAGTTGGGACGGTTCGGCCCCGACGGGCGGGCCCTGTACGACCCGCTCCCCGGCGACCCGACCCGCTGGGGCTGGTGCGGCGACACTGCCTGCGCGGGACCGCTGAAGGTGAGCTGCTGGTTCCTGACCGGGCCGGTGAATGTGCCTGCGTTCGCCCTGACGACGAGGTTCTTGTTCTGGTAGGTGTGCAAGACCTTGTCGATGTAGTCGTCGTAGTAGTGCTGGGGGAACCGGCCGGCGTCGAGGCCGTGGCTCGGGGCGATGACGCGCCGGTCGGCTATGACGAGGTGCCTGAAGTCCGGGTGGTTCCTCAGGGCGCTGAAGACCTTCACGCGGCCGCCGGCGGGCAGCCGGCCGGTGCTGTGGTCTTTCGCTCCGTTCAGCCCGATCATCATCGGGCTGAACATGTCCACCACGGTGGTGGTGCAGTGCATGCCGGACGCGTCGTGAGTGAACTCCACGAAATCGTGCAGCACGGAGAAGTTGGGGTCGGACTCCACCCAGCCGGCCGGCTGCTGAAGACCGATCTTGCCGTCGGCGCCCCTGACGGCCTTGAACTTCAGCTTGTGGCCGAGGGCCACGTGGATGCGTCCGGACATCTGCGGCAGTCGCAGCTTGGTCGCGCCGTGGGCGGTCAGCGGGATGGAGTAGTCGGCGAAGCCGCCCGCGTGGTTGTCGGAGAGCTTGACGGGGCCAGGGTGCCCTGCCGGGTGAGCCGTACCTGCCGGTCTCCCTTGCTGCCCACGACGTACAGGTGGACCTTGCCGCTGGCGAACTTGCCGCTGCTGTTGACTACCGTGAGCGGCAGCCCTCCTCGCGCGGCCTCGGCGGCCGGGTCGGCACCGTCGGAGTCGGCGAAGGCGCGCGGGGCGCGGCGGCCGCAAGCGACGTCGGCGCTGACGACCTGTACGCGCAGTCGGCGGCGCAGTTCATCGTCGCCCACCTGCTCGCGCCGCACTCGTCCGGTTCGGGCAGGACAGCCGGTCTTCTGAGCTCAGGGCAGCTCGAGACGATTCTGTCCTGTACGCGGGCCAACCTCGAACAACCGATCCCGGTCGGCGACCTGGCGTCCCTGGTCTCCTTCAGCCGTTTCCACTTCGTACGCTGTTTCAAGGCCACCACCGGATTCACCCCGTACCGCTATCTCACCGAACTCCGGATCGACCTGGCCCGCAATTATTCTCGAGGCCGGCGACGAGACCATCGCCCGCATAGGACGGCGCCGTGGATTCTCCGGTTCCGAGCACTTCTCGCGGAGCTTCCGCCGCACCATGGGATGCACGCCGGCGCAGTACCGACGAGGCGCTCCTGCGGTCTCGGGCAGAGCCTGTCCGTGCTTTGATCGGTGTCCTCCGGGCAAGCTCGTTCGACGCGGTGAAACCGAGGTGTGCATGGCAGGCAAGGCCGGGCGGGTGCTGGTGGTCGACGACGACGCGGCGATACGGCGGTCACTGGCACGGGGACTGAGGCTGAGCGGATTCACGGTGACGGTCGCGGACGGCGGTCACACCGGTCTGGCGGAGGCTCGCGTCGGCCGCCCCGACATCGTCGTCCTGGACGTCAGCATGCCCGTTCTCAGCGGCATCGATGTGTGCCGGGCCCTGCGCGACGACGGCGACGACGTACCCGTGCTGATGCTCTCCGCGCTGGACGAGACGGCCGACCGGGTGGCGGGCCTACAGGCGGGCGGGGACGACTACCTGGTCAAGCCGTTCGCACTCCAGGAGTTGGTCCTGCGGCTGCACGCCCTGCTGCGCCGCCGCCCGCCGACCGCCACCGCCCCCCTCCGCGTCGGCGGCCTCGTCCTCGACCCGGCCGCCCACCAGGCCGTTCTGGACGACCGGCCACTGCAACTGACCCGGCGCGAGTTCGCGCTGCTGGAGATCCTGGCCCGCAACGCGGGCATCGTGCTCACCCGCGAGCAACTGCTGGACTGGGTCTGGGGATACGACTTCCAGGTCCGCAGTGACGCCGTCGACACCTTCGTCAGCTATCTGCGGCGCAAGCTGGAGGCAGGCGGCCGGCCCCGGATGGTGCACACCGTGCGCGGGGTCGGTTTCGTCCTGCGCGCGGACCGCCAGACCCCGCACATCGAGGGCACGCCGTGAAACTGTCCACCCGTATCGCGCTCGCGGTCGGCGTGAGCGTGCCCGTGCTGGTCCTCGCTTCCGGCTGGCTGCTGCTGCACCTGGTCAGCAGCGACCTGCGCACGCACCAGAACGACCAACTACGCGCCCGCGCGACGGTCGTCGCCCAGAACGCCAAGGCGTATCTGGACGTGGCCGGGACCGACCACCCGCTCCTGAAGCAGGTCCGCCGACGCCGGCTGATCAACTCCGCCCGGGATGTGGGCGTCCGGCTGAAGGGGCCGCAGGACACGATCTCGGCCGGCCCGCAGCCCGAGCCGAACACCACGCTGCCCCGCAACGCCCCGACGCCCGTCACCGTGACCTCCGGCGGCATGGACTGGCTCGTCCTGTCACTGCGCGTCGGTGCCGCGGCGAAAGAGAGCAATACCCCGAATCTGTGGCTGCTGTCACCGGACACGGCCGAGGACGAATTGGCGCTGGTGCGCCAACGGGTGCTGACCGGTGCGCTGGTGGCCGCCGCACTGGCCGGTGCCGCCGCCTGGGCCATCGCCGCCCGGGCGGTTCTTCCGCTACGGCGGCTTCAGCGGCGTACCAGTGGACTGGACCCCAGGACCAGCACCGTACGCCTGGAGCACACGCCGACCCGGGTCACCGAGGTGGACGACCTGGCGTACACGGTGCAGACCGTGCTCGCCCGCTACGACGAGCAGGTCGCGCGCACCGGGGAGGCGCTGGCCACCGCCCGCGCGTTCGCCGCGACCGCCTCCCACGAGCTGCGCACCCCGCTGATGAGCATGCGCACCAACCTCGACATCCTCACCGACCACCCCGGCCTCGACCCCGAGGACCGGGCGGAAGTGCTCGGGGACCTCGGGCGCGAACACACCCGGCTGCTCGGGCTGCTGGTGATGCTGAAGGCGCTTGCACAGGGCGACCTGATCGAGGCGGACGCGTTCTCGCCGCTGGACCTCGGGGAACTCGTGGAGGCGTCGGTCTGCGACCTGCGGCGCACCCGCCCCGACGCCGAAGTGTCCGTACGCACCACCGCGGGGGTGCGTGTCGACGGCTGGGAGCAGGGTCTGCGCTCGGCGGTGGACAACCTGCTGACCAACGCCTGGACCCACGGCCGCGCCGAAGACGGCGTCGCCCGCATCGAGGTGACCCTGCGCCCGCCGCTCGGTGGGCGTGAGGCGACCGCGGTGCTCGTGGTGGACGACCACGGCCGCGGCATCCCTCCCGGAAGCCGCGAGGAGATCTTCCAGCGCTACCACCGCGGCCCCGACAGCCCCGGCTCCGGCCTGGGCCTCACCCTGGTCGCCCAGCAAGCCGCCCTCCACGGCGGCCACATCACCGTGTCGGACCGCCCTGACGGCCGGCCCGGCACACGCTTCGAGCTCCACCTGCCGGCCACGGGCGTCCAGGACATGGAGTACACCCTGCCGCTGCTGCACCGCGACTGGCTGACTCGAACCCCCGCACAGGCCCCGCCGGGCCTGTTCACCAAGCGAACCTAAAGGCAACGGCATTGCCTCTAAAGGGCGTGCTGCGCAGCCTCCGCCTCAACGCCGCCCCAGATCCTTGGCGCGAGTTGGAGCAGGCGCGATGGCTGCGTAGAGCCCCCGGGAACGCGGCCAACGAGATCGCCGCTGAACTGCTCGATGTCACTCTGCTGGGCCAAGCCCCAGCCCGCCCCGACCGAAGGCATGCCGCGGACTGGGCACTGCGCGCCGGCTCCTCCTATGCAGCAGGGGCGGTCGGAGCGCTGCCTCAACTGGCCAGCGTGTATCTTGCAGCGCACACTGACCCGGAATCCAGCAGTGGCCTTGGCGAGCTCGACCAGATAGCGCGCGCCTGCGGTACCCAGCCTGCGGAACTGCCAGCCACACTTGACCGACTGGCGGCAACAGGACTGCTGGGGTCATGGCGGGCTTGCCCGGACTCGGGAGATCTGCAGTGGGCCCTCGCACGCGGCACGAGGTGGGGACCATGCCCGTAGCCATCCGGCCCGGGGCAGGGTATGCGATCGACCAGATCCTCATCCCGCAGCTTCGCCAGCAGCAGGCCGACGGCGAGATCTTCTCCGTATGAGGGCGTGTCGTCGGCAGGTGCGACGTCGCTACGTCAGGGACTTTCGTACTGCGTCGACCAGTGAAGCCGCACGCACATCGTCGGTTCCTCCGATGATGTGGTTCGTCACGTGCCCGAAGGCGATCGTGTGCTCCGATCGCTTCGGGACGCAGCCCCGGCGACCGCGGTGCTGACCGGCATCGGAGTTTCGACTCCTGAGCTCGCGGCGGCTGTAGTCGATCTTGAAGTCGTTGACGGGGTGGTGGTCGGCTCTCCGCTCATTCGCGCACTGGCCGACGGCGGCTTGCGCACGGCAGCTGGACTCGTTGGGGAGTTCGCTGCCTCCGTTGCCGGATCGCGGGGGCGGTGACGCCGTGTTCGTACTACAGGCCGAAGGCCCCGCCCTCGATGAGAATGAGCAGGCCGATGGCGATCAGCACCAGTGGCAGCAGGATGTGGCCCCAGCGGCTGAGTGCCTTGGCGATGATGGGGCGGGTCGCGAAGAAGCGCCCGGCGAAGCACCAGACGGCGACCAGGATCAGGAAGACGACCGCGTACACGCTCATCCCGCTGACGCCGGCAGTGGCGAAGACCGGGACGTAGACGCCGATGTTGTCGCCGCCGTTGGCGAAAGTGACCGCGGCGACCTCCAGGACCTTGGGGCCGCCCTCGGTTGCTTCGTGTTCGTCGTCCTCGTCATCCCGGTGCTTCCATCCCTGCCACGCTGCTTTCAAGCCGAGAGCGAGCGGCAGAAGGCCGAGG
>NZ_JBEYXR010000045.1:0-30982 GCF_040645135.1 Streptomyces sp. NPDC046859
GTCGTTGAACACGACGCGGGCGCACCCGAACGCCTTCGCCAACGCCCTCTGCTGGCCGGTATCCGGGTACAGGCGAAAGCTGTACCGGAGCTGCACGACCGTCACCCTACGCACTTGGGTTACAGGTGAGATGCAGGAGATCAGAACTGGCCGGCGGCCGACTGCCCTGAATCAGTTCCTGGATCAGCTGGAGCCAGTGGCATGCGCCGACGAACGTGCGGGTGTCAATGCGGTGCCGGGCACATGGCCGGCCCGCCACCACGTGGCACCACGATCGCGGGGACCGGGCGGACGCACCCGTCCGGCGACACCGAATGAGCCGATGAGCGACGACGTCCTGTCGGTCATTCCGACCGATCCCCAGTGGCAGCCCGACCAGGCAGCGGGCGAGCGTGCGGCCGCGCTCGCCGCCGGCATGGCACCCGGCCTTCCCGACGGCGTGGAGAGCGAGATCGACGTCACCTGGCACGACACCCTCACCGCCATCGACTGCGGCGGCAACCTGGAACGGATCGGCTGTCCGCACTGCCGTTCATCCATCGACACGGAGTGGCACGCCGACCTGCTCGAAGAGCACGCCGAGGAGGGCCTTCCCACCCTGGCCGTGACAGTGCCCTGCTGCGGTGCCGCCACCGCGTTGGACATGCTGACCTACGACTGGCCGTGCGGCTTCGCCCGCTTCGAGATCGCGATCTGGAAATCCGCACGTGACGGGTTCGACGAGGACGAACTGGCCCCCCTCGCCGCCGCACTCGGGCATCCCGTGAACCAGGGCCGGGCCCACATCTGACGCGGCCTGTATACGGGTTGGGGTCCCCACAGACCACACGATCCGACGCCGTACGCCCGACCCGACTGACCCGCTGGAACGACGCCACCGGAGACGCTGGTGGCAGGTCGTCATTCAGCGGCGGTGGCCCGTGGTTCGACCACGCATCGATCGATCTTGTCCACGACCCCCGCGGTCGTGACGCGCACCCGGTAGGTCGTCGTCTCCTTCGCGGGCACCGGCACCTGGTTACCGGTCTCGACCATCTTGAAGCCCTGGGCGTCCAGGAAGCCGATCTTCACGGTGAAGACGCCGTCGCTCCGGTTGGGATTCGTGATCTTCACGGTGGCGCTCGGGTCCGACGGGCTCGCGCAGCTCACGAGCACCGCCGATCCGTCCTTCAACGGCTCTGCGGCCTCGGGGGAGGGAGAAGAGGGCGGCTGCGAGGTGTGCGTACTGCCGCTGCTGCCGGCGCTCGGCTCGGGGGTCGCCGCGGCACTGCCCGCCGAGGCGGTGCTGGAGGCACGCGCGGTCTGACTCCCCGCGGCACATCCTGTCGACAATCCCGTAAGGCTCACCATGACCGTCGCCGACACCGCGAGGGATCTGGGCCCGCGCCCCTGCATGTACATGCGGGCACCCTACCTGCGCACATCCTCCACACTTCCCGCGGGTGGGCGCACCGGCAGCACGCCGCCGACCGGTGGGACCTCGCACCGGCCGGCGGCGTGTGTCGGTGGGTCGTTCAGGGTGTCAGCACTCACCCCTCCACACGACCCGCGTGATGGTCAGCCCCGCCTCGGCGTTCGCCTTGTACCGGCCCGGGCCCGGGTTGTAGTGGAAGCAGTCCGTCGACGGTTGACCGCCGAGATACGACGTCACGTCCACGTGGTCGGCGCCCGGGTAGGCGACCCCGTTGTTGAAGATGGAGCCGACGGCCAGGTTCCCGGACCAGTTGCCCGCCACCCTGAGGAGGAGCCGGCCCGACTGGTTGGCGCCGCTGTAGGCGCAGAAGTAGCCCTTCCCGCACCCGGCGGGATTGGGTTCGGCGGACGCCGACGGGGCCACGGCGAGAACCCCGGCGAAGGCAGCCGCCACAACTCCGGCGCCCAGTGCGGTGAGTCGCTTTCCGGTCAGCACGGTGAGTCCCCTTTCCGTCAGCACTCGCCGCGCCATACGACCTTGACGACACGGGTGCCCGGGACCGCGTTCGCCTTGTAGGCGCCCGGGCCGGGGTTGTAGTGCAGGCACGCGGTTTCGGTTCCGCCTTCGACGGTGTACGTCACGTCGACGTGGTCCGCGCCCGGGAAACGCACCCCGTTGTTGAACGCGGAGCGGAAGGCTACGCTTCCGCTCCAGTTTCCCTTGGTTTTCAGCACGAGTTGACCGGTCTGGTTCTCCCCGCTGTAGGCGCAGAAGTATTCCTTCCCGCAGCCCGGCGGATCGGCCTCGGCCGCCGCGCCGGGCGCGTTGACCAGCACGGTGGCGAAAGCGGCAGCCGCTGCCGCCCCGATGGCAGCACGTGTGCGCATGTGGTTCTTCCCCCTTGAACGACAGTGCGACAATCTTGGTCGCGTACGCCATTCAGGCTGCCTGTCGGTGCCCTCCACTGCCAGGTGATTCGGCGGCTGCCGAAAAAGCCTGCTGGTATGCCCGGACAGGGGTGTGCATCGGGCGGGTTGGCGTGAAAGGTGATATCGCGATCACCGAAGCCACGGGATCATTGGTACTGTCCTGCGCTGATTTCTTCAGTTGAACACGCGACTGACTGCGATGGAATGCCGTGCTCCGAGTACATTTCACGCGAGAAGATCTGCTGCGTACCCGAGTCGCCGACGCGCCCGACCCTTTGTGGGAACTCGTACTCAGCGTAAACCTTTTGGCAACACGTCAGGGACGAGCCGTATTCGACATATGGCGCGCGGATGCCCGGACCGCGCTGCGCCGGCTGCCCCGACACCAGCTGCACCTCGTCCGGGCACTCGCCCCGCCTCGGGGCAGCTTCCCCGACTTCCTCAACCCGACGGAGTCCTCGCAGGGGCTGGCGGAGGGCGTCGCGGCCGTTCTGTCGACTCCGCGCCGGCGGCTGGGCCAGGAGATGTCCGTGCTCGCCAGGGCACCGAGGTGGCTGCGCCCGCTGGCGGAGGGCGAGCCCGCGGCACTGGAGTTCCTCGGGGAGGCACTCCACGGCTACTTCCACGCGGCCCTGGCCCCGCACTGGTCCGCCGTCCGGGCCCAGGTCGAGGCGGACCGGGCGGTCCGTGCACGGGAGATCCTGCGCGGCGGCGTCGACGCCCTGCTGTCCGGTCTGGGGCCGTCGATGCGCTGGCGGCCGCCGGTGCTGGAGACGGCCTACCCGTTCGACCGCGATCTGCGCCTCGACGGCAGGGGGCTGCTCCTGGTGCCGTCCGTGTTCTGCTGGCAGATGCCGATCACGTTGACCGACCCGGACCTGTCGCCCGTACTGGTCTACCCGGCGGCCCGCTCGTACCGCTGGTGGCTGCCTCAGCAGACGGGTACGGAGCCCCGCGCGCTCGCCAGGCTGCTCGGTCACGGAAGGGCCGTCGTCCTGCGGGCGCTGGAGGACGGAGGTACGACGAGCGAGGTGGCCCGCCGGGTGGGCGTGACCCCCGCGACCGCCAGCGAACACGTCGGGATTCTGCGGGAGGCGGGACTGGCCGCCTCCGTCCGCGACCGCAACACCGTGTTGCACGTCCTCACCCCGCTGGGCGCCAGCCTCCTGACGGCGAACGGATGCGGTCCGAGGTGACCGCCGCGCCGTGTGCCGGGGGACGTCACTCAAGGCTTGTCGAGGAAGTCGAGGAAGTCGAGGAAGTCGAGGAAGTCGAGGAAGTCGAGGAAGTCGAGGAAGTCGAGGAAGTCGCGGAGCGAGCGTGGTGTGCAGAACGCCAGGCTGTTCGGCTCCACCCTGGTCCCGGCGCACCAGCCGGACGCCGACTCGCTCCACTGCCTGTTCGGACCATGCCACCTCGGCCGCCATCCCCCAGATGATCGGCTGTCCAAGATCCGATCATGGGGCAGTCGGCTCGCGCCCGTCAGCGCCGACGGGCGGGCATACGGCGCCGACGATCGGCGCGCGCATCGGCGAGATTCCTCGTCGGCCTCATGGGTACTCCCGGAACCACACCACTGTCCACCGACGCCGGAGAGTCATGACAGGCACGACGGAGAACGACCAGCCCCAGCGCTTCTGCAAGGCGTGCGGCACGCCCGCCGGCGACGGGGAGCTGTGCGCCCACTGCGGCGCTGTCCTGGACCTGCCCGACAAGGCGGGACTGGTCGAGGACCAGGGCGTCGCGGTCCGACGGGACCTCGGCAACGAGACGCACACGTGACCAGGCTCCTCACCTCCCAGGAGCCGGGCGGGGAGCCCGTGTGAGCAGCGCGTCGAGGGGTAGTCGGTGCGCGTGACCAAATCCCCCATCGCTGTCCTCGACGTCGACGGCACGCTGATCGACTCCAACTACCACCACGCGCTCGCCTGGTACCGGGCCCTTCGCTCCGTGGGGGAGATCTGGCCGGTGTGGCAGCTGCACCGCTTGATCGGCATGGGCGGCGACCAGCTGGTCACCGCACTGGGAGGCGAGGATCTGGAGCGCCGGGTGGGCGACCGGGTCCGTGAGCAGCAAGGCCGGGAGGTCGACGCGCTGCTCGACGAGATGGCGCCGTTGCCCGGTGCGCGCGACCTGCTTTTGGCCATCAAGGAACGCGGTCACCGGCTGGTGCTGGCCAGCTCCGGCAAGGAGCGGCACGTCGATGCCTTCCTGGACAAGCTGGATGCCCGCGACATCGCCGACGGCTGGACCAGCAGCGCCGACGTCGAAGCCTCCAAGCCCGCGCCGGACCTGCTGCACGTGGCTCTCAAGAAGCTGGGTGCGCCGACCGACGCGTCGAGTGTGATGGTCGGCGACTCGGTGTGGGACGTCGAGGCGGCCAAGCGGGCGGGGATGCCGGCGATCGTCGTCCGCTCCGGCGGCTTCGGCGACGACGAACTGCGGAGCGCGGGCGCCATCGCCCTGTACGACACGCCGGGCGACCTCGTGAAGGCCCTGGACGACACGCCACTGGCTTGAGGCGGGCCCGCCCGCGGAGTGGCGCTGTGCCTCCCCGCGAGCGGACACACACTGGACCCACTGTGAGCCCGTACCCGACCTTGGACGACGTCGTCGCCGACCGCCTGGACGTCGTCTTCGTCGGGATCAACCCAGGGCTCACGTCGGCGCTGCGGGGGCACAGCTTCTCGACGCCCGGCAACAGGATGTGGCCGGCCCTGCACCGCTCGGGCTTCACACCGCACCGGTTCCGCCCCGAGGAGGAACGCGACCTGCTCGCCCTGGGCCTCGGCATCACCAGCATCGTGCGCAGGCCCACGGCCCGTGCGGCGGAACTCACGCCGGACGAGTTCCGGCAGGGCGGCGAGGACCTGGTCCGGCGCACGGAGGCGCTGCGCCCCAGGTGGCTGGCCTTTCCGGGGATCACCGGGTACCGAGCGGCGTTCGGGGCCCGCGACGCGGGCGTGGGTGCCCAGCGGGCGTCCATCGGCGGTGCACGGGTGTGGGTTCTGCCGAACCCCAGTGGGCTCAACGCGCACTACCCGCCGTCCGCGCTCGCCGCGGAGTTCGCCAAGCTCCGCGTCGCCGCCGGCCTGCCCGACCGCTCCGGCCTCATCGGCGACGGCCCATTCGAGCACCAGCCCAGGTGACTCGAAGCCCTGGACTGACGAGGTGCCTGCGCTCGGTCTGCGCCGGAGGAGTCCGCCGTGGCCACCTCCAGGTCGCGCATGGCTGCCACCGCGGTCCGGTGGGCGCCGGATGCCTTGTGCTCGTACTGCTGCGGAGGAGGGTGTGATGACCGGGCTGCCGCAATGTGGCGGGCCGTACCGCTGCGTCGGCGCAGATGACAAACCCGGCGACGGCGACGATCCCCTCCGGGATACTGGGCGCCCATGGACGAGGTGGAAGTCGTCGTGGCCCATTCCGAGCGGGCGACGCTGCGTGTCGGTGAGGTGTTCCTGAAGGTGGACGCCGACCCGACGCGCCTCGACGCCGAGGTCGAGGCGATGGCCCTCGCGCCGGTCCCGACCCCGCAGGTCCTGTGGTGCACGCCGCCCGTGCTCGCGACGGCCGCGGTCCGGGGGACGACGCTCGGGCGCCTCGGCGGGCCGTCGACGGGGCCGGCAGCGGGGTGGGCCGCGGCGGGTGCCGCCATCCGGCAGCTGCACGACGCACCCCTGCCACCCCGGCTGGGCCGGGCCGGGCGCAGCATCGCCACCTTGTCGGCGGAGCTCGACGCCGAGTGCGATCTCCTCGTGGCGAACGGCCTGCTGCCCGCCGACTTGGTCACCCGCAACCGCCGGGTCGCCGAGGCCGCACTGCGCCCGTGGCCCCCGGCGTTCACGCACGGCGACCTGCAGATCGCACACGTCTTCGTTGAGGCGGATGAGGTCTCGGGCATCATCGACTGGTCCGAGGCGGGCCGGGGCGATGCCCTGTACGACCTCGCCACCTTCACGCTCGGACATGAGGAGCACCTGGACGACGTCCTCGCCGGCTACGGCGCCGACGTCGATCGCGACGTGATCCGCGCCTGGTGGTCGGTGCGGAGCCTGCTGGCGGTTCGATGGCTGATCGAGCACGGCTTCGACGCGGACGCGCCCGGATGTGAGATCGACGTGCTCAGAGCCCACATGTGAGGGGGCCATCGGCCCTGTAGTCACGCGTGACGGTGCCCATGGGGCCACTGCGTCGGAGTGACGCGTGAGGGTCGAGGACCTGGTCGGTGCCCTCGAAGACCACTGCCCAGCCGGCCGTTGCGGCGCGTCCACCCGACGCCGTGCCGGTGGGCATGGGTCGTACACAGCAGCCTCGGCCCAACAGCCCCTGAACTCAGTTAAGTTGACATACCGCCACCTTGCGGATGGTGAAGGCGAAGAGGGACGATCAGAGGCGTTACGTGCAGGGTCAGTCGAGTGGATACGCAAGGGGTGTCAGTGATCGAGCGCAATCTCACGCAAGAGGAGGTGGACGCGCTCCCGTTCGAGCTCAATCTGTCGGATGGACACGCCTTCCGCCCCTGGACCCGCGCCGAATCCGACATCATCGCCGACTCGGCACGCTTCTTCAGGGAGTCCGACCGCAGAGGCGGGCAGGAAGCCGAGGCCGAGTACATACGTCGCTACCTCGCGCTGGGATCGCAGTCCTATGTCCCCGAGTACTTCACCGGGCTGATGTCCTACTCCGCCTCGATGGCGGTCGAGATCGTGGCCAACCTGCTTCGCCTCAGGGGACTTTCGGCGGCCCTCATCGAACCCTGCTTCGACAACATCGCGGACATCCTCCAGCGGCACCGCATCCCCCTGCAGCCGATCCCGGAGACGGCGCTGACGGACGGGCCGGCCGCGTTGGAGAGGCTGCTCGGCACACTCACCGCGGACGTGATCTTCCTGGTGAGCCCCAACAACCCGACCGGTACCGTCGTCGGCAAGGAGGCGTTCACCCGGATCGTCGACTACTGCCGCACCGAGAACAAGCTCCTCGTCCTCGACGGCTGCTTCCGGGTCTACCTGTCCGCCGACGAGGTCTACGACCACTACGGCATCCTCGCCGCCTCGGGAATCGACTGCGTCGTCATCGAGGACACGGGCAAGGTCTGGCCCGCTGCCGAGCTGAAGGCTCCCTTCCTGTGTGTTTCACCGAGGCTGGTGAGCGCCGTGGTGGGGATGCACTCGGACTTCCTCCTCCACCTCTCACCGTTCACCGTGCGGCTCATCACGGAGTTCGTGGGTCTCGCCGAGGCCGACGGCGGCCGCTACCTCCGCGAACTCGTGGTGCGGAACCGGGCGCTGTTCCAGAGCACGGTCCCCGGCTCGTTCCTGCGGCCGGACGACACCGGGAAGCTGGGTTTGGCGTGGCTGAAGGTGGAGGTGGACGGACTGGACGGGGAGGACGTCCGCAAGCTGCTTGCCCTGCGTGGCGTCCACGTGCTGTCGGGCGAGAGGTTCTACTGGTGGTCACCGTACCTGGGGCGGAAGCATCTTCGTCTGGCCCTGCTGCGTGATCCGGACGTCGTCCACCGAGCCGCCGAAGTGATCGCGGATCTCGGGGCCGAGCTCGCCGTGGGCCGCTCACGAAGCTGACGGCACTTCCGCCAGCGCCTGGGCCGAACGTCGCGTCTCCGGATGGCTTTCACCCAGCACGCGGCGTCGCCGTTCCCACGTGTCTTGATGGAGTTCGCGGGCGCCTGTGTAGTCCTGGAGGGCGGACAGATCGTCGGCGAGGCTGTAGGCCGAGCGGAGGGTGTCGGGGTGGTCGTCGCCGTGCAGCTGCCGCCGCCGGTTCCAGACCTCCTCGTTCAGTGCCCGGGCCTGGGAGTAGTCACCCATCCGGTGCAGGGTGATGGCCAGGTAGTGCCTCGAGCGCAGGGTGTCCGGGTGATCCTCACCCAGTCGCTCGCGCCGCTGCCCCAGCACCCACAGCTCCAGCTCCCGCGCCCGCTCCAACTCGCCCAGGTCGCACAGATCCGATGCGAGGTGGTGCGCGGAGTGCAGCGTGTCGGGGTGGGTCTCGCCGAGGACCCGGCGGCGCCGCTGCCAGACGTCCTCGTTGATGTCGCGGGCCTTCTCGCGCTCGCCGAGCTCGTACAGGTCGGAGCCCAGGTAGTGCGCCGACTGCAGGGTGTCCGGGTGGTCCTCGCCGAGCAGACGGCGGCGGTGGCGCCACCCTTCCTCGTCCAGGGCTCGCGCTCCGGCGAAGTCGCCCAGGTCGCAGAGGTCTGCCGCGAGCTGGTGCGCCGACCGGATGGTGTCGGGATGGTCCATCCCGAGGACCCGGCATCGCCTGTTCCAGACGTCCTGGTCGACCTCCCTCGCCTGCGCGTACTCACCGAGTTCGAAGAGGTTGGACGCGAGGTTGTAGCCGGAGTGGAGTGTGTCGGGATGGTCGGGGCTCAGGCGGTCCGTCCAGGACTCCCGGGTGATCCGGCAGATGTCGACCGCGGACCGGGACTGGCCGGAGAAGTACAGATAGCGCTGGACCTTCAGGACCAGGGCACGGAACCCTTCCGCGTCCAGCTGGGGCCCCGGCAGGGACGCGGTGGACGACAGGAGCTCCCGGACGTGCGGGACGATCATCCCGTATTCGGGCCAGGTCTCGGGGGTGTCCGGGTCGCCCAATGTGATCGTGGCGAGCAGTTCCTCGGCGGCGTGGTGGGTCACCCCGTGCTGGTCCAGCGGAAGTCTCGCCCGGAGCAGGGCGTGCACGAGGCGGTGCATCTGCAGGGCGTTGTCGGCGTGCCGGGCCAGGCCCAGGGTGACGATCTTGCGGACGGCGAGGGCGGCCGTCGCCGTGTCACCGAGCTGGACACCGAACCGGGGTGGCCCGACGGCGGGATCGGAGCCGAGAGGGATCGGCTCCGGCGCGAGGAACGCGAGCCGGTCGAGGAGGGTCGCGGCCGTCGGGCCGGCCGTCGCCATCAGCCGGTCGCGGCTGGTGGCGACCACTGACACCAGTCCGGGGTGCGCCGCGACGGTGCGGTCGTCCAGGCCGCTCGCCGTCGGCTGTGACTCCAGGAGCCTGAGGTAGTCCGATGTCTCCAGGCGGGTTTCGTCGAGAAAGCATCCGACTTGCTCCACCGACAGGGGAAGGTCACCCACTGCGGCTGCGACGCGGTCGGCGTCCTCGGGGGACAGGGAGGGGCAGCGGCGGGACAGCAGTGTGATCGACTCGTCGCGTTCGAACTCGGGGACGTCGATGCGCGTGCCGATGCGACCGATACGGGGATCGCGGCCGGTGATGAGCAGCTTCCCTCCGCTGGGAGGGAGGAGGTCGTTCATGGCGCCGAGATCGTCGAGGTTGTCGTACACCAACAACCAGTCGCTCCTGGCGGACAGTTCCACCCAGAGCGCCCGTATGAGCAGGGACGGCTGTCCGGCGGTGAGTCCCAACTGGGAGGCGAGGGCGGTGAGGCCGGCCATGACGGCGGCGAGCTGGTCGGCGCCCACCCACCAGACCAGCCCGTAGTGATGAGCATGGCGATGGGCGTATTCGAGGGCCAGTTGGGTCTTGCCGATGCCGCCCATGCCGATGAGGGAGACCACGCCGGGGTCGTCGGTGTGACCTTCGTCGGTGCCCTGCATGCTGGCGGCGACGCGCTCCAGGAGGGCGGTGCGCCCGGTGAACGCCTGGTTGCGTGACGGCAGGGCGCGGATCGGCCGTAAGCGGGGGGCTGGTTCGTGTGAAGGCGGCGATATGAGGTGGACGTTGTCGATGTGTTCGGCAACGACCCCACCGCCGATCGCTGCCATCCCGGCCGCGACCGGGGGTTGGGCAGGCGTCTCTCCGGGACCGCTTAGCCCTCGTGCGGTCCCGGGGTGGAAGGGTGGGCGCCGGTGGTCACTCCTCCCGAGACGTTGCCACCGACCACGACGCCGCCCGTCTCGACGCGAAGGTCATGTGCCACGTTGATGCCGTTGTGCGGCCCCAGCCCGGCTTCGTGCCGCTGCAGGCGGTCGACGGACGCGGCCAGCTCGGTGGCGAACCCGGAGTCCTCCTCCGCCAGGTCGGCGATCGCGTCCGTGGCCCGCCGCGTCGTGCGCTCGGTCACCTCACCGTCACCGGCCTGCTCCAGCAGACGGGTGAGAGCCGGGTCATCGCCGACGGCTCCGCTGACCAGGTCGTGCAGGGCGTCCATGTTCGCCTCGAGAACATGGTCGGCGTCGCCGTCGGCGGGGGCACTCACCCGGCGTGCCTTCCGCACGAGGTATCCGACCGCCGCTCCGGCCACCAGGTCCACTCCGGGTGTGGGCACTTTTCCTCCCCCGTTGTCTGTTGAGACCATTTAACACCTTGACGGCATACTCGCTGAGGATTGCTTCCCGATGACGTTCAAATCGCGAAGCCTGTTGCCTGTAAGGGCAGTTGAAGCTGCCGACCCCGTCCGGGAGAAGTACTACGGCGTGTCCCCGGGCGTCGGCGGGGAAGCGGCAGGGGCCTCCACCGCAGCTGAGTCGATGCTGCTCAACAGTGCGGCACTGAGCCGGGTGTCCGGGTGTTCCTCACCGAGGACGAGCCGCCGGCGTTCCGCGGTGTCCCGGGCGACGCGGCGGGCCTCTTCGAGCCGGCCGAGCCCTGCCAGGCTGGCCGCCACGTTGGACGCGGTGACGAGGGTCTCGGGATGGTTGTCGCCCAGGATCCGCCGGCGTCGGCGCAGGGTGTCCTCCGCCAGCGCGCATGCTTCGTCCATACGTCCCAGTTCCGCGAGGTCGGCTGCCATGTTGGAGGCGGTGAAGAGCGTGTCGGGGTGGTCCTCGCCGAGGACCCGGCGCTGCCTGCTCATGGTGTCCTGGGCGAGCTCCAGGGATTCCTCCACGCGTCCCAGTCCGGCCAGAGCGGCCGCCACGGTGGATGCGACGGTCAGCGTCTCGGGATGCTCCTCGCCGACGACGCGCCCGTAACGGTGCACGGTGTCCCGGGCCAGTTCCAGTGCCTCTTCCAGCCGCCCGAGATCCAACAGGTCGGCCGCCGTGTTGGAGGCGGTGCGCAGGGTGTCCGGGTGGTCCTCGCCGAGTTCCCGCCGTTGCTGGTCGAGGAGGCCGCGGTCCAGGGAGAAGGCGCGGTGGTGGTCGGCGACCGCGGTGGCGGCCTGGGCGAGACAGGCGGTGACGCGCCGGGTCACGGGGTGATCAGCTCCCAACTCGGCGGTCCAGGTGCGATGGAGGCTCTCCAGGCGGGGCAGTACGGCGGCAGTGCCGCCGCGGTCGACGAGGTACCGGCAGGCTTCGCAGGCTGCGACACGAGCGGTGTCCGTCACCAGGTCGCCGGGGGCGATCGCGAAAAGATGCGGCAGCAGTTCGGGCCAACCGGGCCAGGCGGCAGGATCCTGGGCGTGGCCCGGGAACGCGGCTGCGAGCAGAACGGAGGCGTGGTGGGCGGCGGCGGCACGCTCCGCGGCGGTGAGCCGGCCCTCGATGACGGCCTGGGTGAGCCGGTTCAGGTGGACGCTGCCGCCGGCGACGCGGGCCAGCCCGTGTCGCTGAAGGGCTGTCAGCACGCGATTCCTCGTGGCCCGGTCCGCCATGACCCGCCCCATGGACGACGCCCGGGCAGCTTCGCCGTCCGGCAGGACGGGCAGGGTGAACGGCTCCGGAGCCAGGAGTGCGCAGGCGTGCAGCACCTCGACGGCCTGCGGGTCCTGAGCCCGCAGCCGTCGCATGCTGAGCCGGATCTGCGCGGCCAGCGTCCAGGGGTAGTCGAGTGGCTTGCCCCCGTCGGTCGCCTCCCCGGCCCTGCGGGACAGCTCTTCCAGGTAGTGCCGCACGCTCGTCGTCGTCAGGACCCCGGCTGCCTGCACAAGCGCCAGAGGCCAGTCGTCCAGCGCTGCCGCGAGCCGATCCGCGTCACCGACCGCCAGCCACGGCGTGCGGCCGCGCAACAGAGCGATCGAGTCGCTGCGGGGCAGTATGTCGACACCGACCGGGGTGGCGAGCCCGTGCCACCGCGGGCTGCGCGAGGTGATCAGCACGTGTCCCGCACCGGACGGCAGGTATCCGGCCACGGCTTCGGGGTCCGCCGCGTCGTCGAAGACGATCAGCCAGCGTGTCCGTGACCGCAGCTCCACCGCCAGGTCGGCCACGGCGTTCCGGGGGGACGTGGTCCGGTCGGCCACGCCGGTGGCCATAGCCAGGCGGGCGAGTTGGTGAGGGATGAGCGCGGGGTCCTCCGCCCGCACCCACCACACCAGCTCGTACTCGCCGCAGAAGCGGTGCGCGTACTCGACGGCCACCTGGCTCTTGCCCACCGCCCCCTGTCCGTGCAGCACGACCGGCACGGCTGCAGGTCCGCCCGTCAGCAGGCCCCGCACTGCGGCAAGCAGCTCCTCACGCCCGACGAGACCGGCATTGCGCGCCGGTACGTTCCACACCCGCGGCAGCGTCCCTGGCAGCCGCGGCCCGGTCGAACCCGTACGCCGCAAACGGCCACCGCGTCCGGCTCCCTGCTCCCCGCCGGGAAACCCGGGTTTCGTCTCGGGCGCCCCCACGGGCCCGGCGACCGCCGCAAGGAGCACTTGCCGGGCTGCTTCCTCATCCATCCCATAGAGAGCCGTGGCCTTGAGCGCACGCAACATCGGTGGTGCCGCCGCGTCGTCGAGGCGGACCGGGATCAGCTGATCCCGGCCGGCGATCACCGCCGTCCACTCCTCGGTGGTCCATCTCCGGCGGTCGAAGTAGGCGGCGGAGAACAACGCCACCATCCGGCGCCCGGCGAGGGCCTCGTCCATCCGCACGATGACGTTGTCCCCGGCACCCCAGTGCCAGGAGTCCAGCTCCACGTCGTACCCGGCGTCCTGCAACTGCCAGGCCACCCACTCGGCCCACGCGAGATCCGCCCCGGCGTGGCTGACGAACAACCAGGGCCTGCCCGGGGAATCCGCCACCTCAACCTCCTGCCTTCGGGCTCGACCGACACGACCCTGTCGCAGTCAGCCCGCACCCGCCGTGCACGCCGCGCGCGGTCGCCACTCAGGACACAGGCTTGCGGACGCGGAGCTGCACGCCTTCGACTCGTGACCGCTCATGGTGTCTACCGTGATGGCCCCCGCTCTTCACGATCACGAATTCATGCAGCGGCGACGAGAGCCATCAGCGGGGGTGATGTCTGAACAGCCCAACGTTCCTTAGAAAAATACGGCTGTCGCGGTCCGACACGTGGTCGCCTCCCTGACGAGCAGAAGGCCAATTCTGCGCCAGCACAACGCAGTTGCGGTAGCCGATCGACAGAGCCACCGCCTCCGGTCCAGCAGTTCCCGTCACGCCACCCGGCACCCTTGACCCTCACGCGACGTCAGGCCGCATAGTCGGGCCCGTGGAGGATCACTGGACCGTGGGACGCGTGGCGGAGCTGGCCGGCGTGACCGTGCGCACACTGCACCACTACGACAAGATCGGACTGGTGCGTCCGTCGGCGCGCACCGAGAAGGATTATCGGGCCTATTCGGCGGGGGATGTGGAGCGGCTCCGGGAGGTGCTGGCCTACCGGCGGCTGGGATTCGGCCTGCGAGAGATCGCCGATCTGGTCGGTGACGCGTCGACCGACCCGGTCGCGCGCCTGCTCCAGCTGCGCGGGCTGCTGCTGGAGCGGCGTGACCGCGCCGACGCCATGGTGGCGGCCATCGACAGGGAAATCGAGGCGCGGGGGAAGGGACGTACGGTGACGCCGGAGGAGCAGCTGGAGGTGCTCGGCGCGCGCCTGTACGACGCGATCGGCGGCGCCTACACGGCGACGCGGCGTACGGAGCCACGGATCGCCGCACAGATCCTCGACGGGCTCGGCGACGCGCAGACGGTCCTGAACGTCGGGGCCGGCACCGGCAGTTACGAGCCCGTCGCGCGCGAGGTCATCGCCGTCGAGCCGTCGGCGGTCATGCGGAGGCAGCGGCCTGTCGGCTCGGCACCGTGTGTGGCCGCCGCAGCTGAGAGCCTGCCGTTCGAGGACGGTGCCTTCGACGTCGCGATGGCCGTCTCGACCGTTCACCATTGGGAGGACCCGATAGCGGGGCTGCGCGAGATGCGGCGCGTCGCCCGCCGTGTCGTGGTGCTCACGTTCGACACCGACGAGCCCGGATGGCAGGACCGCTTCTGGCTCACCCGGGACTACCTGCCCGAGTTCGCCACCGTCCTCGCCGGGTTTCCCTCGCTCGCCGCTATGGCCGACGCGATCGACGCCCGTACCGAGCCGGTACCCGTCCCGTGGGACTGTGCCGACGGCCTGTTCGAGGCGTACTGGCGCCGACCGGCCGCATATCTGGAGGACCGTGTGCGCCGCGCGACGTCGGTGTGGACGAGGGTCGGTCCCGAGGCTGAGCGGCGTGCGGTGCAGAGCCTCGGCGACGACCTCGCGTCCGGCCGCTGGGCCGAGCGCAACAGCGACCTCACGGACCTCCCGGCGGCAGACCTCGGGCTCCGCCTGCTCATCACGTGAACGCGATGCCCTCGCGGGCCCACGGTCGCAGCTTCTCCGGGTTGCGGACCACCCAGATGCGGGTGACGCTCCCGTCCACGACCTCGAAGGAGGCCACGGTCACGACGGCGCCGGCGCGCCGGGCCACCAGCCCCGGCGTCCCGTTGACCGACCGCTCCAGCAATTCGAGGCCGGCAGCCTTGTCCGCGATGGCGACCATGTACTGGGCGATGCGCGCGTGCCCCTCGACCGGGCGCAGGACGGTGCCCACCACGCCGCCGCCGTCGGCCGTCATGACGGCTGCCGGGTCGAGCACACGCACAAGGGCCGCGATGTCCTTCTTCTCCCAGGCCTCTTTGACGCGTCTCACCACGTCCGCCTGGTCGGCCGTGCCGGCCGGGGTGCCCGCGGCGCTCACCCGCCGCCGTGCG
The DNA here is from genome assembly GCF_040645135.1 of Streptomyces sp. NPDC046859. Classification (NCBI taxonomy): domain Bacteria; kingdom Bacillati; phylum Actinomycetota; class Actinomycetes; order Kitasatosporales; family Streptomycetaceae; genus Streptomyces; species Streptomyces sp. NPDC046859. Next base: position 15,174 of record NZ_JBEYXR010000045.1, read on the forward strand.
GACGCCGCCAACTGTTTGCAGGCCGCGGGGGATCGGCCGAGGACTCCCGCGATGTCGGCGAACGGGTACCGGAAGACGTCGTGCAGGACGAAGGCCACCCGCTCCGCCGGCGTCATCGACTCCATAACGACGAGGAAGGCCGTGGTCACCGACTCGTCGAGGACGATCTGGTCGGCGGGGTCGCCGGACGCGGCCGGGTCGGCTCCGCCCGCCTGGCGCCACTCGGCACGAGCGGGCAGCGGCTCCGGCAGCCATGCGCCGACGTAGCGTTCCCGGCGGGCCCGTGCCGAGCCGAGCAGGTCCAGGCAGATACGACCGGTGACCGTCGTCAGCCAGGCGGTGGGGGAGCGGATCGCCTCCCGGCGGCTTCGCGGCAGCCCGTACCAGCGTGCGTACGCGTCCTGCACGGCGTCCTCGGCCTCGGTCACCGAACCGAGCAACCGGTAGGCCACGTTGATCAGTTGGCGTCGTGCGCCCGTCGTCTCCGCTGCGCTTGTGTCCACGGTCCTCATACTCCCGCCACCCCTCGCCTTACCTTCTGCCGGCCCACGTCGTCGTGTGGGTGAACGTCGTCGATCCCTGACCCGAGGGTGGAGAACCCGAGGGCGGAGTAGGAGGACCGGTACATGGCCATTCAAGAGACGGCCCACGTGACACGCGGCACCTCGTTCCTGCGGTTCGCCATCGCCTTGCAGACCTTGACCATCCTTCTTCAGGCGGTCTCCGCCGGACTGCTGCTGACCGCTTCCTACGGCGAGACGCTGCACAGTGCCGGAGCCCGCGTGATGTACGGGGCGTCCATGCTGTACGTGCTCGCCGCGGTACTGGCGTGGAAGCCGGGCGGCGGATCGCCCCGGCCCATCCTTCACGCGTCGGGCTTCCTCGCGCTGGCCTCGGTCCAGGTGGTGCTGGGCATCGCGCACGTCCCGTCTGTCCATCTGCCCCTGGGCGTCCTGATGTTCGGACTGAGCGTGCTGGCGCTCGCACGACGCTGAGAGACCTCGGCCGCCGTGTCCCGAGTTGACTGGCCTCTTTTCCTCCACCCGCAGCAGCACACGTCGCCGGTCGACGGTGCCCCTGCTACGCCGGACGAGTCCGAGCCGCTCCAGCAGGTCCACCGGGGCAGTGGTCCCGGCCGAGTTCTGCCGCAGTTGCTCACCGAGCTGGCGCTGCGTGCACCCGGGTCCGCCCCGCGCGGCATCCAGTAAAAGATGGATCAACGCCCGCACGTCGGAGGGATGGAGTCCACGCCAGGCGGCGAACTCGGCACCGAGCGGGTCGCATTCCGCCGTCACCGCGCGCAGCAGGTGCACCAGTCCCATGAGCGGGTCCTCGTCGCTCATGGGCTTTCTCCGCTTCCCGGACGGCACCGGACGTCGAGCCGCTGAGACTTCCGTCGGCCGTTGGAGGCACGCCGTGTGCGGCCCGCCAAGGGAACGGTACGATCCGCAGGTCGTCTTACGGGGGAGGGACCATGGCCGAGGGCCGCGAAGTCACCAGCGACAGCGAGGAAAGATCGTCCGACGTCGCGGGGGAGGCGGCGGTGCACCTGGTGTACCGTCCGCAGCCGGCCGACACCCTGGCCGGGCTCCGGGCCCGGCAGCGGATCAAGCGGTGGGGACTGGTCCTGCGGGTCGTGTTCCTGGTGCTGTGGGTGGGGCAGTGGCTGCTGGGCACGATCAACCGGGGCGGGGCCGACCCGGTCTCCACGGTGCTGTTCCTCGTCGTCGTTCTGCTGGTGGCCGGCTATCCGCGGCTTCAGGCCGCCCAGGTGCAGCGTCTCGTCGGATGGCAGGGCGAGTACCGCACCTCGGTGTCTCCGGCCGGCATCACGACCAGCAGCGACCACACCACGCTCGTCCAGAAGTGGTCGGTGTACCAGGGCTACCGCGAGACGAAGGGTCACTTCGTTCTGCTCAGCCGCGACCCCAACATCCTGTGCGTCGATGTCCTGCCCAAGCACGGGCTCAGCACTGCCGACGACGTCGCCCGGCTGCGCGCTCTCCTGGACCGGTACGCGAAGCGGGTCTGACACCGTTCACGGTCAGGGGCGTTCGTACGGTTGCAGGAGACCCGCGGGGGCGAAGCATGCCGCGCCGAGGAAGGTGCCCCAGCCTGCGATGTCGACGTTTACCAGCCTGCCGGTGGCGGGCCGGGTGTAGGCGGCGATTGCCGAGACAGTGACGAGGAGCGAGCCGAGCTGGTTGATGGCGACGATCCACCAGCCGGGATCGCGGCGACGCAGACAGGGCCACCCGCGATGGCAGATCTCGACGAAGCCGAGGTGGCCGGAGATCCGGAACAACAGGCAGCCGACCATGTCCGGGGCCCAGATGAGCCGGTTGACCCGCTGGACGCTCAGCCCCTGCAGGAGACGGCCGTGCGCCGGCCGACCACGGCCGACGCGGTGAGGGCGACCGGTCCCGCCGCACCATGCTCTAACGGCTGGTCGGCGGGGCGACGACCAACTCGGTGTCCGGGTCATGGTCGATGTGCGGAGGGCCGGCGACGATCATGGTGGCTCGGGCCCACGGCTGTTCTCGCAGCAGGAAAGGCAGTTCCTCCAGCAGCCAGTTGGTCACGTGCTGCAGCTGCGCGGGGGAGTCACCGTCGCGGACGACCAACAAGCGCTCTTGCTGATCGAGATCACCCTGCATCCACACCGAGGCGTCCAGCCACGGGGCAAGCTCCTCGCGAATGATGCCGGTGCCCTCGAGCCAGATGAAGTCGGCACCGACGGGGACGGTGATCGATCCGGGCCGGTCGTGGGCGATCCAGGCATCAGGGCGGAAGTCCACCGCCTCGCCCCGGTGCAGGGGCTGGAGGATGTTCTCGACGAGCACGGCACCCCAGTCGAAGTAGGAGTGGTTCCAGGCAACGTCGTCGGTGTGCACGATGGCGGAGTTGGGCGCCGCCTTGCGTAGCCGCTCGGCCAGGGTCGTCTTGCCTGCGCCGCCCCGGCCGTCGATCGCGATCACCCGCGGACGTCCGGTGACGCCGGGTGACGCGTCACGCAGTTGCCGGACGGTGGCGTGCACGGTCACCACCCGCCAGCCGACGGCCTCGGTCTCGCCTGGATGTAGACGCATCTGTGATCTGTCTCCGGAAGTGAGGACGCGGGTCCGGCCTGCCCGGACGATCCACCCGTCGGGTTACCGCGTGACGTGACTTCTCACTGACATTGATCAGGCAGGTGTGGCCCGGGCGACTCCCGAATCAACGTCGCAACGGCATCCACAGATTCGCAACGGCATCCACAGATACTGACACAGCCACCGAAGCCCTTGGTCGAGGTCACCGAAGGAGACACGCCCCCCACCGCGGCCGCCACTTCAAGCCCCAGCACCGCCACGCGGACTGGCCGCCGCCCTGTGCCGCTACGAACGGCTCGTCCGCCTCAGCACGTAGGACACCGTCCAAGCGGACGTAGCGCACACCGCGTCGTGTCACAGGCGGAAGCGCTGTCTCGTCTCGGGAGGTGAAGCACACCGACGAACCGGAGGAGCCCACGATGGACGCGCGACTGAACCTCTTCGCCGGCCCGACCGCCGGCAAGGCGCTCAAGTACTTCATGGCGGTCGGCCGGGCGCTGAAGGAATCGCCGCTGCCGGCCACGACGCAGGAACTGGTGGCCCTGCGCGTGAGCCAGATCAACGGGTGCGCCGCCTGCATCGACATGCACACCAAGGAGGCCGCCGCGGCCGGCGAGAGCCCGGTGCGCCTGAACCTGATCGCGGCCTGGCGGGAAGCGGCGGTCTTCACCGAGGCCGAGCGTGCGGCGCTCGCGCTGGCGGAGGAGGGGACCCGTATCGCCGACGCGGCCACCGGGGTCAGTGACGACGTCTGGGAACGCGCCGCCCGGCACTACGACGAGGACCAGCTCGCGTCCCTCGTCCTGCTGGTCTCGTTCATGAACACGGCGAACCGGCTGAACATCATCACCCGGCAGCCGGCCGGCGACTACCAGGTCGGCCAGGCCCACTGAACGAAGCGTTGGCCCTCCCGCCGACACAGCGGATGATCTTCGAAGGATGCCTGGCCGGCGCCGGTCCGGCCAGGGACGCAGACCGCAGGGGGAAGACAGCGTGAGCAAGGTCGAGGAGTTCGAGGAACTGAGGCCGCTGCTGTTCTCGATCGCGTACCGGATCCTGGGCAGCGTGGGCGAGGCCGAGGACGCCGTGCAGGAGACCTGGCTCCGCTACGACGCCTCGACCACCCGGGCCGTGTCGCCCAAGGCGTTCCTGTCGGCCACGGTGACCCGGATCGCGATCGACGTGCTGCGCTCCGCCCGGATGCGGCGGGAGGAGTACGTCGGACCGTGGCTGCCGGAGCCGCTGCTGGACGACCCGTACGAGGACCCGGCCCGCGCGGCCGAACTGGCCGACTCGGTGTCGATGGCGGCGCTGCTGCTCCTGGAGCGGCTCAGCCCGCTGGAGCGGTCGGTGTTCGTGCTGCGGGAGGTCTTCGCCTTCGGCTTCGACGACATCGCCGCGGCGGTGGGGCGCTCGGAAGCGGCGTGCCGGCAACTGCTCGTACGGGCCCGTCGGCACATGAACGACGGAAGGCCCCGGTTCGAAGCGGACCGGCGGGAGCGGCAGGAGCTGGCGAGACGGTTCTTCGAGGCGCTGGCGCGGGGCGACGTGGACGGACTGCGGAATCTGCTGTCCGCCGATGTCCAGCTCGTCGGGGACGGTGGGGGCAAGGCGCCGCAACTGGCCAGGGCCGTCGCCGGTGCCGAGAACGTGGCCAGGCTCCTCGCCGCCGTCCACCCGCTCATGGCCCAGGTCGACATCACCTTCGAGACGCGCGAGGTGAACGGCGAGCCGGGCGCGCTGTTCCGCGACCGCGACGGCAAGGTCCTCCACATCCTCGTCCTCGACGTCCTCGACGGGGAGATCCGGACGATCCGCTCGGTCATCAACCCCGACAAGCTCGGGCACCTCGGCCCGGTCGCCGACGCCTGGGCCGTCGACCGGGAGGTGAGGCAGGCCCGCAGGAACACGCGCTGAACGCTCGAGACCAAGGAGTGTCCCAGGGGCCGGCGGGGGCAGGAGGCAAGAAGGCAACGGGAGGTCAGCACTCGTCGGCCACGGCGATGTTCCGGTGAAGCAGGGGAGGTTCGGGCCGTGTTCGAGGGCTTCGAGACGACGCGGGTTCAGCTCGGCGAGGCGTCGATCCTGGTTCGCCACGGCGGGGAAGGGCCGCCCCTGGTGCTGCTGCACGGCCACCCCCGGACATCCGCGACCTGGCACCGGGTCGCCCCCCTCCTCGTCCGACGCGGTTTCACCGTGGTGTGTCCCGATCTCCGGGGGTACGGCCGCTCGACCGGACCGGCGCCCACCGCGGACCACTCGGGGTACTCCAAGCGGGCCGTCGCCGGTGACGTGGTCGAGGTGATGCGCACCCTCGGTCATGCCCGCTTCGCGCTCGCCGGGCACGACCGTGGAGGCGCTGTCGCGCTGCGTCTCGCCCTGGACCACCCCGACGCCGTCTCGCGGGTGGCACTGATCGACTGCCTCCCTCTCACCGAGCACCTGTCCCGCATCACGGCGGAGTTCGCCACGCAGTGGTGGCACTGGTTCTTCTTCGCCCAGCCGGAGATCCCCGAGCGCGTCATCAACGCCGATCCGGACAGCTGGTACCGCGGTGACCCCGAGACCATGGGGCTGGAGAACTACGACGAGTGGCGCGCGGCCACGAGGAACCCGGACGTGGTGCGGGCGATGCTGGAGGACTACCGGGCCGGTCTCACCGTCGACCGGCGGCACGAGGAGGAGGACCGCGCGGCCGGGGCACGGTTGCGGTGTCCGGCGCTGATCCTCTGGTCGCTCCGGGACGACCTCGAGGACCTGTACGGCGACCCCGTCAGGATCTGGCGGCAGTGGGCGCCGGACGTGCGCGGTCACGGCATCGACTCCGGCCATCACGTGGCCGAGGAGGCCCCGGAAGCGCTCGCGTCCTCCCTCGCGGACTTCTTCGCCGTACGACCTGAGTGAGGCCCCTCGGAGAACGGCTCACCGCCTACGCGACATCGGGCCGTGCCCAGGGGAGACCGTATGAGCGGCTCCGGGCAGGGACCGGTCAGAGGGCGCTTCCGCTGTGCCGTGCTTCTCTGCACCTCACTCTCACAGGTGAAGGCAGGTAGACGACTCGTCAAACGGCTCCGAGGCGGAGGGGATGAGGTCAAGGGCGGTGACGGATCCGGCAACCGCCGAGCAGGTCCCCCGGCGTAGGTAAGATCAACGCTCTCTTCGGGGGGTGTGATGCGGACATCAGGGCGGCGCGGCGAGGGGCAGAAGTACGCGCTGAGTTCGGACGAGGACAACGGCGACTTCTGGGGCTTCGTCCAGGAGGCCGATGGGTTGTTCACGCTGCTGCCGGATGAGGCGGGAGCGCGCCGAGTCGCCTTGCGGGCTGCCGCCCGCAGGGTGGCCTGCTGAGGTGCGCTGATCACGTCGGCAGTCGTCATGCCGGCGCAGGGAACGCCTGGTTCGAGCTCCTTGATCGTGACGGTGTCACGATGGGGTCCTACTTCGTCAACGAGCTCACCGTCATCGACGTCAAGCCGTCCGCAAGCCGGGCCGGCCTCGTCGACCTCACGGTCACGCTCTGGTGCGAGAACGCACTGCCCGGAGCGGAAAGACCGTGGGAGCTGCTCCGCACCGGTCACCTGAACCACACCGGAATGTGGCACGAACTCGCACCCGAGGACCGTCACGCATGGTTGTCGGTGGCCCTGTGGTCCCGTGAGTACCAAAGCCAGGGAAAGTCCGATGCGCCTGCAGGTCAGGTGTTCACGGTGGATGGCCGACACATCGTTGACAGGGACACCTTCTACTGCGCGATCGGTGAGGCCATCAACGGACCGGGCGGATACTTCGGCTGGAACCTGGACGCTCTGGATGACCGTCTGAGAGGTGGCTGGGGCGCTACCACTCCGTTCAGCCTGCACTGGGACTTCTCGGACGAGGCTCGGACGCAGTTGGCGAAGCGCGTGCCCGCCGGTGATCGCGAGCTTGCGCTGTTCGACCTGCTCCTGGAGATCTTCAAGGAACGGGGGTGTGAGCGTCATCCTTCGGTGACAGCTCGCTGCTGCGGACGGACCGCCGTCCGGGGTGTGCCGTGCTCGCCTCAGGTGAAGTCCGCCGGCGTGATGCCGTCGGCGTGTCCGGGCGGCCACTCCACCAACTCGATCCGGTAGCCGTCCGGATCCGTGAGCCACGAGGTCGTCGGGCCGTCAGGACCACTGGGGTACTGAAGAGGCCCGGGCCTCAGCCCGGCCTCCAGGAGTTTCGTCAGAGTGAGCGTCAGGTCCTCCACCTGGATCGCGAGGTGATCGAAACCGCTGCCCACGTCGACCGGTTCGTCGCCGGGCCGGTGGACCAGTTCAAGCGAGGCCGCCGGTTCGTCGGGGAACTTGAGGAGCACGAGGTGGGCGCCGCCGCCGAGAGGGACCTTGCCCAGTTCGGCGTAGCCCAAGGCGCTGTAGAAGCCGAGCGAGCAGTCCAGGTCGGTGACGCGGTAAGAGACGAACAGCGTTTTCATGCGGGCTCCTCGGGCTGACGCACCCGGAGACGAAGGTGCGTGACGTCTCGGTCCTCGAGGCGGCGGACGAGGTCGAGCTCGATACGGTCGCCACCCAGGTGGTCGAACAGCCGCCGACCGTCCCCGAGGAGAACCGGAACGAGATGGATCTCCATCTCGTGCAGCTGCCCGGCTCGCAGCAGTGCTTGGGCCGCCCCCGCCCCGTGGATCATCACCGCCCGGACCCCCGCCGCTGGGCGGGCCTGACGGGCGCAGTCCTCGACGTCGGTGACAAAGCGCGTGTGTCCGGGGGCATGTCCCCGTCGTGCACCTCGTGAGTCAGTACGAAGATCGGGACACCGTCGTGGTGATCGCCCTGCCCGCGCCCCGCGAGGTCGAAGGTGCGACGTCCGGGGATCACCGCGCCGGTCGCGAGCGCCTCGCGGCAGACCTGACCGCTCGGCCCGTCGGACTCCCGGTCGTCGAGCCAGTCGAAGAGACGTCCGCCGCCGCGTCCGAGCTCCTGCCCGGGCCGGTCTTGCGCACCGGCGATATAGCTGTCGAGCGATCTTGACATGTACAGCCGGATCGCGCCGTCCATCGCTGCCTCCATCGTTCCTCTCCGATCTCCGGCGCTTCCTGCGGCGTCTACTCGTCGGGCTTGTCACAGGGAACACAAGGATCATAAGGAACAAAAAGAACACAAATGACACAAGGAATACAAGGAACACAAGGAAGACCTCAGGCAGCCAGCGAACTCATCGCATACACGATCCTCAGCGCCGCAGCTTGTACCTGAGATGCAGCACCCGGTCGCCCCGGATGATCACGTGAGGGTCCTCCAGCAGGAGCTGCCTGTCGATGTCCCCGAAGTACCGCCTGCCCGAGCCGAACACCACCGGCGCCACGTCCATGGCCACCTCGTCCACGAGACCCGCCGCGAGAATCTGACCGCGGACCTCGCCGGCGCTCACCGCCACGACTTGCTCCCCGGCGAGCTTCTGGGCCTTGTCGACCGCAGCCGTCACATCGTCGACGAAATGGTAGGACGCCTCCAGATGCCAGCCCTGGGCTTGGGTCGATGCGACACCACGACCACGTGGTCGCCGGCGGGCTGACGGCCCTCCCAGCCGTTCGTGAGGTCGAAGAAGCGGCGGCCCGTCACGATCGTGCCGATCGAGGACGCCGGTCCGACGGCCGAGGACAGGGCACCCGGCCGACGTACTCCATGGGCTCAGTGTGCCCGGCAACCGTGACGTGTGCGCGGCACCCGCGCGGGCTCCGGACGAACCGGCGCCGGGTGCGCTGAACGGTGTCGCGCCGATGAATTCGCGTCGGTCGTGCCGTCTACCACTCGACGAAGGGAGCGCACCATGCGCAAGATCATCATTTGCACGTTCCTGACGCTGGATGGCGTCATGCAGGCGCCGGGTGGTCCGGACGAGGACACAGAGAGCGGTTTCGAGCACGGCGGCTGGCAGAAACCGGTGGACGACGACGAGGTCGGCACGGCCATCACCGGCTGGTACGAGGACTTCGACGCGATGCTGCTCGGCCGCAAGACGTACGAGATCTTCGCGTCGTACTGGCCGAACGCCGATCCCGGCAATCCGTTCACCGACCGGATGAACCGCATGGACAAGTACGTGGCGTCCCGGACCCTGACGTCCGTCGAATGGCAGAACTCCCACCTGCTGCGGGGCGACGTCGTCGACGCCGTCCGCGAGCTGAAGGCGTCCGACGGCGGCGACATCGCCGTCGTCGGCAGCGGCGACCTCGCCCAGACCCTCATGCGGCACGGCCTCGTGGACGAGTACCGGCTGACCATCCACCCGGTGATCATCGGCACCGGCAAGCGCCTGTTCGCCGACGGAGCCATCCCCACCGCGCTGGAGCCGGTCAGCGTGACGACGTCAAAGGGAGGCACTGTGATCGGCGTCTACCGCACGAACGGACAGCCCACCTACGACAGTTACTAGGGCGTCGGGAGGGGCGGGGCCCCGAGCCCCGGGCCGACTTCCGGTCACGGTGACTCGAACAGCGCGACGGCTTCGGCATCTCGTTCTGCCGCCGGCCCTCGTCCTGGCCGTCGTCGGCGCCGCTCCGCCCGGCACCGCCGTCTCGGGCAGCGGCCGGCTCAACGCCGTCCGCCAGATTGGCGCCACCTTCAGTGTCGCCGACCATGGGTGCCGCCGCGAGTGTCGGCGTGGGACGGTCCTTGCTGCCGTCGGACGGCATGTGCGCCGTCACATGGCTGGTCTTCGCGCTGACGCCCGGGAACGCAACGGTCCGGGCGGCGCACGCTCCGGATGCCGGCCGTGCACCGTCCGACCGGAGTTGACCGCACAGCCTAGGGCAGCCCTCGGGCAACTGGTGCGCCTGCGTCCCGCCGTGGCGGGTCCGTAAGGGGTGCCGGTCAGCCAAAGGTGACCTCCGGTCAACCGCCGTACAACCCTCGACTCGGGACCTTGAGCGCCCGCCCGAGACAGCAGTGGCTGTGCGCGTACCGGTGGTGGAGGACGACGACGACCTCGCCGAGATGATCGCCGACGGGCTGCGCTCCTCGGGCGTGGTCGCGTGAACATAATGTGTTCGCACTGATGTGCGTAGCTTCGTAAGATCACGGCGCGAGACGTGCCGTAAGGGCAGAGCGCTCGCAGGAACCTCGAGGAGTTTCATGCGCCGTCCTCTCACGCCTCTCGTGCTCACCGCTCCTGCCGCCGCGCTGCTGTGCGTCGGATGCTCCGCGACAGACACGGGAAGTCGCGACGCCGAGACGGCGTCACCGTCGACCAAGGCAGCGTCAGACGGTCGGTCCGCCGTCCAGGACGCGGTCGCGGCTCTCCGTGAGGACAGCGCGGGGTTCCGCCAGAAGATCGAGTTGCAGGGTGAAGGCCAGGTGTACCGCCTCACCATCACCGGCGGCTTCGACTTCGCCGCGGACCGGGGCCACCTGGCGGTCGACTTCCCCGGTGGCGGAATCGACCACAGCGAACAGGTCTTCGCAGAGGGCAAGATCTATATCCGCGACCCCCAAGGGACCGGCGAGGACACCTGGGGAGTCATGCCCCGGGACAAGGCCCAAGCCCACTACCTGTTGCGGGCACCGCTCAACGACCCCGAGCACGTCCTGCAGCAGATCGCCGCGATGCGCAAGATCTCCCAGGAAGGCGAGGAGAACGTCGAGGGCGTGCGTGCACTGCGCTACCGCGGCATCCTCGACTACCGCACCGTCACTCTCCGCACGCACCCGGACGTCCGCACCAAGATGGACCAAGCCCGCGACATCCTGGGCGGCGACTTGCCGGTGTTCGCTGACGCCTGGGTCGACGGCAAGGGGAACCTGGTGCAGACCCGCACGAGCGTCAACATGTCCGGCGCGCAGGTGACGGTGACCACGGTCCTGTCGGGCATCGGCGAGCCGGTCCGCGTGAAGGTCCCACGCCCCGCGGACACAACCCCGATCAGCGAGGCCACCGGCGTCCTGAACGGCTGAGCCGGACCACCGCGGGTGCGGCGCGCCGACGGCACGGCCACACCCCGACCGGCCGGTGGAGGGAATCGGCGGGGAAGCCATCTGTCAGCGCCCTCTGACAGGATGCGCGGATGACCTCAACCACCTTCCCGCCCCTCGAGAACGACGAAGAGTCGCGAGCCCGTCTGCTGGACATGGTCGGCACCATCGCACCGTGGGACAGCCTGGAGCGCACCCATCTGACCACCACCGCGCAGTGGATCACGAGCGGAGCCCCGCTCCACCGGGTACGCAAGCCCGACGTTCCCGCGACGCACCTGGTGAGCTACTTTGTCGTCCTCGACGCCACGAGCGGTCGGCTGCTGCTCGTGGCACACCGCAAGGCGGGTCTGTGGCTGCCGTCCGGCGGACACGTCGAACCGGGCGAGGACCCGTGGGCCGCAGTGGTCCGCGAATGCCGTGAGGAACTGGGCATCTCCGCCACGGCATCGCCGATCACCGGCGAGCTTCCGTTCTTCCTCACCGTCACGGAGACGCGCGGGCCGGGCGTCCACACCGACGTCTCGCTCTGGTACCTCCTCTCCACCGACGCCGACGCCATCACCTCCTACGACAAGGACGAATTCGAGGCGATCCGATGGCTGACCGCCGAAGAGGTGCTCGAGGAGGCGGAAGACGTACTCGACCCCCACATGCACCGCTTCACACACAAGCTGCAGCACGCCCGGGCCACGGGGCGCCGCGGGTAGCTGCTCCCGCCCGCAGCGGGCGCGTTGGCGCTTCGGTACCGCCCGGCGTCTCGCTTGGGCGCCCCCGCCGCACCAGCCCAGCCCCGGGACGGCGACAGGTTCCAGAGCATCGCCCACGACGAGGAACTCCAGCGTGTCAGCCGCAGTCTCCTCACCCGCTCGACCCACTCGACCCGCACGCCTCGGAACTCCCGGCCCCGCGATGCCGGCCGGGGGTTCCGTTCCCAGCACCTCGCGACGGCCTGGGCCTCCTGGTCGCCGTCGGACGGCGCGGTCGGCATCGGGTACCTGCTGAAGGAACGAGTCGCCCGCACCTCCGAGTTCGGGGGCGGAGAACCCGGTTCGATGGTGCCCGCCGCCGAATCCACCCTCCGGAAAGCCGCACCCCCGCAGAGCGCGTCCGTACCGCACGCTATCGACCGGCGTCTGGATCGACTTCGGGATGTGTGAACCGCACGGGCCTGCCCAGCGACCGGGCGTAGGCGATTTCGGCCCGGGTGCTGTCTCCGATGTAGTCGCCGACGACGAGCACCTCGTCAGCGAGCCGGATCTTCGCTCGGTGCAGATCGTCGAGTCGAAGCTTCAGCGCCTTGGCCTCGTCGGGATCCGACCAGAGTTCGTGCGGCGACTTCAAGTCGCAACCCGGTTTGACGACGATCCGTCCGGCTTCGGTCTCCCGCACATCGGCCTCGTTCATCTCGGTCATGAAACGGGTGGAGCCACAGATCGCGACGATGACCGGGAGGCCCAACTGCTGTTTCGCGTGTGCAAGCTTCTCCTCGGGGCTGAGCGGTATCGGGCGGGACACTGATTCCTCCTGGTGGTGCGGTCCTTCTCGGCAGCGGTCGGACTACGCGGGTTGCGATCATGGGTCGTCCGAGCCTGCGATGCGTGTGAGGAAGTCGATCGAGATGTCAGCCGTCCCCGCCGATCCGACCGTAGTGCACCCGATGCCGGAGCAGCCTCGGGTCGTTCTGCTCAAGCCGCTGATCACGTCGCCGCTGATCGAGGTGGGAGAGTTCTCCTACTACGACGATCCGGATGACCCGACGGCGTTCGAGACCCGCAATGTGCTCTACCACTACGGGCCGGAAAGACTGGTCATCGGAAAGTTCTGCGCACTCGGCGAGGGGGTGCGATTCATCATGAACGGCGCCAACCACCGCATGGACGGGCCCTCGACGTTCCCCTTCCCGATCATGGGCGGATCCTGGGCCGAGCACTTCGATCTGATCACAGGCCTGCCCGGCCGTGGTGACACCGTGGTCGGGAACGACGTGTGGTTCGGATACCGCGCCATGGTGATGCCCGGCGTCCGTATCGGACACGGAGCGATCATCGCCTCCGGCTCCATCGTCGTCGACGACGTTCCTGATTACGGCATCGTCGGCGGCAACCCGGCCCGCCTCGTGCGCCGTCGCTTCGCCGACGAGGACATCGCCCGCCTCCTGGCCGCCGCCTGGTGGGACTGGCCGGCCCAGCACATCACCGAGCACATCCGCACGATCATGTCCGGCAGCGTCGAGGAACTGGAGGCTGCGGCCCCGAAGGGTCGGTAGACAAGCCTTCACACGTACGTCGACGCAAGTCAGAACCAGGCTCTGCACCCGGCGCCGGGGCCGGACTCGTGCAGACGGTACGACAGCGGCGGGGCCACTGGGCGCGCCCCCAGTGGCCCCGCCGCTTGCTGTCCCGTTCAGACGGCCAGTGAAGCGACCTTGTCGGCCGCCTGCTTAGGCTCCAGAACGCGTTCGGCCAGGAAGCCGAACAGCAACCCGAACGCGGCCCACAGGACGGCCTGGATGCCGATCGAGGCCACACGGAACTCCCACAGATCGGTCGCCGGGAAGCCCTTGGGAGTGTTGTCCCCCTGCGGCAGCACGGCCATCGCGACCGCCACGACCGCGACGAAGGCGACGCCGGCGGCGATGGAGGCGTTCCAGTTGCCCCACGCCGGGGCGAGTCTGCGGCCCAGCAGGATCGCCGCCACGCCCAGCAGGACACTCAGGGCGATCATTCCCACGAACAGGATGGTGCGCTTGCCGATGGTGTCGGGGTTGCCGACGGCAGGCGGGTTCGCGGGGTACTTCAGGATGGGCAGCAGGTAGAGGAGCAGGAACCCCGCCAGCGCGGTGAGCGCCGCTGTGGACCGTGCCCCGAACCGGCCGATACGGCCCAGGACGAAGCAGAACGCGAGCGCCGCGATGCCGCCGATGGCGACGCCGAAGACGAGCACGCCCGTGGCGAGGCCGGCGGTCGACTGCACGGTGCGGCTGACGAGTTCCTCGCCGCCGTGTTCATGGGAGCCGGCCTCCTCGAACGCGATGGCCGCGTCCACGGGGCCTTCCCCGACCAGGAAGCCGAAGACGAAGGCGAGCACGCCGGCGCCCAGGCCGGCGAGCATGCCGCGCACCAGCAAGGTGCGTACGGTGACGGAGTTCATCGAGGACGGCTCCGTCAGTGGCAGGGGAAGCCGAGGAGGTGGCGGGCATCGTGCACCCACTCGTGCACGCCCTCACCGGAGACCAGGGCGGTGGCACCCTGCTCGGCGCCGACGAAGTACAGCAGGACCAGCATGAGGACGCCGACGAAGACGGCCCAGGGGGCGACCGCCCGCAGTGGCAGCGGCGCGAGGGTCTGGGTGGTGGGGGTGGGGGCGGCAGTGGACTGCGCCATGGCGAGACCTCCTCGGGAACTACGCGTCCCGCATCGTGTGGAGCACTCGACGACAGCGTTGGGTCTGACTCACCGCCCCGCCTGGCTGGCGGGGTGGCACACAGTGGCGCGACCGTGCCGGGCTTGCACCGGACTTCCGTGGCGCTGTCGTCCTTGTCGCCCCAGATGCTAGGGGCAATGGGCTCTTCGGCCAACATGGCGTACGCCACCTACGATGATCCGACCTCGTAGAAAGGCCCATCATGACCATCCGGCTCACGCTGCTGTGCGCCGCGGCCCCAACGGAACGCGACGTGCGATTCGGCGGCGACACGCCCTTGGACGAGAGGGCCCTGGACCAAGTCCGAGCAGTCACGGGATCGTTGCCGACGGCCGGCGCCTGGCTCGCGGCGCCTTCCCAGCGATGCCGGCAGACGGCGCAGGCTCTTGGCCTGGACACCGTCGCTGTTGAGCCGGCCCTTACGGACATGGACATGGGCACCTGGCAAGGACGCGCCCCGGACGAGGTCGCGGCCGGTGACGGGACCGGGCTCGCCCTGTGGATGTCGGATCCCGAAGCGGCCCCGCACGGTGGCGAGTCGGTGGCGCGACTGTGTCGCCGGGTCTCCGCCTGGCTGGAGGGACTGCCCGAGGACACGGTCCGGGTCCTGGCCGTTGTCGAACAGGCCGTGGCCCGGGCCGCGTTGCTGCACGCGACAGGTGCGCCGCAGCAGTCGTTCTGGCGCATCGACGTCCCGCCGCTTGCCGCCTTCCAGATCACCGGCAGATCCGGCCGCTGGAACCTGCGGATACCCGCGGTCGGGAGCAGCGCGTAGCACGAGTGCCGTGACCGGGAAGGTTTGCCGGGGTGGTGTCGAGCGTCGGCGTGTGTCGCTCGTTTCGGTCCGTAGGCTTGGTCGTCATGGAGACAACGGCGTCCTTCATCCATCATCTCGGGGTGTTCGCCTCGGATTTCGAGGCCAGCGAACGGTTCTACACCTCTGCGCTGGCGGTGCTGGGGATTGGGGTTGGCTACCGGGCCGACGGTGTTGCCGAGTACTGGAGGCCGGAGCTGGACACGCCGTCGTTGTCCCTGGAACGTGCGAGAGCCGAGGCTGCCGTCACGGCGGGGGTGCACATCGCGTTCACGGCGGTCAGCAGGGATGCGGTGGACGCCTTCCACGCGGCTGCGGTAGCGGCCGGAGGCGCCTCCCGGCACGCGCCCCGCTGGTGGAGCCAGTACCGCGCCTACTGTGCGTTCGTCAGCGACCCGGACGGCAACAACATCGAGGCCGTCCACAAGGAGACCCCCTAGTGTCCTGCGCCGGTAGTCCGTCGTTAGATCTCGTATGAGTTCTTCTGCCGGGGTGCCGGTGCCGCGTCGTGGTCCGAAGTTGGAACCGCTG
>NZ_JBEYXR010000046.1:0-29584 GCF_040645135.1 Streptomyces sp. NPDC046859
GCGCGTTTTTATGTGGCCAATATTTTGAACGCGCTCGTGGCCCGCGCGGTGGGGCGGGGGCGCCCCCGCCCGCCCCGGACCACTCAGCGTTCCGTCACCTTGCCGTCGGCCACCTCCAGGCGGCGGGTGACGTGGACCGCGTCGAGCATGCGGCGGTCGTGGGTGACCAGCAGCAGGGTGCCCTCGTAGGCGTCCAGAGCCGACTCCAGCTGCTCGATGGCGGGCAGGTCGAGGTGGTTGGTGGGCTCGTCCAGGACCAGGAGGTTGACGCCCCGGCCCTGGAGCAGGGCCAGCGCGGCCCGGGTCCGCTCCCCCGGGGAAAGGGTGACGGCCGGGCGCAGGACGTGCTCCGACTTCAGGCCGAACTTGGCCAGCAGGGTGCGCACCTCGACCGGTTCGGTGTCGGGGACGGCCGCGCGGAAGGCGTCCAGCAGGGACTCGTCGCCGTGGAACAGCCGGCGCGCCTGGTCGACCTCGCCGATCAGGACGCCCGCGCCGAGATGGGCCCGGCCGGCGTCCAGCGGGACCCGGCCCAGGAGGGCGGCCAGCAGGGTGGACTTGCCGGCGCCGTTGGCCCCGGTGACGGCCACCCGGTCCGCCCAGTCGATCTGCAGGGACACCGGGCCCAGGGTGAAGGGGCCGCGGCGGACCTCGGCGTCGCGCAGGGTCGCCACCACCGCGCCGGAGCGGGGCGCCGACGCGATCTCCATGCGCAGTTCCCACTCCTTGCGCGGTTCCTCGACGGCCTCCAGGCGCTCGATCATGCGCTGGGTCTGCCGGGCCTTCGCGGCCTGCTTCTCGCTGGCCTCGCTGCGGAACTTGCGGCCGATCTTGTCGTTGTCGCTCGCCTTGCGCCGGGCGTTCTTCACCCCCTTGTCCATCCAGGAGCGCTGGGTCTGGGCGCGCTCGTGGAGGGCGGCCTTCTTGTCGGCGTACTCCTCGTAGTCGTCGCGGGCGTGCCGGCGGGCCACCTCGCGCTCCTCCAGGTAGGCGTCGTAGCCGCCGCCGTAGAGGTTGATCCTCCCCTGCGCCAGGTCGAGTTCGAGGACCTTGGTGACCGTGCGGGCGAGGAACTCCCGGTCGTGGCTGACGACGACCGTGCCGGCGCGCAGGCCGGTGACGAAGCGTTCCAGCCGCTCCAGGCCGTCGAGGTCGAGGTCGTTGGTGGGCTCGTCGAGCAGGAAGACGTCGTAGCGGGAGAGCAGCAGCGAGGCCAGTCCGGCGCGCGCCGCCTGGCCACCGGACAAGGACGTCATCGGCTGGTCGAGGTCCACGGCGAGACCCAGCGCGTCGGCGACCTCGTCGGCCCGCTCGTCGAGGTCGGCACCGCCCAGGCCCAGCCAGCGCTCCAGGGCGGTGGCGTACGCGTCGTCGGCGCCGGGCGCCCCGTCGACGAGGGCCTGGGTCGCCTCGTCCATCACGCGCTGGGCCTCGGCGACCCCGGTACGGCGGGCGAGGAACCGCCGGACGGTCTCGCCGGGCCGGCGCTCCGGTTCCTGCGGGAGGTGACCCACGGTGGCGGTCGGCGGGGACAGGCGCAGTTCGCCCTCCTCCGGCGCGGCGAGCCCGGCGAGCAGGCGCAGCAGCGTGGACTTGCCGGCGCCGTTGGCACCGACCAGGCCGATCACGTCGCCGGGTGCCACGACGAGGTCGAGCCCGCTGAACAGGGTGCGGTCGCCGTGGCCGGCGGCGAGGTTCTTGGCGACGAGGGTGGCGGTCACAGGGAGCGATCCTAACGGCCCCGCCGGCGGGGGGCGCCGGAGATATGTCTGGCCGGGGCGTCAGCGGGCCATCGGCTCCACCAGCACACTGCCCGAGGTCCGGGCCACCACGAACGCCTCGCCCTTGACGGCCTTGGCGTCGAGCGGGATGCGGTGGCGGCCCGGCTCCAGGACGCCGTCGAAGACCTCGTGGGTGTGGGCGCGGTACAGGCGGTCGAGGCGGTAGGCGGTGAGCCGGACCCGGCACGGCGAGGTGACCTCGAGCCCGGCCTCCCCGTCGGCGGCCACCAGGCGGGTCAGCCGGCGCCGGTCGAGCGGGCTGCGGTCCAGGGCGTGTTCGATCTGCGCGACCAGCAGCGGCACGATCGGCGCGAGGCCGTCGACGTACACCACGTCGACGCCGGCGTCCGTGAACGCCCGGCGTACGGTGGCCCGCTGCTCCTCGCCCACCGCGCGCCCGAAGGCGACGGCGCCGTAGGCGCGCAGTTCGTCGGCGGGTACGCCGCTGACGTCGTCGGTGATGTCGGCGCCGACGCCGATGGTGCGCAGCGCGGCGGCGAGCCGGGCGAGGACGGCGACCCGCGCGCCGATGAGGAGCACCCGGCGGCGCGGTGCCTCGGCGGCGTCCCGCAGCAGGGAGCGGAGTGCGGCGCGGTACTCGGCGCCCTGGAAGCGGAAGGGGCCTATGCCGTGGTAGCCGTTGAGCTGCAGATCGGCGATTTCGTCGGTCTGCCAGGCGAAGTCCTGCCAGATGTAGTCGTCGCCGTCCTGGGCGATGGCCGCGGTGACGGCTCCGCAGGCGAGGTCGGCGCAGTCGGGGCAGCCGTAGATGACGTACCGTCCGCCGGGCAGCGGGGCGTCGGCCTCCAGGAGCAGGCTGCGGACCTGGGCGGTGAAGATGGCGGGCGGTACGTCGGAGGCGAGCGGGGAGACGGCGTCGAGGTCGGAGAGCTGGAACAGCAGCGGGCGTCCGTCGACGATGAAGTCCACGAAGTCCCGGTGCACCTGGTAGTCACCGTTGGCGAGGACGCCACCGGCACGCATCGCCGGTGCCAGGCCGAAGGTCGCGTACGCGGCAGACATGCTGTGAGTATCCCCAGAGCGGGACCGGTATGAGCGCGGCATGACATATTCCGCTACGTCCGGTTCGGGGGCCGAACGCACGCGCGGGCGCGAGGGGGTGGATGGGGGCGCGAGGGCGGCGGTATACCCGCCTCCCCCGCGCCGGTGCGCCCCTCAGCCGTGGTCGTGGCCCAGCGGATCGCCGGAGGTCTCGGTTCCGGGACCCGGGCCGACCTTGATCTCGAAGTCCCCGTCGTAGCGCTTGTGTCCCTCGATGACGGCGAGGTCGACGGCCTCGGAGCCGATCTCGCCGCGCACGATGACCGGGTCCTGGCGCAGATCGCGCATGAGGGCCACGCACGCCCCGATCATCACCAGGACGAAGGGCGCCGCGGCGAGGATGGTGAGGTTCTGAAGCCCTGTCAGGGCGTCACCCTGGCCGCTGCCGACGAGCAGCATGATGGCCGCCACGGCACCGGTGACCACACCCCAGAACACGACGACCAACCGGCCGGGTTCCAGGGCGCCCCTCTGGGAGAGCGTGCCCATCACGATGGACGCCGCGTCGGCTCCGGACACGAAGAAGATGCCGACCAGGACCATCACCAGCAGGCTGGTGGCCGTGGCGACGGGGAACTCCTGGAGCAGCCCGAAGAGCTGTCCCTCGGGGGTGTCCTTCCCGGCGAGCCCGCCGCCCTCCTTCACCTTCATCGCCGAGCCGCCGAAGATCGCGAACCAGACCAGGCTGACCGTGCTGGGCACGAGGATGACCCCGCCGACGAACTGCCGGATGGTGCGGCCGCGGCTGATGCGCGCGATGAACATGCCGACGAACGGCGTCCAGGAGATCCACCACGCCCAGTAGAAGACCGTCCAGCTGCCGAGCCACGCGGCGACGCCCTCGCCGCCGCTGGCCTCGGTGCGGCCGGCGAGCTGGGGCAGGTCGCCGAGATAGGAGAAGACCGAGGTGGGGATCAGGTCGAGGACGATGATCGTCGGGCCCGCGATGAACACGAACGCCGCGAGGACGAGGGCGAGCACCATGTTGATGTTCGACAGCCACTGGATGCCCCGCTCGATCCCGGAGACGGCCGAGGCGACGAAGGCCAGCGTCAGCACCGCGATGATCGCGACGAGCAGACCGGTGCTCACGTCGTCCATCCAGCCCAGCTCCTGGAAACCGGAGCCGATCTGCAGGGCGCCGAGGCCGAGGGAGGCCGCGGAGCCGAAGACGGTCGCGATGATCGCGAGGATGTCGATGACCCGTCCCACCGTGCCGTTCGCGTGGCGCTCCCCGATCAACGGGGTGAAGACCGCGCTGATCGTCTGGCGGCGGCGCTTGCGGAAGGTGCTGTAGGCGATGCCGAGACCGACCACCGCGTAGATCGCCCACGGGTGCAGCGTCCAGTGGAAGAGGGTGGTGGCCATCGCCGTCTCCATGCGTTCGCCGGAGTTGGCGGGGTCCGTGCCGGGGGGCGGTGACGTGTAGTGCGCGAGCGGTTCGCTGACGCCGTAGAACATCAGGCCGATGCCCATGCCGGCGCTGAACATCATGGCGACCCAGGACACCGTCTTGAACTCGGGCTCCTCGCCCTCGGCCCCGAGATGGACGCGGCCGTAGCGGCTGATGGCCAGCCAGAGCGCGAACACCACGAACCCGGAGGCGGCCAGCATGAACGCCCAGCCGCCGTTGTGGATCAGGCCGTCGAGCAGCGTCGAGGACACGCTCTCCAGCGAGTCGGTGGCCGCCCAGCCCCAGATCACGAAGGCCAGGGTGATGGCCGCGGTGACCCCGAACACCACTCGGTCGGTACGGCGGGCGGAAGCGCCCGCCGACGCTTCCGGACCGTCACCGCCTCTCTGCTTCAGATCATCAGTCATCTGCGGCACCTTCCCCTGGAAACGGTGGATACGCCGGTCACCACGTGTTTCCAGGGCCTACCACAGATTCCGCCACCAAGCCCGTTCAGCAGCCGGTGTCGGGGTCACCCTCCGTGAGGTGGTACGGCGCGCGGCCGTCCAGGAGCAGCGGGACGAGGGCGCGCAGCGGCTGGCGCAGGGGCACATAGGTGCCCCGGGTGCGTACCCCGTGCAGCGCGAGCTGGTCCCTCACCTGCGCGTACTGAGCCGGGGTGAGCCGGTAGCCGCAGGGCGGGTCCTCGATCACCTCGGCCGGTTCCGGCGGGTCGTTGTCGGCGCCGCCCAGGTACACCGGGCCGCTGTCGGTCCAGCCGGCGAAGCGGGCCGCGGCGGTGGCCCGCTCGACGCGGCCGCGCTGCTCGTCGCCGAAGCGGAACAGCCCGCCGAGCGCGGCGAGCTGGGAGTGCACCCGGCGCCGGTGGTTGAGCGCCGGGTCGGCCCGCTCGGCGTCGGTGAGGGCGTCGACCCGGCTCTCGATGAGCAGGCCGACCGCGTGCTTGACGCCGGTCATGTTCCGCAGGATGCGCTCCTGGCCGTCCCCGGCGACCTGCCGGACCGGTTCGCCGGTCACCGGGTCGGTCCAGATGCCGTACGTGCCCGTGGAGTGGCCGGCGCGGGCGGCCGCCGGGCGGACGTACGCCTCGGACAGGGTGCGGGCCGCGTCGTGGACGGCGCGGTCCGTGTTGAGGTTGCGCGGCCACAGGTCGAACAGGTCCTTGTCGTAGTACGGCGGTGTGGCGCCGTACTCGTGCAGGTCGTACACGACGTCGGGCCGTTCGTCGCGGACGACGGCGGCCATGGCGCGCGCCTCGGCGGTCGCGAGGGCGAGATGGTCGCGGTTGACGTCGACGCCGTCGCCGTTGCCGCGGGTGTCCGCGGCCCGGCCGTCGGGGTTGGCGGTGGGCACGACCAGCACGGTGGTGCGCTCCAGGAACCGGCGGGTGGCCGGGTCCTTCGCGTAGGCGAGGTCGCGGACCGTGGACAGGCAGGCCTCGCGGCCCGACGGTTCGTCACCGTGCTGGCTGCACACCAGCAGCACCGTGTGCGCCGCCCGGCGTTCGCCGATCCGGACCAGCCGGAGCGGGCGGCCCTCGCCGGTGGTGCCGATGCGGGTCACGGAGACCCGGTCGCTCGCCCGGTCGACGGTGGCCAGCAGGGCCTCTTCCTCCGGCTGACTGGTCCAGCGGGCCCCGTTCGACGTCTCGAAGCCGGTGCGGGGCGGGGATGCCGCGGCGTGCGCGGGCCCCGTGACCAGGCAGGCGGCGAGGGCCGCCCCGGTCAGGACGAGCGCCCGGACGCGGATCACCGGCCTCCCCCCGGTACGCGCCCGGCGGACCGGGGCACGGCCGTGACGCCGTCGAGGCGTTCGGCGACGTGCGGGGCGCCGGACGGCGAGCCGGCCGTGGCCCGGGCGAACGCGGCGGTGCCGCCCACCAGCGGGACGCGGGCCTCGGTGCGGGACAGGTCGAGGGCGAGGGTGGGCCTGGTCGACGGCGGGTCGATCAGGTCCTTGTCGGTGCCCGCGACGATCAGGGCGAGCCGGTGGCCGGCCGGGACGACGTGGTCGGTGGCGGCCAGGTCGAGGGTGAGGGTGTACGCCTTGCCCGGCGTGAGCGGCCGGCCGTGCCGGGCGGAGGCGTGGGTGCCGAGGTCGGCCCAGCCGCGGCTGACGACGGTGTGCTCGACGGCGGTGGTGTCGGCGGCCGTCCTCAGGTAGCAGGCGCTGTCGCCGGTGGTGCTCGCGCCCCAGCAGTCGCGGCCGGTGAGCGTGGTGATGCCCTCGCCGCGCGCCGCGTAGTCGCGGATCGTGTCGGGGCCCAGGTCGACCAGGACGGCGGACAGATGGGCGGTGGCGGTGGTGGGGGTCGCGGTGACGGTGACCTTCGAGGAGCCGGACAGGCGCAGGTCGCGGGTGAGCGGACCGGTCACGAAGCCCGCCTTGTCGGCGGTGGGGGTGTCGATCGCCGCGGCCCAGTCGGTTTCGCCGCGCCCCGGGTCGTCCGTGAACGTCTCGGTGCCGCGGGCCCTGCGCAGGCCCAGGGTGCCCACACCGGGCTGGGCACCGCGGGCGGGGCGCAGGGTGGCGGTGGCGGTGCCGCGCGGCGGCCAGAGCGCGGAGGTGACCCACTGGTCGGGGTGGCGTTCGATGTCGGCCATCGGCTCGCGGTCGATGCCGTTGTCGTAGCCGAGGAGTTCATGGTCGAACCAGCGGTGCAGGTTCTCGACCCACTCGGCGCGGCGGAAGTCGAAGGGGTCGACGTGACCGGTCTGCGCGAGCCAGATCTTGCGCTCGACGCCGTTCCTCGCGAGGGCGTCCCACCACTGGCCGACGTGCTTCATCCGGACGTTGAGGTCCTGCGCGCCGTGGACGAGGAAGACGCTGGCCCGGACCTTGCGCGCGTCCTTCACGTAGTCGCGCTCGGTCCACAGCGGCGTCCAGTCGCCGGTGCGCGGGGCCCCGTCGACGAGCTTCTTCTGGACGGCGGCGCACTTGGCGCGGGCGTCGGGGCTGTCGACGTAGTCGGAGAGCCAGTCGGGGCCGGAGTCGTACAGCGGGGCACCCTGCTGGAAGTAGTAGTCGTACCAGGAGGAGATCGCGCTGATCGGGACGATGGTCCTCAGGCCCTTCACGCCGGTGGCGGCGACGCCGTTGGCGATGGTGCCGTCCCAGCTCTTGCCGATCATGCCGGTGCGGCCGTTGCTCCACGTCGCCTCGGCGCGGGTGGTGCCGGTGCGGGTCGTGTACGCGGTGGCGCGGCCGTTCAGCCAGTCGACGACGGCCTTCGCGGACAGGACGTCGGAGCGGCCGCCGACGTCGACGCAGCCGTCGGAGCGGTTGGTGCCGGCGAGGTCGACGCCGACGACGGCGTAGCCGCGGGGCACGAAGTAGTTGTCGTAGAACAGCGGCATCCCCACGACGTCGCCGTTCGCGTCGTACGTCTTCTTCTGGCCCTCGTTTCCGCGCCCGCAGCACGAGTAGTACGGGCTGGCGTCCATGATGACGGGCACCTTGCGGCCCTGAGCGGCCGGTTCACGGGGCCGGACGATGTCGACGGCGACGCGGTCGTGCCGTCCGTCGCGGTCGGCGTCGAGTCCGGTGTCCACCCAGACGGCCTCGCGGACGGCGTTCTCGTAGGAGTGGACGGGGCGGCTCTCGCGCGGGGCCGACTGGGCCGTGGTGGGCGCCAGGAACGTGGCCAGGAGGGCGGCTGTGGCCGCCGTCGCGAGCGGTCTCCAGATCGTCGTGCGCGTACGGTTCGGCATGCGCGGACGGTACATCGGTCAACTCCCGCGCAGAAGAGGGGGGCTGACGTCACGTGAGCAACGGGTGGCCGACAACCGCCCCCGGGGCGGCGCGGCACGTGTCGGCCGAATGGCGATCGTGTGACAGCCGTGGTCATGGACACACCGGATGCACAGGGGGTGAATAGGCTCCCGACAGACTTCGGTCCCCTACGACTTGGAGCTTTCGTGCACCGCAGAATCATGGCGCCGGGTGCCCTGGCGGCCGCCTCCCTGATGCTGGTGATCCCGGCCTCGGCGGCGAGCCACTCCCCCGGTGCTCCGGGCATCGGCGACCCCTACTACCCGGCCTACGGCAACGGCGGATACGACGTCTCCCACTACGACCTCCGGCTGACGTACCGGCCGGCCACGGACGAGCTGGAGGGCACCGCGACCCTGCTCGCCCGGACCACGCGGGACCTCTCCCGGCTGAACCTGGACTTCCTGCTGGACGTCGGGGAGGTCCGCGTCAACGGCGCGAAGGCGGCGTTCGCCACCTCCGGGGAGCACGAGCTGGAGATCACCCCGAGGAAGCCGCTGGACAAGGGCACGGACCTCACGATCGTCGTGCGCTACCGGGGCGTGCCGTCCACGAAGAAGGCGTACGGCTTCACCAGCTGGCACCGCACCCCGGACGGCGGCGTCGCCGCGAACGAGCCCGAGGCCGCCTGGTGGTGGTTCCCCAGTAACGACCACCCGCTGGACAAGGCCACCTACGACGTCTCGGTGCAGGTCCCGGACGGCACCCAGGCCATCTCCAACGGCACGCTGCACTCCACGAGTTCACGGCTGGGCTGGACCCGCTACAACTGGCGTTCCGACAAGCCGCAGGCGACCTATCTCGCCACGCTCGCGCTCGGCCGGTTCGACGTGACGACGGGCACGAGCGACAGCGGCATCCCGATCGTCAACGCCTACAGCAAGGACCTGGGCCCGCACTACGGCGCCGCGCGGGCCAGCGTCGAGCGGACCGGTGAGATCGCCGACTGGCTGAGCGACTACTTCGGGCCGTATCCGTTCGGCGCGCTCGGCGGCTATGTACCGAACACCGGCACCGGCTACGCGCTGGAGACGCAGACCCGTCCGTTCTACAGCCCGCGGCAGTTCGCGAACGGGTCGAACACCAGCGTCGTCGTCCACGAGCTGGCCCACCAGTGGTACGGCGACTCGGTGTCCGTCAAGGGCTGGAAGGACATCTGGATCAACGAGGGCTTCGCCCGGTACGCGCAGTGGCTGTGGTCGGAGCACGAGGGCGAGGGGACGGCGCGGGAGCTCGCCGCGTACACGTACGCCTCGCGTCCGGCCGACGACCCGTTCTGGACGGTCCTGCCCGGTGACCCGGGTCCGGAGAACCAGTTCCACGGCGCGGTCTACGACCGGGGCGCGCTGGCCCTGCAGGCGCTGCGCGACGCGATCGGGGACGACGCGTTCTTCACGATCCTGAAGGGCTGGACGGCGAAGTACGCCTACGGCAACGCGTCGGTGGCCGACTTCCGCCGGTACGCGGAGGAGGTCTCCGGGCAGCCGCTCGCGGCGCTGTTCGACACCTGGCTGTTCCAGCCGTCGAAGCCGTCCGCGTCGGTGGCGCGGGCCGCCTCGGTCGCCGGACCGGCGGCCCCGGCCCGGCCGAGGTCCTGGAAGAAGATCGCCGCGACGAACGGCGTGCACGAGCACTGAGCACCTAGAGGGCCGCGGCGCGCGTGAGCAGCTCGTCCAGGCCGATCGCCGTCGTCTCCGTGGCCGGCAGCGTGCAGGCGTGGGCTCCGGCGATCGTGCCGAACAGGGCGCTGCGCAGCGGCGTCTCGCGGTTCAGCCAGCCGTGCAGGAACGCGGCGGCGAAGGCGTCGCCCGCGCCGTTGGAGTCGACCACCGGCGCGGGCGGCGGCACGGCGGGCAGGTGCGTCAGCTCGTCGTCGGCGAGGACGTACGCGCCCTTCTCGCCGGCCGTGGCGACGACGACCTCGGCCCTGCCCCGCGCGGCGATCCGGCGCAGGGTGCGCTCCGGGTCGCGCAGCGCGGCCGCGGAGAGGAACACCACGTCGGCGGTGTACGCGAACGGCTCGTGGTACGGGTTCTCCCCGTCCCAGTCGTGCAGGTCGGTGGAGAGCGTGACGCCGGCCTTGCGCAGGACGGGCAGGGCGTGGCCGCAGGGCTGGGTGAGGGACACGTGCGCGTGCCGGCTGGCGCCGGCGAGGGCGCGCAGCGTGTCCTCGGGGAACCGGTCGTCGGGGTGCGTCCTGCTCGTGTCGTACAGGGACAGCCGCCGGCCGTCCGGGCCGACGAGGTTGACGGCGCGCTTGGTGCCGGCGGGCTGCGGTACGGCGGTGAGGGGGATGCCCTGGTCGCGGTGGAGGGCGCGGACGAGGTCGCCCTCGGGGTCGTCGCCGAGGAAGTCGAGGTGGTGGGTGCGCAGGCCGAGGGCGGTCAGGGCGACGGCCACGAAGTCCCCGGTCTGGCCGGCCCGGGTCCGTATGCCGCTGTCGACCATGTAGCTGTCGGCGTACGGGAGCGGCAGCTCCGGCACGTGCACGATGGTGTCGACGCCGGCTCCGCCCAGCACCAGCACGTCGATGGGGCGGGCGGCGGGAGCGGTGGCGTCACCCGGGACATACGTGATCTCCGACATGACGCCACCGTAGCGGCGGCCACCGGCAGTGCCACCCCCCAGGGCCTGTCGTTTGGATCATCCCGGCGTCGCGGGGCCTGGCACGTCATCATGTCCCGTCGGCCACAGCCGGGATGATCCAAACGAAAGGCGCTACGCGGCGGTCACCCGGCGGCGGACCGCGAACCAGCCGGCGACGAGCGCCGCCGCGATCAGGGGGACGAGGAGGAGGGTCTTGCGGCCGACCTCGGGGTCGTTGGCCATCAGGCCGAGGCAGACCAGCAGGAACGCGATCGTGGCGATCTCGGTGACCGGGCTGCCGGGGAGCCGGAAGGCCGGGCGGCGCAGCAGGCCCGCCCGGGCCCGGCGGACGAAGACCAGGTGGCAGACCATGATGATCACCCAGGTGGAGATGATGCCCAGGGACGCCACGTTCAGCACGATCTCGAACGCCTTGCTCGGCACCAGGTAGTTCAGGCCGACGCCGAGCACACAGACGGCGCAGGTGAGCAGGATGCCGCCGTAGGGCACCTGGCTGCGGTTCATGCGGGCGGTGAACTTCGGGGCGGAGCCCGCCGTCGCCATGGAGCGCAGGATGCGGCCCGTGGAGTACAGGCCCGAGTTGAGCGAGGACATCGCCGCCGTCAGGACGACGAGGTTCATCACGTCGCCGGCCGCCGGGACGCCGATCTTCGACAGCACGGTGACGAAGGGGCTCTCGTCGGCCGAGTACACCGAGCCGGGCAGCAGGAGCGCGAGCAGGACGACGGAGCCGCAGTAGAAGAGCCCGACCCGCCACATGATCGAGTTCACCGCGCGCGGGACGACCTTCTCGGGTTCGGCGGTCTCGCCCGCGGCGACCCCGACGAGCTCCAGGGCGGCGTAGGCGAAGATCACGCCCTGCATGACCAGGACGACGGGCATCGCGCCGTGCGGGAGGAGACCGCCGTTGTCCGTGATCACGCTCAGGCCGGGCGTGGTGCCGCCGACCTCGTGCCGGGTCGCGAGCAGGAAGACGCCGATGAGCATGAAGCCGACGAGGGTGGCGACCTTGACGATCGCGAACCAGAACTCCATCTCGCCGAAGATCTTCACCGAGATCAGGTTCACGGCCAGCACGACCGCCAGGGCGGCCAGCGCGAGCAGCCACTGCGGGATGTCGGTGAACAGGCTCCAGTAGTGCGTGTAGAGCGCGATCGCGGTGATGTCGGCGATCCCGGTCGTCGACCAGTTCAGGAAGTACATCCAGCCGGCGACGTAGGCGCCCTTCTCGCCGAGGAACTCGCGCGCGTACGACACGAAGGACCCGGAGGAGGGGCGGTACAGGACGAGTTCGCCGAGGGCGCGCACCACGAAGAAGGCGAAGACGCCGCAGACGAGGTAGGCGAGGGCGAGTGCGGGACCCGCGCTGTGCAGGCGCCCGCCCGCGCCGAGGAAGAGCCCGGTGCCGATGGCTCCGCCGATGGCGATCATGTTGACGTGGCGGGCCTTGAGGTCCTTGCTGTAACCGGCGTCGCCCGCGTCCGCGGGCGTCTGGGCCGCGTCACCGGGGGTCTCGGCCACTGCCGTGTTCACGGCGTCCTTGCTCACGGGAGGATCCACTCTCTGGTGCGCCCGAGCAGACCTCACCCGGGTTCCGGACGTACAGGCGGCCCGTGCCTCGGAGCGGGCCCGGACCGAGAGGGCGCCTTCCCCCTCGCGAACCGGTCACACGGTGGCGCGCGTCACAGAGCGTGACATCCGGCCGGGTACGGTCCGGTGCGTCGCGAGAAGTGTCACAGCATTGGTGCGACAGCGATACTGCTGCACATGACGACCGGCACCGGGGAGACGACCCTCACGATCGACGAGCTGGCCGCGCGGGCGGGGACCACGGTCCGCACGGTGCGGTTCTACGGAACCAAGGGCCTGCTGCCGCCCCCGGTGCTCGGCCCGCGCCGGGTGGGGCACTACGGGCGCGAGCATCTGGCCCGGCTGGCGCTCATCGAGGAGCTGCAGCACCAGGGCATGACGCTGGCGGCCATCGAGCGGTACCTCCAGCAGCTCCCGCCGGATCTGGACGCCCACGACCTCGCCGTGCACCGGGCCGTGGTCGCCTCCTGGGCGCCGGAGAGCGTGGAGACGGTCCCGCGCGCCGAGCTGGAGCGGCGGGCTGGGCGCGCGCTCGACGACGGCGACGTGGCACGGCTGGCCGCGATGGGGGTGGTCGCGGACGGCGACGGCGATGCCTACCGCGTCGACCTGGGGCTGCTGCGGCTCGGCGTGCGGCTGCTGGACGTGCCGCTGTCCCCGGAGGCGATCCTCGCGTCGCGCAAGGTGCTCATCGAACACGCACGCGAGGCGGCGCGGGAGCTGTCGCGCCTCTTTCGCCAGGAGGTCGAGCAGCGGGCCGCCCAGGACGTGAAGTCGCTGTCGGCGTCGATGCAGCCGATGGTGGTGCAGGCGCTGCTGACGGCCTTCCAGCGGTCACTGCGCGAGGAGCTGCGGGAGTGGCTGGGCGGCGACACCCCGACCGACGGGGACGGGCCGGCCGACGCAGACGGGCGAGCCGACGGAGACGCCTGACCGGCGCGGGTCCCGGGACGACCGTCCGGGGACCCGCGCCGGCGGGGCGACGCGTCACCGGCCGTCGGTGAACGTCTCCCCCTTCTCCGCCTTCTCCACCAGCAGCGCCGGCGGCGTGAACCGCTCGCCGTACGCCGCCGCCAGCTCGCGCGCGCGGGCCGTGAAACCGGCCACGCCGCCCTCGTAGCCGTTGATGTACTGGAGCACGCCGCCCGTCCAGCCGGGGAAGCCGATGCCCAGGATGGAGCCGATGTTGGCGTCGGCGACGGACGTCAGGACGCCCTCCTCCAGCAGCCGCACGGTGTCCAGCGCCTCCGAGAACAGCATGCGTTCCTGCATGTCCCGGAACGGGATCCGCGCGCCCTCGCGCGTGAAGTGCTCACGCAGGCCCGGCCACAGACCGGCCCGCTTGCCGTCCTCGCCGTACTCGTAGAACCCCGCGCCGCCGCCGCGGCCGGGGCGGTCGAACTCGTCGACCATGCGGTCGATGACGGCCTCGGCGGGGTGCGGTGTCCAGGTGCCGCCCGCCTCCTCGACGGCCCGCTTGGACTCGTTGCGGATCTTGCGCGGGAGCGTCAGGGTCAGTTCGTCCATCAGGGACAGGACCTTGGCGGGGTAGCCGGCCTGCGCCGCCGCCTGCTCGACCGACGCGGGCTCGATGCCCTCGCCGACCATCGCCACGCCCTCGTTGATGAACTGGCCGATGACCCGGGAGGTGAAGAAGCCGCGGGAGTCGTTGACGACGATCGGCGTCTTGTTGATCTGCCGGACCAGGTCGAAGGCGCGCGCGAGCGCCTCCTCCCCCGTCCGCTCGCCCTTGATGATCTCGACGAGCGGCATCTTGTCGACCGGCGAGAAGAAGTGCAGCCCGATGAAGTCGGCCTGGCGCTCCACGCCCTCGGCGAGGGCGGTGATCGGCAGCGTCGAGGTGTTGGAGCACAGCAGCGCGTCCGGCTCGACGATGTTCTCGATCTCCTGGAACACCTTGTGCTTGAGCTCGGGGTTCTCGAACACGGCCTCGATGACCGCGTCGCAGCCGGCCACGTCCTGCGGGTCGGCCGTCGGGGTGATGCGGGCCAGCAGCGCGTCGGCCTTCTCCCGCGTCGTACGGCCCCGGGAGACCGCCTTGGCGCAGAGCGTCTCCGAGTAGCCCTTGCCCTTGACGGCGGCTTCCAGGGACACGTCCTTCAGGACGACCTCGATGCCGGCGCGGGCGCAGGAGTAGGCGATGCCCGCGCCCATCATCCCGGCGCCGAGGACGGCGACCTTGCGGACCTGGCGCGGCTCGACGCCCTTCGGCCGGTTGGCGCCGGAGTTGACGGCCTGGAGGTCGAAGAAGAACGCCTGGATCATGTTCTTGGAGGTCTGGCCGGCCGCCAGCTCCACGAAGTAGCGCGCCTCGATGACCTGCGCGGTCTCGAAGTCGACCTGGGCGCCCTCGACGGCCGCCGCGAGGATGTTGCGGGGCGCCGGGTAGGGCGCGCCGCCCGTCTGCTTGCGCAGGTTGGCCGGGAAGGCGGGCAGGTTCGCCGCGAACTTGGGGTTCGCGGGGGTGCCGCCGGGGATGCGGTAGCCGGGCCGGTCCCAGGGCTGCTGGGACTCGGGGTGGGCGTCGATGTAGGCGCGGGCCTTGGCGAGCAGTTCCTCGCGGGTGCCCGCCACGTCGTCGACGAGGCCGTTCTCCAGGGCGCGCTTCGGGCTGTACTGGGTGCCCTGGAGGAGGACCTTCAGCAGGGCGTCGGCGATGCCGAGCAGCCGGACGGTGCGGACGACGCCGCCTCCGCCGGGCAGCAGGCCGAGGGTGACCTCGGGGCAGCCGATCTTGGAGCCGGGCGCGTCGAGCGCGACACGGTGGTGGCAGGCGAGGGCGATCTCGTAGCCGCCGCCGAGGGCCGCGCCGTTCAGGGCGGCGACGACCGGCTTGCCGAGCGTCTCGATGCGGCGCAGCTGGCGCTTGATGGCCATGCCGCCCTCGAAGAGCTGCTGGGCGGTCTCCGGGGTGACCTGGATGAGGTCGCGCAGGTCGCCGCCCGCGAAGAAGGTCTTCTTGGCGGAGGTGATGATGACACCGCGGATGGTGTCCTTCTCCGCCTCGAGGCGGTCCGTGATCACGGCGAGCGAGTCGCGGAACGCCTGGTTCATGGTGTTGGCCGACTGGTCCGGGTCGTCCAGGACGAGGGTGACGACGCCGTCGCGGTCCTGTTCCCAGCGGATGGTGGTGGATTCAGTGCTCATGAGGGGGTGCTCCGTGTGATCCGTCGTATCCGTCGGGAGGGGGTCAGATGCGCTCGACGATGGTGGCGACGCCCATGCCGCCGCCGACGCAGAGCGTGGCGAGGCCGTACCGCTTGTCCTGGCGCTCGAGCTCGTCGACGAGCGAGCCGAGGATCATGGCGCCGGTGGCGCCGAGCGGGTGACCGAGGGCGATCGCGCCGCCGTTGACGTTGACCTTGTCCAGCGACAGGCCCATGTCCTTGACGAAGCGCAGGACGACCGCGGCGAACGCCTCGTTGATCTCGACCAGGTCGATGTCGTCGATGGTCAGGCCGGCCTTGGCGAGCGCCTTGCGGGTGGCGGGCGCCGGGCCGGTCAGCATGATGGTGGGCTCGGAGCCGGAGACGGCGGCGGCGACGATCCGCGCGCGGGGGGTGAGGCCGTAGCGCTCGCCGACCTCCTTGTTCCCGACGGCGACGAGGGAGGCGCCGTCCACGATGCCGGAGGAGTTGCCCGCGTGGTGGACGTGGTCGATCTTCTCGACCCAGTGGTACTTCTGCAGCGCGACGGCGTCGAAGCCGCCGAGGTCGCCGATGTCCGCGAAGGACGGCTTGAGCTTGCCGAGGGAGTCGGCGGTGGTGCCGGGGCGCATGTGCTCGTCGTGGTCGAGGACGACGAGGCCGTTGCGGTCCCTGACCGGGACGACGGACCGGTCGAAGCGGCCCTCCTTCCAGGCCGTCGCCGCCCGCTCCTGGGAGAGGGCCGCGTACTCGTCGACGTCGCGGCGGGTGAAGCCCTCGATGGTGGCGATGAGGTCGGCGCCGATGCCCTGCGGGACGAAGTTGACGTCCAGGTTGGTCATGGGGTCGTTGAACCAGGCGCCGCCGTCCGAGGCCATCGGCACCCGGGACATGGATTCGACGCCGCCCGCGAGGACCAGGTCCTCCCAGCCGGAGCGGACCTTCATCGCCGCCAGGTTGACGGCTTCCAGGCCGGAGGCACAGAAGCGGTTCTCCTGCACGCCCGCCACCGTGTCGGGCAGGCCGGCCGCGATCGCGGCGATCCGGGCGATGTCGGAGCCCTGGTCGCCGACGGGGCCGACGACGCCGAGCACGATGTCGTCCACGGCCGCCGGGTCCAGGTCGGGGAACCGGTCGCGGATCTCGTGGATCAGGCCGACGACCAGGTCGATGGGCTTGGTGCCGTGCAGGGCGCCGTTCGCCTTGCCGCGGCCCCGGGGGGTACGGATCGCGTCGTACACATACGCTTCGGTGCTCACAAGCAAGCCTTTCGGGGTGAGGGTCAGCCCAGCAGGGAACGGCCGATGATCTCCTTCATGATCTCGGTCGTCCCGCCGTAGATGGTCTGGATGCGGCCGTCCGTGAAGGCCCGTGCCACCGGATGTTCGCTCATGTAGCCGTACCCGCCATGCAGTTGCAGGCAGCGGTCGGCGACGCGCTTCTGGAGTTCGGTCGCCCACCACTTGGCCATCGAGGCGTGGACGGCGTCGAGCTCGCCGCGGTCGTGGTCCGCTATGCAGCGGTCCAGGAAGGTGCGGGTGACCGCGCACTCGGTGGCCACCTCGGCCACCTCGAAGCGGATGTGCTGCTTGGTCGCCAGGGGGCGGCCGAACGCCTCGCGCTCCTTGACGTACGCGGTGGTGATCTCCAGCAGGTGCTCGGCGGCGGCGATCGCGGCGACGGCGATGCTCAGGCGTTCCTGCGCGAGGTTCGTCATCAGGTGCACGAACGCGCCGTCGAGCTCGCCGAGCAGGTTCTCCTTGGGGACGCGTACGTCGTGGAAGAACAGCTCGGCGGTGTCCTGGGCCTTCTGGCCGATCTTGTCGAGGTTGCGGCCGCGCTCGAAGCCGTCCATACCGCGTTCGACGACGAGCAGCGACAGCCCGTGCGCGCCGCCCTGGGGGGTGGTCTTCGCCACGACGATCACGAGGTCGGCGAGGAGGCCGTTCGAGATGAACGTCTTGGAACCGTTGAGGACCCAGTGGTCGCCGTGGTCCTCGGCGTGGGTGCGGATGCCCTGCAGGTCGGAGCCGGCGCCGGGCTCGGTCATGGCGATGGCGGTGATGAGCGTGCCGTCGCAGAAGCCGGGCAGCCAGCGGCGCTTCTGCTCGTCGGTGGCGAGGCCGGTCAGATAGGGGCCGATGATGTCGTTGTGCAGTCCGAGGGCGAGCCCCGGGGCGCCCGCGCGGGTGAACTCCTCGGCGAGGACGGCGCTGTAGCGGAAGTCGGGGGTGCCGCCGCCCCCGTACTCCTCGGGCACGGCGAAGCCGAGCAGTCCCTGTTTGCCGGCCGCGCGCCAGGCGTCGCGGGAGACGATGCCGGCCTTCTCCCACTGCTCGTAGTGCGGCAGCACCTCCCTGGCGAGGAAGGCGCGCACGGTCTCCCGGAACGCGTCGTGCTCGGGAGCGAAGATCTGCCGCTTCATGCGAGGCCCTTCGTGGTTTCGGGGTGGGCGGACAGGCCGGGCACGTCCCAGTCGCGGGCGACGTCCGCGGTGCCCTCCCCCGGCCGCGCCGGTCCGGTGCGTACGGCGGTGGGGGTGGCCGAGAACCGGGGCGCGGGGGCCGGCTGGGTGAGGCCGCCGTGGTCGGTGAAGGTGCCGCGGGCGGCGAGGTGCGGATCGTGCGGGGCCTCGCCCAGGGTGAGGACGGGGGCGACGCAGGCGTCGGTGCCGTCGAAGACGGCCGTCCACTCGTCGCGGGTACGGGACCTGAAGCGGGCGGCGACCGCCTCGCGCAGCTCGCCCCAGCGGCCGGTGTCGGTGCGGGCGCCGGTGTGCTCCGGCAGGCCGAGCAGGGTGACGAACTCCTCGTAGAAGTGCGGTTCCAGGGCCCCGACGGCCATGTACCGCCCGTCGGCGGTCTCGTAGGTGCCGTAGTAGGGGCAGCCGCCGTCGAGGAGGTTGGCGCCGCGCCGGTCCTGCCAGCCGCCGGCGGCGAGCATGCCGTGGATCATCGCGGAGAGGTGGGCGGTGCCGTCGACGATGGCGGCGTCGACGACCTGTCCCTCGCCGGTCGCGCGCGCGTGGTGCAGGGCGGCGAGGACACCGACGACGAGGTAGAGGGAGCCGCCCGCGTAGTCGCCGAGCAGGTTGGCGGGGACGGCGGGCGGTTCGCCGGGGGTGCCGATCATGCCGAGGGTGCCGGTGCGCGCGATGTACGCGATGTCGTGGCCGGCGCGGTCGGCGAGGGGGCCGTCCTGGCCCCAGCCGGTCATCCGGCCGTAGACCAGCCGGGGGTTGCGGGCGTGGCAGGCGTCTGGTCCGACGCCGAGGCGCTCGGCCACGCCGGGGCGGTAGCCCTCGATGAGGACGTCGGCGCGGGCGGCCAGGTCGAGGACGCGGGCGGCGCCGTCGGGAGCCTTGAGGTCGACGATCACCGAGCGTTTGCTGCGGTTGGTGATGTCGTACGCGGGGTCGATGCCCAGGCCCGGCCCGCCGGGGCGGTCGACGCGGACCACGTCGGCGCCCAGGTCGGCCAGGAGCATGGCGGCGAACGGGCCGGGCCCGATCCCGGCCAGCTCGACCACGCGCACGCCGGTGAGCGGGCCCTGTCCTGGCGTCGTCGCCATCCTGCCCCCAGGTATGTGACACAACTGCTGTAACACCAGTGATGCTAAGAAAGGTGCGCCGGTCGGCACAAGAGCAAGCGCTTAGGAAGTTACCCGCCGGAAGGCCCGGCGGCGAACCCATCCGGTGCCCTCAGCGCGCGTCCAGCTCCGCGATCAGCCGTTTCGGTGCGATGACGCGGTAGCTCTCCTCCACCCACTCTCACAGCAGTGCGGCCGCCGGGGAGCCCTCCGGCTCCAGCGGCACCCGCACCCAGCCCGCCCGGCCCAGCCCGTAGCCGGCGGGCTCCGCGCCCGGGCAGGTCAGGGCGTGCGTGTGCACCGCCTCGTCCCTCAGTTTCACGGTCACCCCCAGCGGGTGGCCGCCGTCGGGGGCACCCAGGAAGACGAACACCTTCCTGTCGACCTTCGCCACGGTGTCCCCCCAGGGGAACTCCTCGGCCGCGCACGGCAGACCGAGGGCGAACTCGCGCACTTTTTCCCACTTCTTCAGGGCAGTCCTGGGCACGGCCACCGCCTCACCTCCGGGCTCGTCGTCGGGCTCCGCGCACCTCACGCTAGCCTCGGCCACCGACAACGGCGCGTGGTGCGGAACGAGGGGTGTCATGAGCAGGCTGAGCAGGTCGGACCGTCCGTACGACATCGTGCTCTTCGGGGCGACCGGGTTCGTGGGGGTGCTGACCGCGGAGTACCTGGCCGCCCACGCGCCCGAGGGCCTGCGGTGGGCCGTCGCCGGGCGCGGCAAGGCGAAGCTGGAGGCGCTGCGCGCGTCGCTGCCCGAGGGCTCGGAGCCCGGCGTGCTGGAGGCGGACGTCGCCGACCCGGCGTCGCTGCGCCGGCTCGCCGAGCAGGCGCGCGTGGTGGCCTCGACGGTCGGGCCGTACGTGCGGTACGGCGAGGACCTGGTGGCGGCCTGCGCGGACACCGGCGCCGACTACCTCGACCTGAGCGGCGAGCCGGAGTTCGTGGACCTGATGTACGTCCGGCACGACGCACGCGCGCGCGAGACGGGCGCCCGGCTGGTGCACGCCTGCGGTTTCGACTCGATCCCGCACGACCTCGGGGCGTACTTCACGGTGCGTCACCTTCCGGAGGGGGTGCCGCTGACGGTCGACGCGTATGTGACGGCCGACGCCGCCTTCTCGGGCGGCACGTTCGCCTCGGCGCTGAACCAGTTCGCGCGCGGCCGGCAGATGATCGCCGCCGCCCGGGACCGGGCCCGGCACGAGCCGAGGCTCATGGGCCGCCGGGCGCTGGCGCCGGCGGGGGCGCCGCGGTTCGCCAAGGAGGTCGGCGCGTGGGCGCTGCCGCTGCCGACGATCGACCCGCAGATCGTGAGGCGTTCCGCGCGGGCGCTGGAGCGGTACGGCCCCGACTTCCGCTACCGCCACTACGCCGCCGTACGGCGCTTGCCCGTCGCGGTGGGCGGGGTCGCGGCGATGGGCGCGCTGTTCACGGCGGCCCAGTTGCCGCCGGCCCGGCGCTGGCTGTCCGACCGGCTCAAGCCGGGTGAGGGCCCCGGCCCGGAGAAGCGGGCGAGGAGCTGGTTCTCGGTCCGGTTCGTCGGCGAGGGCGGCGGGCGGCGGGTGTTCACCGAGGTGTCCGGGGGCGACCCCGGCTACGGCGAGACGGCCAAGATGTTCGCGGAGTCGGCGCTCTGCCTGGCCTTCGACGAGCTGCCGGAAACGGCCGGCCAGGTCACCACGGCGGTCGCGATGGGCGACGCGCTGACCGAGCGGCTGCGCGCGGCCGGCATCACGTTCCGGGTGGCCGCCACCCGCTGACCCGGCGGCCTCAGAAGGGCCACTCCACCAGCGTGTAGATCATCCCGGCGATCCATCCGAGCCCGGCCAGCACGCCCACGACCAGCGCGGCCGACACGGCACGCTCGACGGGGCGGTTGGGGTCGGCCAGCGGCTTGGGCGAACGGTGTGTCGTCATGCCCCCACCCTGCCGAGCCCCCGGGACGGCCACATCCGTACGGCTACTCAGTCGGGCTACTCAGGGCGCCCGACCGGGTCGGCCGAGCGCAGCTTTCAGAGGCTGTCCTGCCGGGAGGCCGTCGCCTGCTTCAGGGCACGGCGGCAGAGGCTGTCCGCGCGGCGGGTTGTTTCCGGGAGGCGGTAGGTGGGGGTCAGGGCGAGGGTGTGGGCGCAGGCCGTGTCGAGGGTCGTGCGGTGGCCGACCGAGACGAAGACCGGCTTGACGCCCTCGCGGGTGCGCAGGGCGCGGCCCACCTCCTCGTCACCGGCCAGGAGCGGCGTGGCCGAGCCGCGTGCGGCGGCGGGGGTGTCGTAGGTGAAGGTGAACGGGTTCTTGGCGACGCCGATCGTGGGCAGGCCGGTGACGACGCCGAGGTGGCTGGCGAGGCCGAAGCGGCGGGGGTGGGCGAGGCCGTAGCCGTCGCAGACGACGAGGCCCGGCGGGCACGGCAGGGCGTCCAGGGCCGCCAGTACGGTCGGTAGCTCCCGGAAGGCGAGCAGGCCGGGGACGTAGGGGAAGGAGATCCGCCCGACGGCCGTGGACTCGGCGACCACCTCCAGGCTCGCCGCATCGAGGACGACGGCCGCGGCCGCCACCACGTCCCGCGCGTCGTCGTAGGCCACGTCCACGCCGGTGACGTGCCCGGTCCCGGGCGCCGGGCCCGGTTCGTCGCGCACCACCCGGCGCCGCAGCTCGTCCTGGACGGCGCGGGCCTCTTCCTCGGTCGCGGGCGCGCCCGCGGGAACACTGGCGCTGGTCATGGTGTGTCAGAGGGTACGAGGCAGGAGAGGACCCCCGTGACGGCGGAGGCTGGTTGGCCGTCGCGGGGGCCGGTCTGGGGAGGGGCGAACGGCTCGTCGCGTGCGATGGGTTCGCCCTCGTCACCGGGTCCGTCGCCACGTCGAGGGCGCCCGGACGCGGGCGGTCCCGTGGGACGCGGCGCTCATGCTCACTTGCCCAGTGCCTGCTTGAGCTGGCTCTTGTTCATGTCCGAACGCCCGTGGATGTTGCGCTTCTTCGCCTCCTCGTACAGCTGGTCCCGGGTAGGGCCCTGCGGCCCCTTGCCCGACCGCTCGCCGCCCCGCTGGCCCGAGGACTTGTCCTGGATCGAGGTGCGGCTCGCCGTCTTGGACTCGCCGGACCGGGCGCGCTCCTTGTTCACCGTCCGCGACGCGATCTCCTTGGCGCGCGAGGTGCTCTCGCCCCGGTCCTGGGCGCTCTTCTTGATGTGCTCGTACTGGCGTTCCCGCTTGGGGCTGGAACCGGCTGGCATGGGGTCACTCCTCTCGCCGTCATGCCACCGGGTACCCCGTTTCCGCCTCATCTCTCCCAAATCGCGACCCTTCCCTGTTCGCCCGCGGCCCAGCAGCCCCCGTCGGACGCGCAGTCCACCGTGTCGTAGGAGCCGGTGTCGACCGTCCGCCAGGTGCGTCCGCCGTCGGTGGTCAGGTCCGTCCCGGTGAGGCCGACCGCGAGGGCGGCGGAGCGGCTGTGCGGCAGCCAGGTGACGCCCGAACGGTAGGCGGGCGGGGGCGTGTCCGCGGGACTCCAGTGCCGGCCGCCGTCGCCGGTGCGGGCCGCGGCCTGCGGGGAGGTCTGGTCGGGGCGGTAGTCGCCGCCGACCGCGAGGCCGTGCGCCCGGTCGCGGAAGGCCAGCGCGAAGACCCCGCGGGCCGGGTCGCCGGCCGGGACGGGCGTGCCGGCGGCCGTCCAGGTCAGTCCCCGGTCGGCGGAGTGCAGCACACGCGCGCGTGCCGCCCCTCCGGTCGCCAGCCACACGTCCTTGGCCCCGGCGGTGACGAGGCACTGCCCGCTCGCCGCGAACCCGGCCTCGCCGTCGAGCGCGGGCGGCATCCCGGTGTCCGGCAGCACCGTCCAGGAGCGGCCGCCGTCCTTCGTGGACAGGATGCGGAACCGGCCGTCGACCGGGTCGCTCACGGCCAGGCCGTGGCGGTGGTCGAAGAAGGCCATGCAGTCGTAGAAGGCCCGTGCGCCGGTGTTGCGGAAGGTCTCCGTCCAGGTCGTGCCGCCGTCGTCGGTGCGGTACACCCGGGACGCCTCGCCCTCGCCGATGGCCAGCACCACGGCCCGCCGCGCGCCGAACGCCTCGACGTCCCGGAACTGCAGTTCGCCGGCGCCGGGCGGCGACACGTCCCGCCAGCTCGCCCCGCCGTCGGTGGTGCGCAGCACGGTGCCCGCGGTGCCCGCCAGCCAGGCGGCGCTCCGGCTGACGGCCGGCAGGCCCCTGAAGCGCACCTGGGGAGCGCCGCTGTCCTTCGGCGCCCAGTGCGGCGCCGGGCGCGCTGCCCGGCCCCGCGGCTCCCGCGCCTGGGCGGGCGCGGCCGTCAGCGCGGCCAGGACCGCCCCGGCCACCACCGTCGCGGCCACCGCCCAGAAGGTTCGTCCCATCCGTCGCATGCTCCCCGAACGCCTCATGGCGCGCGAAGCTAGTCCACCGTCACCCCGGCGTCCAGACGGCCTCGTCGGGCACAGGAGACCTTCCGGGCACAGGAGGGCGAAGGCGGCAGGTGGGTGTATGAAGGCGGTGACAGAGGTCACTCGGCCCCGAGGTGCACGGAATGGCCGATTCCATCGTCTCTACAAGTATCCGTACCGCCCACACGGAACTCCGTCCCGCCGTCACAAGGGAGCAAGGCGTTGTCCACCGTCATCGAGCAGTCCGTAGAGGCCCGCCTGGTCGCCGCAGCGCCGCGCATGCAGCACATCCCCGCGACCCTGCACTACGACCGGCGCGACCCGTTCGCCGTCCGGATGACCTTCCCCGCCCCGGCCACCCTGGAGGGCGTGGAGGTCTGCTGGACCTTCAGCCGCGAGCTGCTGCTGGCCGGCCTGGAGGAACCCCGGGGCGACGGCGACGTCCGGGTGCGGCCGTACGGGTACGACCGTACGGTGCTGGAGTTCCACGCCCCGGAGGGCACCGCGGTGGTGCACATCCGCTCGGGCGAGGTGCGCCGGTTCCTGCGCTCCACGAGCGAACTGGTCCCCCTCGGCCTGGAACACCTCCAGCTCGACATGGACCGCGACCTGGCGGAGCTCATGCGGGACGCCTGCTGACGCTCCGCCGCCGGGCTCCCCACGGGGCCCAGCGCCGCGCCGTCAATCCGGTTGACACCGTCCGCACCCCCTCCTACGTTGTACAGCGGTCCTGTTGCCGTCGATTGGAGAAGGACGTTGCTCGTCTGAGGTCCTGAGACACCGCGTCACACCACACGTGTGTGCACGCCGCGTGCGACCTCGGCGTCCGAGCCGTCCCAGCCGTCCTCACGGAACAGGGCTTTTCTCATGCCCAGGGCCTCTCACCGCCCGCCGGTCGCCGGTGTCTCGATACGCGTTTGCCCCTGTTCGTCCGAGCAACCGCGGAGGCGCCCCCTCATGTCCACTTCCATCAGCTGTACCTCCCTGTCCTTCTCCTGGCCCGACGGATCCTCCGTCTTCGAGGGCCTGGACGTCGCGTTCGGTCCCGGCAGGACCGGGCTCGTCGGCGTCAACGGCTCGGGAAAATCGACCCTGCTGAAGCTCGTCGCCGGTGAACTCGTCCCGGGCGACGGCGCCGTGCGCGTCGCCGGCGAGATCGGCTACCTGCCGCAGAACGTCACGCTCGACACCGCGCTGCGCGTCGACCAGGCGCTCGGCATCGACGCGAAACGGGCGGCGCTGCACGCCATCGAGGCGGGCGACGTGGCCGAGGAGCACTTCGAGACCGTCGGCGACGACTGGGACGTGGAGGAGCGTGCCCTCGCCACCCTCGGCGAACTCGGGCTCGGTCACGTCGCGTTGGACCGCACGATCGGCGAGGTGTCGGGCGGCGAGTCGGTGCTGCTGCGGCTGGCCGCGCTGCTGCTGCGCCGGCCGGACGTCCTGCTCCTCGACGAGCCCACCAACAACCTCGACCTGTACGCCCGCCGGCGGCTGTACACGGCCGTCGAGTCCTGGCCGGGGGTGATGGTCGTGGTCAGCCACGACCGTGAACTCCTCGACCTGGTCGACCAGATCGCCGATCTGCGCTCCGGCACGATCAGCTGGTACGGCGGCAACTACTCGGCCTACGAGGTGGCTCTCGCCACCGAGCAGGACGCGGCCGAGCGCATGGTGCGGGTCGCCGAGGCCGACCTGAAGAAGCAGAGGCGTGAACTGATCGACGCCCAGGTCAAGCTGGCCCGCCGCAAGCGGTACGGCCAGAAGATGTGGGACCAGAAACGCGAGCCGAAGATCGTCATGGGCGCCCGTAAGCGGGCGGCACAGGAGTCCGCGGGCAAGCACCGCATCATGCACGAGGAGAAGCTCGCCGAGGCCAGGGAGCGCCTGGACGACGCGGTGGACGCCGTGCGGGACGACGACGAGATCCGCGTCGACCTGCCGTACACGGCCGTCCCTCCGGGCCGCAGCGTGCTCGCGCTGCGGGAACTGGAGGTGAGGTACGGGGCCCGGGTGCCCGGCGGACTGGATCTGCACGGCCCGGAGCGGATCGCGCTGGTCGGCCGCAACGGCTCGGGCAAGACGACGCTGCTGCGGACCATCGCCGGGGAACTGGCCCCGGTGGCGGGCGAGGTGACGGCGCACGTCCCGCTGCGCTTCCTGCCGCAGCGCCTCGACGTCCTCGACGACGAGGCGTCCGTCGTGGAGAACGTCGCCCGGTTCGCGCCGGGTGCCGGCAACAACCGGATCCGGGCGCAGCTGGCCCGCTTCCTGTTCCGGGGCGCCCGCGCCGACCAGCTCGCGGCGACGCTCTCGGGCGGCGAGCGGTTCCGGGCCGCCCTGGCGGCGCTGATGCTGGCCGAGCCGGCGCCGCAGCTGCTGATGCTGGACGAGCCGACGAACAACCTGGACATGGCGAGCGTACGGCAGCTCACCTCGGCGCTGGACTCGTACGAGGGGGCGCTGATCGTGGCCGGCCACGACCTGCCGTTCCTGGAGTCGATCGGCATCACGCGCTGGCTGACGATCGAGGAGGGAGAGCTGAGGGAAACCACACCGGAAGCCATCGGGTATCCCGCCTGACATCACCGCCATCAGAAGCCACGACCTGGGCGCAGGGGTTTCCTACGGACGGGTAGCCCCTGCATGATGGCCGTCCGGTACCCCCTTCGTCAGGGGTCCCGGTCCTGCCACCGACCGAAAGATCCCGTCGTGCCCAGCAAGAAGGCCCTCATCCGCCGCCCCGGCCCGCGTCTCGCCGAGGGGCTGGTCACGCACGTCGAGCGGACGGAGGTCGACGTCGACCTCGCGCTCGATCAGTGGGAGGCGTACGCGCAGGCCCTTCGCGCACACGACTGGGAGACCATCGAGGTGGACCCGGCCGACGACTGCCCCGACTCGGTGTTCGTCGAGGACACGGTCGTGATGTACCGCAACGTCGCCCTGATCACCCGGCCCGGCGCCGAGTCCCGGCGGTCCGAGACCGAGGGCGTGGAGGAGGCCGTCGCCTCGCTGGGCTGCTCGGTGAACTGGATCTGGGAGCCGGGCACGCTGGACGGCGGCGACGTCCTGAAGGTCGGCGACACGATCTACGTCGGCCGGGGCGGCCGTACCAACGCGGCCGGGGTGCAGCAACTGCGGGCCGCCTTCGAACCGCTCGGGGCACGCGTCATCGCCGTACCGGTCGGCAAGGTGCTGCATCTGAAGTCGGCGATCACCGCGCTGCCCGACGGGACCGTCCTGGGCCGTATCCCGCAGCTCGACGTCCCCTCGCTGTTCCCGCGCTTCCTGCCGGTGCCGGAGGACTCGGGGTCGCATGTGGTGCTGCTCGGCGGGAACCGGCTGCTCATCGCGGCGAGCGCCCCGAAGACGGCGGAGCTGCTGGCCGACCTCGGCCATGAGCCGGTCGTCGTGGACATCGGTGAGTTCGAGAAGCTGGAGGGCTGTGTGACATGCCTCTCGGTGCGGATGCGGGAGCTCTACGCCTGACCGGCTCGAGCACGTCACTCGTCCGGCCCCGGGACCTGCGTGTCGCGGGGCTTCGCGCATACCGGCGCCGGTCCGGGGAAACAGCGGCTGATCAGCGGTCTTTACGGCGCCCTTAACCTACGGCTTCGTAACCTACGGATTCGTAGCCTACGATTCCGTAGGTTGCCGGCACCGCTCGCCGGTCCCACCGCTCACGCAGTCCCGTCCCCCTGGAGTTCCTGTGACGATCGCCTCCCCGCACCTCGGCAGCCCCGCCGTCTGGACCGACGCCCGCCTGCTGTACGCCCTGGAGGAAGTGGTCGAGAAGGAGCTCAACCGGCATCTGGGCATCGCCAAGGACTGGATGCCGCACGAGTACGTCCCGTGGACGGACGGCCGCAACTTCCCCGGCCTGTTCGAGGACGGCGAGGCCTGGGACAAGGAGCAGTCCAAGGTCACCGAGATCGGCCGGATCGCGCTGGTGGTGAACCTCCTGACCGAGGACAACCTCCCCAGCTACCACCACGAGATCGCCTCGCTCTTCGGCCGTGACGGCGCCTGGGGCACCTGGGTGCACCGCTGGACCGCCGAGGAGGGCCGGCACGGCATCGTGATGCGCGACTACCTGCTGACCTCGCGCGCGGTGGACCCGGACCAGCTGGAGCAGTTCCGCATGTCCCACATGAGCGAGGGCTTCGAGTCGGACAACCGCCACTCGATGCTGCACTCGATCGCCTACGTCGCCTTCCAGGAGCTGGCCACCCGCATCTCGCACCGCAACACCGGCCACCAGTCCGGCGACCCGGTCTGCGACCGCATGCTGGCCCGCATCGCGACCGACGAGAACCTCCACATGGTCTTCTACCGCAACCTGCTGAAGGCCGCCTTCGAACTCGCGCCCGACCTCACCATGCAGGCGGTCCGCGACGTCGTCGTGAACTTCCGCATGCCCGGCCACGGCATCCCCGGCTTCGAGCGCGCCGCCGCCCAGATGGCCATCGGCGAGGTCTACAACCTGCGCATCCACCACGACGACGTGATCCAGCCGGTGCTGCGCTTCCTGAAGATCATGGAGATCGACGGCCTCGGCCCGGACGGGAAGCAGGCGCAGGAGGAACTGGGGCTGTTCATGGGCGGCCTGGACGCCGAGGCGGCGAAGTTCGACGAGAAGCTGGCGGCGCGCAAGGCCCGCATGGCGGCCCGCGCCGCCGGCTGACCCGGGCGCGGGGGCCGGCCGGGCTCAGGCCCGGCGCGAGGTGCGCCTGATCTCCAGGCGCTCCTTCTCGGACAGGCCGCCCCAGACACCGAAGCGCTCGTCGTGGTCGAGCGCGTAGTCCAGGCAGGCGGAGCGGATCGGGCACAGCCCGCAGATACGCTTCGCCTCCCGGACGGAGCTGCCCGGCTCGGGGAAGAAGAAGTCCGCCCCGGTCTGTGCGCACAGCGCCTCTTCCTGCCAGGCCAGGTCGGCCGGGGTGACCGGCGTGCCCGCTGTGATCGTGTCGATGTGCATGGGCAGGATCGTGCCCGGCCGCGAAAAACGTTCGATCAACGCGCGGTCAACGCCGCCCCGCGGGGCCCCGGGCCGCCTCGATCGTGCCGCTCCCCCTGTCCCCGCGCACGGCGGCGCGCGGAAGGGGACGACCACCCCGGCAGACGGCGGTGTTCCGGCAGCGCCCGCCCGGGCGCGGTGGAAGACTCGGCGGTGCAGACACCGGACCCTTCCGAGGAGGGCGATGATGCTTACCACCCGTTACGTCACCGGAGCGCCGAACTGGGTCGACCTCGGCACGCCCGACCTCGACGGTGCCGGTGCCTTCTACGGCGGCCTGTTCGGCTGGCGGTTCCGGCCGGGCGGACCGGAGACCGGCGGATACGGCTTCTT
Organism: Streptomyces sp. NPDC046859; assembly: GCF_040645135.1. NCBI lineage: Bacteria > Bacillati > Actinomycetota > Actinomycetes > Kitasatosporales > Streptomycetaceae > Streptomyces > Streptomyces sp. NPDC046859. The sequence goes on from NZ_JBEYXR010000046.1 coordinate 28,729, forward strand.
CCAGCTCGACGGCAGGACGGCGGCCGCCGGGATGCAGACCTCCGAGGAGCAGGGGCCGCCCTCCTGGACGGTGTACTTCCAGACCCCGGACGCGGAGGCCACCGCGAAGGCCGCCGAACGGGCGCACGGCTCGGTGCTGATGCAGCCGATGGACGTGCTGGACCAGGGCCGTATGGCGCTCCTCGCCGACAAGTCGGGGGCGTCCTTCGGGGTCTGGCAGCCGCGCGCGAACCAGGGCCTGGACGTGGTGGGTGAGCCGGGCTCCCTGCGCTGGCTGGAGCTGTACACGACGGACGTGCCGGCGGCGGCCGGCTTCTACAACGCCACGCTCGGCATGGAGACCTTCGCCCTGGACTTCTACGGCGGCACCTACACGGCCCTCAGCCCAGGCGGACAGGGCGAGGACGGCGTGTTCGGCGGGGTGGTCGACAAGGCCGACGATCCGGCGGAGGCGCGGGCCCCGTCGTACTGGCTGCCGTACTTCGAGGTCACCGACACGGACGCGGCCGTCGAGAAGACGCGGGAGGGGGGCGGCACCGTGCGGATGCCGGCCACCGACCTCCCGGAGGTCGGCCGGATCGCCAAGCTGGCCGACCCCTACGGCGCCCGCTTCGCGGTGATCCGGAGCGTGGGCTGACCGGCCGGAGGGTGGCCCGTCGTCAGGCCGGAGCCCGGCGTGATCGGCGAGCCCCCCAGGGCCTTTCGTTTGGATCATCCCGGCGTCGCGGGGCCTGGCACGCGCATCCGCGGCGTTGTCGTCACTCGCCGACGCTCCGCGTCGACTCCCTCCTCCGCCTTGCAGCCGCACGCACCGGACCCCGCTCGGGCACGTCACCATGTCCCGTCGGCCACAGCC
>NZ_JBEYXR010000047.1:0-23237 GCF_040645135.1 Streptomyces sp. NPDC046859
CAGCGGTTCCAACTTCGGACCACGACGCGGCACCGGCACCCCGGCAGAAGAACTCATACGAGATCTAACGACGGACTACCGGCGCAGGACACTAGCCTCTGGGAGGACTCGATGCCCTTACGGGCGATGCACCGGCGGATACCTCTCCTGCTCAGCCATCGACGCAGGTGGTCGCAGTGATAGCCCTTGTCGGTGTGGAGCTCGGCCGGTCGCCGGCGACACGGGCCGCGGCGGGAGCGGATCGGTGGGACCCTGTTGGAAAGATCGGGCATGGTCGCGGTCAATGCGCTGTCGGCCCTGCTGCGCTCGCTGGAGGCCACCGCCCGTCTCAACGGCGTCGGTCCATCCTCCCTGGAACGGGCAGCTTCCCTCGGTGCAAGGGCGTCGGGCCTCGGCCTCGGGTGCGGGGTGACGGGTCTCGTGCCGCTGGCCAGCGTGACTTGCAGGACGCCGCGAGCCGGTACACGAAGTCCAGTCATCCGCCCCTGAGCACGTCCAGGACGTCAAGGAACTGGTGCACGCGACGGCCGTACAGCACGGCGAGGATCACGATGCCGCAGCCGCCGATGACGTAGGCGTCCGCGCCGTCGGGCAGCGGAAGGAGGGCAACGCCGACGGCGCAGGCCGCCACGAGCACGGCGGCAGCTGCCAGGCGGAGCGGCTCAAGGTCCCGGGCCGGCGTCAGGTCTTCGGGGAAGTGCTGCTCATCGAGAAGTGCACCGATGCGTCCGTTGGCGACGCGCTCAGCGATTGTGGCGAGCAGGGAAGCCAGCGGCGCGAGCGCGGCATCCCCATCGCTGTCGATGCGTGCCTCCGCGCGGCGCAGGGCCGCTACAACGAGGCCTGCGTGACCCTTGAGCCGCTGCCTGCGATGGGACCGCACGGGCAGGCGGCCGCTCGTGCGGTGCAGGCGCATGACCTCGTCTTCGACTCGGGACAGTGCGCGAGCCAGCCGCCGCAGTTCCCTGGGCTGCTTCTGCCACCGCGCCTCCCTAACGCGAGCGCACACGGAGATCGCATTCGCGGTCGCTGATGGAACGGAACCGGGTCGCCATACGGGTTGATTTGGACAGGGACCAGCCGCGCCCTGCCGAGGTCGCGACGGCCAGCACAAGGGGGACGACCCAGAACAGCAGGAAGATCGCCGCCGCCACACACGGCATCAAGATCGAGATGCTCAGCGTCTCCGAAACGGTATCGAAATGCCCGCTCCGCAGGGCTTCCCAACCGTCAACAGGTACCTGAGCGAACGGTTTCAGCGGGGACCACAACCTGCCCTTCACCCACGTTGTAGAGATGGCGTCGACCCACAGCACCGCGACGAGCATGGCAGGAATCTCAACCGCGGCAAGCATCACAGGGGACGCATGGTGCCTCGCCCGGACAGCCACTCGCAATCGCCGGGAGGCCGGCGGAAGCCCTAGCTCACCAAGGTCGCCGTCCAGTCTGGCTATGGCTTCGTTCGCGGCCTTCCGGCTATGTGCTCGCAGCTTCCCCCTCATGCCCCCACTATCTCGCGGCAGAACCATGGGGCGGATGGTGTCAAAGACAAGTGAAACCCGCAGGAACACCGCAACCAGGCCCCCGGAGGTGAGGGGGTCACTCCCCTGCCTGGGCGGGCGTGCAGGCCAGCAGGGCACGGACGGTGCTCTGGGTGGTCCAGTCGCCGTCAAAGAGCGGGGACTGTAAATCGTTGGGTCCGTGCCGTAGTCGGTGGTGACGGAGGGTGTGGTCAGACCAGGAGGATGCGGTGACGGAGGAGGGGGAACCTCGCGCGGCCGTACATCTGGTGCTTGATCAGCTTGGTTTTGTTGTTGACACCTTCGGTGCCGCCGTTGTGGTGCGGCAGGGTGAGGGCGGCGTTGCCGTCGGCGGGATACAGCAGTACGGCGAAGCAGTGGATGAGGTCGGCCCGAGCGGTCATCTCGTGGCAGGCGGTGCGGGCGGCCTCGATGCGTTCCCGCTAGTGGTCCTTGAGGCGGTCGGGGCGGGTGAGCCCCAGGCTTGCGGCGCGGCCGTTCGACGCGGCCACCTCATGCAAGCGTTGCCAGATGCTGGCCTCGTTCCAGTCCCGCAACCTGCGCCAATACGTCATGCCGGAGCCGAAGCCGAGCTCTATGAGGCAGATGCTCCTACTGGATTCCGGTGTGCAGTACATACAGGATCCCGCAGAGCACCTCTTGGTCCCGCAGCGGTCTGCGGCCGGGATACCGGAAGCGCCGCTCGCGCTGCGGCAGCAACGGCGCCAAACCATCCCGTGTTAGCCGCTGTGAAGCGCTCCGCAGTGAACGCGCGCTTGCTGGCCGAGGTCCCCAATCGTGGCCGATGGCGCGCCGGTGGAGTCGGGACCTGCGTCTGTACGGCGTGTCGCGGTTTCCCACGAAATCCGGTGGAGTCTCAGCAGCCGGAAGTGGTTGGGTCCTGCTCAGCTTCGCTGACACAGCCCGGCACAGTGCGAGGCGCAAGGTCCGAATCGCAGGCGCGGTCCAGCCCGCGTCTCATCGAGTGATGGAGATTATCGCGGTGGCTGGTTACGGGGTGCTTTCCGACGTATACGAGTGGCTGATCGGGGACGACAGGTTGACCCCCGCCAAAGCAGCCGCGGTTTACTACAGCGATGTCGTGAGCTCTCTGCCGCCCAACGCGCGCGTCCTCGACTGCGCGTGTGGAACCGGCCAACTCGCCGTCGGTCTCGCGAGTCTTGGCCTTGACGTGGTCGCCGCAGACGCCAGCAATGGGATGGTTCGCCGGACCGAGAAGGCCGCCGACGAGCAGGGTGTCTCGCTTCGAGCCCTCCGCGCGAGCTGGGACGAGCTGCCCCACCACCTGGAGGACTCCACGTTCGATCTGGTGTTCTGCGTCGGCAACTCGCTCGGGCACGCCGAGGGCGCGGCCGGGCGCCTGACCGCACTGGAAGCGATGTCGCGGCTGCTGAATCCGGGCGGACGCCTCGTGCTCACTTCACGCAACTGGGAGCTCGTGCGCTCCGCCGGCTCACGGGTAGACGTCCGCGATCGGCTCATCCGCCGCAACGACCGCGATGCGGTCGTCAGCTACTACTGGCAGATCGAGCAAGGCTGGGAGCAGGAACATTTCCTCGAGATCGTGGTCGCCCAGATCGAGCCGGATGGGGCAGTGCGAGCCTGCTCGGAGCGGTTGTCCATCTGGCCCTACCGGTACGAGGACCTCGTGGCGCAGTTGCGGAATGTCGGGCTCACGGTGCAGTCCACCACCTTCGACCCCGAGAGCGATGGATACCTGGTGGTCGCCAGCCGCGACCAGGCGCGAGGCACGTCTGAGCCGACGCGCTGATCCGCCTTTCGTCGTTGTCGTTGCCGACCTGCCAGCTCGCGACCGCCTGCAGCGGGTTCTTCGCGAGGTGTTCAGCGCTTGAAGCGGTTGCTGCAGGGCGGTCCTCGCCGCGCAGCGTCGGGCAACGCCCGTCCACTCCCGAACAGCGCAGCATGATCCTCATCGACGCCACGAGCGGCGAAGAGGTCGAGTCCGTGGTCGTCGATGCGAGGACGGGCCGTCCCCTCGACGACAGCCACGCCTACGTGTTCGCCGCCAGGTCCGCCATGCGGGCCCGCTACCCCCGCGGCGGTGGGGCCACCGCCGACGGGCCCGCCCCCACCGCGGAGCGCGGTCTCACGAACCGGTCGGCCTGATCATCGCGAACGGCGCGCCTTGCGGGTCGGTGACCACCGTCGTGCGGCCCGCGTACATGTCGAGGGGGGGGACGAGGACGTTGCCGTCGCGGCGGACCAGGGCGTCCACCGTGGAGTCGACGTCGTCGACCGCGAAGTACGTCAGCCAGTGGGCCGGGGTGCCGGGCGGTTCGTCGGCGAGGAGGGTGACACCGCCGACCGTAAGGCCGTCCACGCGCAGCTCCCAGTAGGAGTCGAGGCCCTCCATCGGTGTGGTCTCGATGCCGAACACCTCGCCGTAGAAGGCGGCTGCGGCCTCCACGTTGGTGGTGTGCAGCTCGTTCCAGGTCAGCGCGCCGGGCTCGTTGACCACGCCCGCGCCGGAGAACTCGCCCCGCTGCCAGACGCCGAACACCGCGCCCTGCGGGTCGGTGGCGACCAGCATCCGGCCGAGGTTGCCGACATCCGTCGCGGGGGCGAACGGGTTGCCGCCCGCGGCGATGATCCGGCCCTGGGTCGCGACCGCGTCGCCGGTGGCGAGGTAGAGGGTCCAGACGGTGGGCGGGTCCGGCATGCCCTCCGGGGCCATCGCCCGGCCGATCCCGGCCACAGGCCTGTCGTGCAGCTTGCAGACCGCGTATCCGCCGAACTCGGCTGGACCGGGCGCGCCCTGCCAGCCGAACAGGTCCCGGTAGAAGTCCAGGGCGGCCTGCTGGTCCTGCGCCATCAGGTCGACCCAGCAGGGGGCGCCGGTCGGGTACGGGGTGTTGACGTCGGGCATCGTTGCCTCTCCCTGGTGGTGTGTCCGCGTGGATACCCTTACGCCCCGATACGTCCCCACTCCTGCGACACGCCGCTCGCTTCTCAGTGCGTCGGGGAGGGGAGTGCGGCGTGCCTGGTCGTACAGAGCTGAGTCCGGACTCGCCCGGTCACTCCCCCACGGGCAGGCACTCCGCCAGCAGGCCGACGATGCCAAGCCACACTCGCTGTGCATACCGTGGGTGATGGCCGACGCCGGGGACCACGGGGTGGTCGACCGACGGGTGGTGGAAGGCGTGCCAGGCGCCGCCGTGGACCATGAGGCGCCAGTCGACGCCCGCCGCCCGCATCCCGGCCGTGAACGTCTCCCGTTGTGCGGGCGGCACGATCGGGTCCTCTGACCCTAAACCCCGGTCCACACCGGGCAGCGGATGCGCGCCGCCTCGCCCGGTCGGCCGGTGGTCACAGCATTGACGGTGCCGCCCACGACGGCGCCCACGACGGCCATCTCGGCGACATCGACCGCGACACCCAGCTCTGGGTTCGATGGCCTCACGACCACTACGAGTGCCTCCGGCCGGGCTCGTGCGAAGCCCCCGCCGACGACGACGCGTGCAGCCCTCTTCGCCGGACACGGCCCCGGCCACTCCCGGAAGTGGTGCGACCTCCTGCCCGGCTGACGGGAGGTGGCGCGGGCCCTTCCGAGGCCCGCGCCACCCAGGGGCGGACGAGGTCAGGAACCGACGATCCGGCGCAGGTTCTCGATCGAGCCGGGCTCCTCCTTGAGGTGGCGTTCGCGGTCTGCCAGGAACGCCGCGCCCAGCTCATCACGGCGCTTCATCGCGACGTTCTCGCGGGCGCCGTTGAGGATGGTGCGCTCCTCCTCGTCGGCGTGATGGGTGATGGCCTCCACCAGCTCCTCCAGCTTGGAGTCCCACTCCTCGGAGCCGACCTCGTCGACCTCCAGCAGGCTCAGGAGGGCCTGGTTCCCCTCCTCGTGCTCGTGCTCGCCGTGCTCGACCTCCTCGTCGTCGATGTTCCGGTACCGCTTCAGGGCCGGGTAGACCTCGGCCTCCTCCGCCAGCGCGTGCGCGACCAGCAGATCGGCGAACTCCTTGAGCGCCGCCGCCCGGTCGGCCTCGACGCTGCGCATCAGCCGGAAGAGGTCCTCCATGCGGCGGTGGTCCTGGAGGATGAGTTCGACGACGTCCCGGGTTTCGGCCATGAGGGGCACCATTCTCTCGTGCGAAGTATGCGAAGTGTTCGGGTGCCCACCGTCTACCCCCACTCTGCGCGGGGATGACTCGCCAAACGGGCGGGATCAGCTCCGGCTTCGCGGGGCCAGGGGGCCTTCGTCATTCCCGGCAGGAAGTCGTTGAAGAGTTCGCGGACCTCCAGGACCAGCGGGCGGGACGCGGAAGCGGGACAGGGCCACGCCGCGGGCGGTGAGGCGGGCGCCGCGCCGGGCCAAGCGGTAGCTGCGCTCGCGGTTCTCGGTGCGGTCGAAGACCCAGCACGCTATGACCGACCTCATGGCCCGCCGCCTCACCAGCGAGAACACCATCTCCCGGCGCGACCCGACACCACAGACCAAACCCTAGATTGCGGGACGAAACAGTCGGGAGAAAACGACCTATTGGCCCTCCGGCAGCTCCCATGAGGCGAACCAGTGGGGAAACGGTCCGGCGGAGGGCGGGAAGGCGAACGGCGGGGTGCGGTCGGTGAGCAGGCGCAGCACGAACTCGCCGGTGCCGCAGTCGAAGCGCTGCCACTCACCGTCCAGGTACTGCACCAGAACCGGCCAGTGGTCGGGATCGGCCGGTCCGGTCAGCCAGTGGAAGGTCAGCTCCTGCTCGGAGGTCCCCCACATGAGCACGCCGCCGGGCGCGGGATGGACCGGGTATGGCCGGTGCAGGTCGGCGTACCGCGCCATGTTCTGGCCCCAGGAGACTAGATCCGTGCCCGGCCCACCCGGCACCAGCAGGTCCAGGTACTCGTCGAAGCTGCCCGCGCCGAAGGCGTCGACGATGTCCTTGTAGTCACCGGGCAGCGCGGTGCCCAGCGCCGCCTCCGCCGCGGCCCAGTCGACGCCGCACCGATCGGGCTCCGTCCACCCGGTGGCCTCCCGCAGCAACGCCACCCACCCGACCCCGGGCGGGCGGGTGAACGCGCGCCGGGCGAGGATCACGACGCGGCGCGGGCCGTCGGCGGTGGCCGTCACGCCGTATCCCAACCAGTGCCCGGCCAGCACCCACCCGCGCAGCTCCAGCAGCCCACCCTCCCCGCCGATGGGGAGCCCGCCCTCCCCGCCCACCGGCGGACCGTCGGGCACCCCTGCCGCCCTACCCCCGACGACCCAGGCACGTACCGGCAGACCAGCCCCGTCAACCACGTCCGCAGCGACGCGCTCCAGCTCGGCCAGATCCTCCGCGTCACTGGGCACACAGACATGCCCTGCCCCATGAATGGGTAGCGGGCAGTGCAATTCGGGCGCGCGCCAGGCGTCGTTCAGACGGGCGCGCAGAGCTGAGGCGTCCACGCGGGCAAGTGAACAGCACGGCGCTGACATTGGGCCTTTGCAACCTGCATCAGCTGTACACCGTTGGGCTGCCAACAGGATGAAGCCCCCAGTAGGCGGCTTTTCAACCAAGATCACCAGCCTGTCAGGAGCTTCCGCGTGCTGGTCTACCCGTCCGGTATCGACCTCTCCAGCCGCTCTCTACAACACCTATCCGATCTCCTCGCAGGCCACCGTCGACGGATCGGCTCCCGCCGGCATCGTCTGACCTGTGGCCGGCAGGCCGCGCTCGTGCCCACCTGCGATACGGCGACACCTACGCCCGCCTCGCAGCAGGTTTCCGCGTCGGAAGGAATCGACCTCTGTGAGCGCTGGGGCGTCGAGCGCGAGATCTACACGAACGTGACCCCGACCATCTACGGGGGCGGGGAAGTCCTCACCGCGCAGTCCGAGGACCACCTGCGGATGCGGAAGCAGTTCACCGGCTGCAACGCCGGACACACCTTCTTCCACATGGACCCGCACGGCATGGTGTCCGTCCGTATGGCATCGAGGCGTTGACGCTGGGGGCCACTGAGGTAACGGAGGCTGATGGAGCGTGACGATAACGGTAGTAGTGAACCAGCTCCAAGCGGACGCCTTCACCGACTTGTTCGATGAGCCGCTGGGCACTCCCCCGCCGGCATCGCAGGCCAGATGGATCTTGCTGGTCAAACCGCCGTGCGAACGTCCGAGGGCCCGGCGCCCCCGATTCGGGCACCGGCAGTGTGCTGGTGAGCGCGCACGATGACGCCGCGTGCAGTCCGTACCACCAGCACGCCAGCAGCGGTGAGCGGCGGTGCCGGCAAGCACACCCGGGAACCGTATGTGCCGGTTTCGGGTCACTTCGAGGGTTGGTCACCGTGGTCGTCGTGGAGCGCGTTGCGACGTTCCTGTTCGCGCTTGGAGAAGGCGGCTGCCCGGACCGCCTCGTCACTCTCGAAGCCTGATCCCAGCGCGCCGCCCACCGTGGCGATCGAAGCGACGAACCAGGCCAGTGTCCAGTACTCCGTGGCGTGCAGCGGGGTCCGTGTTGTGGAGGCGAAGACGCGGTCGCTGAGGATGAACAGGGCATACACCAAGTTGATGAGGAGCAAGCCTACGTAGCAGACGATCACCCCGATACCCACGGTCATGACCGTCGAGGCGTTGTAGAGGCTCGTCCTCTTCTTCTCCTCCGGCGAGGCGTCTGTTGGTCGATGCCACAGGTTCGCATCCACGATCAGCCAGCCGATCATCAGCGTGACAGACCCGACTATGGCGATCACGAGACGCGGCGTGCTCAGGGCCTCGGACAGGCTCCAGATGGTGGAGTTCACGGTGGCGATGGCTCCCGTGGCGAGTGCGGCCGCCAAGGCTTTCGACAGGCCCGGCACCAACCGCCACGGCCGGTTGGCGCGGACCATACCGGCGAGCACCCTCAGGTAACCGCGCGGCCCGCTGACGACGTACCGCTGATCAGAGATCTCGTCCTCACCGACCGGACCCGGGTGAACAGGCGCGAGACGGCTGACGAAGCGCCCCAGCGGCTGATGCCGCGGCGGTTCCTCAGCTCTCGTGGCTCGCGGCTTCGCCAAGCTGAGCACGGCTTCTTCCACCGCCCGCGTGGCTCTCTTCTGAAGACGCAGGCCCCCCAGCGGAGGAAGTGACAGCAGCGCCAAGCCGTGTTCATGGCTCAGATCCACAACGAGCTTGTGCCCGTGTGAGTGCAGCGGAAGGTCGGTGAGGGCCACGACGATGTCCCAGTTCTCCGCACGCCTGCGGTCCATGATCCGGCGCATCAAGGTGGCCAGGTCCTCGGTCCCCGCGGTGAAGGGCTCACTGACCACCTCCACACTGAACCGTCGTCCCTGACCCGACTTCTGGGCGAGTCGAGCCGGAAGTACCCGAGCCATGTGCTGCGCGATCTCCGTCGGCGCGTCCGGATCCGCCAGGAGAGCCACGACCGTAACGCTCTGCGACGACACCCGTATCACCGGACCCTTCTCATCGGCTGCCCCGGCGCTCACCAGTGCCCACAGGATGCCCCCGAGACCACGTCGGCGCCCCATGACACGCTGGCCCCCATCGGCAGGCAGACAAAGACGCATTCCCTCGTCTCAGAAATCGTTCGCTTTCCGAAGTTCGTGATGGGGTCTCTGCAGGTCAGGAATGAGAAGGCAGTTGTAGCGGGAGTCTCGGGTCCGTTGCCGGCCGAGATGTCGTGGAGGCGACAGGTGCCATCGAACGACCAGACCGTCAAGCCGGCGTGGAGGGCTGGGCCGACAAGAGTTACCTGCGAACAGTGACGCGCAGCCGCGCGGGTCGTGGACCACGTTCCCAGTTGGGCTGAGAGCAGTCACCGCCGTTCGAAGCCGCGGGTGGGCGGACCACGCCGAGTGGCGACGCTCCCGGACACCATGTCGCCGAACAAGATTCCCAGGGACCTGGCCGGCGCCCCGTCGCCCTCCTGCGCCGGGAGTGACGGGACCGCCACCGCATGGGCGGCGGCGGTCCCTCGTTCCGCGTCGCTGCTCCAGGGGGGCGCGGGAGGCTACGCGGGGATCACGTGCAGGGTCAGGTTCGCGCCGTACTCGCCGGTCAGCGCGAACAGCCGGGTGCCGTCCGGCGACCAGGTCAAGCCGTGCGGCCGCAGGGACCGGCCGCTGCCCGGTTCCAAGTCGACGATCCGGGACGGGGTGTCGACACCGGTCTGGAAGAGGTAGACGTCCTGCCCGTACGAGTTGTCGATGCCCGCCGCGACCTCACCCTTCACGGACACCGCAGCCGCATTCGGATAGGAAGTGGTGGGATACGTGTGCGCGACGGAGAGGTCGCTCAGCCGGAACGCCAGGTGGTGGTAGGGGTAGCCGCCGACGATGAAGAGGGTGGCGGCGTCGGGGGATAGCGCGAGGTCGTTGATGGTGCTCACCCCACCGGGGTTGTCCTGGCTCGTGCGGACGACAGGGGTTCCCGTGCTGACGTCGTAGACCGTCACGTTCGACGAGGACAGGTACTGCTCGGCGGCGATGACCACACCCGATGCCGCCGGTGAGGACAGCAGCATCGGCGGCCCGGCCCAGGTGCCCCAGGGCACCAGACCGAGGCGGACGGTGGGTCGGGTGCCGCTGAGGTCGAGTGAGCCGATGTTGCTGTCCCAGTCGGATCCGTAGCTGAACCAAAGGGTGTTGCCCGCGAGAGCCAGCCGCAGCGGCGCGGTTCCGTCGCCGGTGGCGTAGCGGGCCTTCTCCCGGTAGGTGCCGGTGTCGACGGCGGCGATTGCGTCGCCGCCGCTGAGCGCCACGTACAGCGTGCGTGAGTCGGGGGACAGCACCAGGTCCGCCGCGCCCGGCTTGTTCTTGAGGGTTCGCAGGAGCCTGCCGTCGAAGTCCGTGACGAGCACGGAACTCGTGACGATGTCGGCGATGTAGAGCCTGCGGTGCACGGCGTCCACGGCCATGTCCGCGTGATAGGAGATCGGAAGTGCCGTGGAGGTCGGCTCGGTCAGCGGCTTGGCCGCCGCGGCAGTGCTCGTACCCAACAGCGGCAGCAACAGCAGGATCAGTACACCGACGGCGGCGCGAAGGCCGGGTCTTCTCATCAGATGGTCGTCCTCATCGATCGGGGTGCCAAAAGAGGCAGGCGAACAGGAGCAGGACACCTGCGACGGATGCCCCTCCCTGTAGTGACCATGCACACCAGATCGAACAATTCCGCGACGGTGTCTAACAGTTGACGTCCCATTGAGTTCAGCGGCATCGGCCGCCCTGGAGCACGGCGGTGAGCACGGGTAGTTGTTGCCCGCGTCCAGCACCATGGAATTGATTGGGACTCAAGATTCGCCACGCCCCCCAGGGCGGCAGATGGAGGAACCGCCGCACAAGCCCACGACCACACCGACAGCCAGACCCCAGCTCGGGCGCCGTCATACCCGCACCCAGCCAACCGGGGTGTATACGCTGACCTGCTGAGGATCCCCCGACACCGAAGGCTCGTTGTTCTGGTGCATCGACACCGGGGCCCGGTCCTGCGAATTCGACCTCCCCCGCCGCAGCCGTCAGCCGTCAGCCGTCAGCCGTCAGCCGTCAGCCGTCAGCCGTCAGCCAGGCGTTCTGAAAATCTGCGCGGTGCCTACCCCTATCTGCCGCCGGACGCCGAAGAGGACGGCCCGGCTACAGCGGCCAGACCATCCACTCACCGCCGGCCGACGAGCCGAGGCGGTTCGCCCACCGGCTCCACGGCAAGGGCACGCGTGATCCCGGACCAGGCCCAACGGCCGTGCCGGTACGACCAGTTCCCGTGCCTCGGCTTCCTCCACGCCGGTTGCAGCCCCGCCTCTGAAGGACGGCACGGCGGTCCTTGTGAGCTGCGCGAGCATGGACGCCCCGTCCGCCGCGCTCCGAAGACCTTTGGCCGCCTCACCGTCAGGGACTCCTGTCCAGGAGCCGACGGATCAGGTCGTACATCATGCCCATCTCAACGCAGGCGAGGAACGGCCACACGAACGCCGGCCCAATGTTCCCGGTCCCCAGCGCGATCCCGAACCAGCCACCGCCACCGGCGACTCCGATACCGGTGGCCCTGGGCACGGGGCGTCCACACGGCCACCTGCCTCCGACGCCGGCCGCACTCGGCCAATGACCCGTGGGCCGAATGCCTCACGGCCGGGCCAGCGTCGGGTTCACGGTCGTACACGCCGTCCCCGGACCGCGTCCGGACCTCTTCGCCGCGATCCCGCGCCTCGCCCGTCTGATGCGTGCGACGCTTCGTGGGCGTGCCGATCTCCTTCATCGCGCTCGTGACGATGTTCGTACCTGGGACTGACCGCAGACCCACCCGCTGTCACGGTGGCCCTGGAAAACATGGAACGGCTGCGCCTCAGAGATCCTCGCTCACGTCCGTCCCACCCTTCGTACCGCTCCCGGCATCGCCGCTCCTGCTGGCCTCCACGCGGCGCTTCAACGTACCCAGGGCCGTCGCCGAGCCGGGATGTGCGCCCCTCTCCGGACCGCCCGAGTGCAGAGGGCTGCGCCCGGACGAGGCACCCCCGGCCGTAGCGGGCCGGGACGTCCGGCGCGGCCGAGAGAGCCCCTGCCCGCCGTTGCTGGTCCGGCGCGTGATCAGGCTGGCGCAAGTCAGGGCGAGACCTCCGGTGACGCCGGCCAGCAGACCAGCTCCCGCGGCCACACCTTCGTATACCTGAAAGGTGACGAGCGTGACCCCTAGAGCCACCATCGCGCTCCTCCCTCACCCGAACGGCCCGACCGAGACCTAAAGTGTTCGCGTGACCGAGCAGAACCCCGAACTCATCGCAGGCCGGTACGAACTGATCGAACGCATCGGCCAGGGCGGCATGGGCCGCGTCTGGCGTGCCCAGGACCGGCAGCTCTTCGGACGCGAGGTCGCCGTCAAGGAGATCCTCTTCCCTCCGGGGATGGACGACGACGAGCGGGCCACGCTCGTCGGACGCTTCACCGGTGAGGCCCGTGCCGCGGTCGTTCTCAGCCACCCGGGGATCATCACGATCCATGACGTGGTGGAGCACCGCGGTGCCCCCGTCATCGTCATGGAGTTCGTCCGCGGTGCGTCGCTGGCCGCCGCCATCCGCACACAGGGCCGGCTGCCCGTGCGGCGGGTGGCCGAGATCGGCGCGACCGTCCTCGACGCCCTGACCGAGGCACACAGGTCGCGGATCGTCCACCGTGACATCAAGCCGGACAACGTGCTCCTGACCAAGGACCGGGTCGTCCTCACCGACTTCGGCATCGCGCACCTCGCGGACGCCACGACGAAGCTCAGCCGCAGCGGAATCGTCATCGGCACACCGCAGTACATGCCCCCGGAGCAGCTCGAGGGGAAGCGGCCGACTCCCGCCAACGACCTGTGGGCGCTGGGCGCCACGCTGTACCACGCCGTCGAGGGGCAGCCTCCGTTCGACGCGGACGGGTTGCACGCCCTGGCCGTGGCCGTGTTCACCCGCCCGCACCGACCACCGGTGCACGCCGGACCGCTCGCGCCGGTGCTGGACGCGCTGCTCGTCAAGGATCCCGAGCAGCGGGTGGGTGCCGCCGAGGCCGGCCGGATGCTGGCGTCGGTGCTCCGCTCCCTCCCGGCCGCCGAGGAGGCGGACGAGCGTGGTCGCGCACCCGAAGCGGAACGGGTCGCCGAGGCGGATCCGGCGCTCCCCACCGAACCCTCCCCACCCTCCGCCCCCTCGGCCCCGCGGGTTCCCACGGTCCCGGACCCCGGGTCGACACCGGTCGATCCCCGGCGTCCGAGCCCCGACCGCCCGAGCAGTCCCCCGCCGGTCCCGAACCGCCCGACCAGTCCCCCGCCGGTCCCGGACCGCCCGACCAGTCCGCCGCCCGTGCCGGGACCCGTACCTCCTCCGCCCACGGAGGACCTGGTGTCGCTGAAGGCGACCGTCACGGCGGAAGCGGGAGACCGGAGGGCCGGACGGGCACGTGTCCTCACCCGGCGCTCCGTGATCCTGGGCGCGGCTCTGGCCACGCTCGCGGCCGGTTCCGCAGTGACCTGGACCTTGTCCGGCGACAACGAGAAGCCGCACGGCGGCGGTGCGGCCGGGAGCGGTGCCGAGGGTTCCGCCGTCACCGTCGCGATCGGTGTGGACGCACCGCTCACGGGCGCGCTGGCGGAGCTGGGCCTCGGTGTGCGCAACTCCGCCGACCTCGCCGTCCGGACGGCGAACGAGAAGAAGGTCGTCCCCGGTGTGCGCTTCGAGATCAAGGCGGTGGACGACTCGGGCGACCCCGCCAAGGGCGCGACGAACGCCGTGGGCTTCGTGTCCGACGCGAAGGTGCTCGGCGTGGTCGGCCCCGTGAGTTCCAGCGTGGCGGAGTCGATGGTGCCGCCCCTGGCCGAGGCCGGTCTCGTCAACGTCTCGCCGGCCAACACCAGCCCCGTCCTGACGCTGGGCCCCGACTGGGCCTCCGGTAGCAAGTCCCGTCCGCACGACACCTACTTCCGCACTCTGACGAGCGACGCGGACCAGGGGCCTTTCGCCGCGCGATATCTGCGGAACGACGCGGGGAAGGGCAAGCTGTACGTCGTCGACGACCGGACCACCTACGGCACCGCACTCGTCTCCGGGTTCACGGCCGAGTTCGAGAAGCTCGGCGGGAGCGTCGTGGGCCGGGAGCACGTCGACACCGACCAGAGGGGGTTCTCCGGCCTCGTGGCGAAGGTCCGGGCCTCGGGCGCCGACGCGGTCTTCTTCGGCGGCTACTACGACACCGCCGGGGCGCTCTCCCGGCAGCTCGGTCAAGCCGGGGTCGACGTCCCCCTGATGGGCGGCGACGGCATCTACGACCAGCAGTACCTCACCTCCGGACCGGAGGTCGACGGAGACCTCGCCGTGCACATCGGCGTGCCCGCCGAACAGCAGGCGAAGGGGGCGGACTTCCTCGCCCGGTACCGCAAGGCGGGGTATGCCGAGACAGCCGGCTGGTACGGGCCGTACGCCTACGACGCCGCCTGGAGCATCATCGAGGCCGTCAAGGCCCTGGTGAAGGCCAACGACGGCACTCTGCCCGGGGACGCGCGGGCGAGGATGCCCGAGGCCGTGTCGCGGCTCACCTTCGACGGAGTCACGGGCCGGGTCGCCTTCGACGGTTACGGCGACACCCGCAACCGGCGCCTGACGGTGATCTCGGTCGAATCCGGGCGGTGGACCAGCGTGACCAGCGGCCCCGCGGCTCCGTGACACCGAGCCGATGAAGGGCCGGTGCCGAACGGCGGATGATGGTGATACCTCCACCCCCCATTGCAGGGATGGCCGCCATCTGCCACCGGAAAATCATCCGGATACGTCATGTTCTCCGGAGTGAAGCCCGGTGGCGGCGGCGCCCAGGTCCTCACGGGTGTGGCGGGATAGGTCGGTACCCTTGGGAATTACTGTCGCAACAGGCTGTTGGTGTTCTCGTTCGAGCCGCGTTGCCAGGGGCTGGCCGGGTCGCAGAATTAGACTGGGATGTCCGTGGTGACGGTGAAGGCGCGGTGGGAGGCCATCTCGATGCCCTGGTCCCAGGTCAGAGACCGCATCAGGTGGGGCGGGAGGGTCTGGGCGGTCGCGGTGAGCGCGTTGCGGACAGCAGCGGCACCGTGGTCGCGTGGGAGGTGCATGAGCATCAGGTGGCGGGTGCTGCGTTCGACCAGGGTGCCGAGGGCGGAGCCGTTGTTCCTGCCGACGATCAGGTCGCCTTCCCGGTGGCCGGGGACAGCCCGGTCGGCGGCCTCGGCGGGCCGTTCGCTGATCATGACCATGGGGTGCGCGAACCGCGATCGGCGGGCCGCCGAGTGCCGGTGCGGGCGGCGTATCGCGCGTCCGGTCCGCAGGGCCCGGGTCAGCTCGCGCCTCACATCCCCGCGCGGCCTTGGTCGTAAAGCGCCTGGTAGACCGTCTCGGGGACCACGTGCATCTCCGGCTGGTCGGGGAAGCGTGCCCCTAGAGCCGTGGCAGATCAACGGGTTCCTCAGGGCGAGCCGGGGGTTCGGGTGCTTGCCAGGGCAGCCCCGTGTCCACGATGGGCGGGGGCTACCCTGTACCTCCCGGATGCCTGCCGGCCGTAGAGCCAACGCTTGCCGGTGCGGCGGTTGATGCCGATGATCCGGTAGGCTTCCGTGTTCCCTATTCCAAGATCCCGAGGCGGGGGTATCCCTCCCGCTCAGGGTCCAACCTCCTGGGCCCTGAGGCCGCCGATCCTTCCGGATCTCGAAGTCCATCGCACGCCCTGAACCAGGGCGTTGCGACGACCACTAGAACGGAAGCGTGCCGGTGGGGTTTCACTGTGTGCCGTGGGTCCGTGAATTAGTGGTCCGAGTAGCTGAAGTCGCCCACGGTCCAGGCACTGACGTCCTCGATCGCGACGCGGTACATCCCCCCTGTCTCCGGGATCCCCACCGTACCCTGCAGGATCCGGGCGACGTGGAAATGCAGATGCGCGGGCGGTCCGTCCTCCCTCGCGGGGTTGTCGAAGGCGGCGGAGAACTCGCCCAGATCGGCGGAGTCCGTCAGCACCTCCGAGACCCTCTGCCTCCACATGGCTTCCGGAGCCAGCCGACCGGTGATGACAGCACCACTGGTGACCACGGTCAGGGACATCTGATTGCTCTGCCCGGACTCCACAAGGGCAGCTATCGCAACGAGCAGTTCGTCAAGCTTCGGCATGGGATCGGATTCTATGCACCGGCCCGCGCGGGCGGCTTGGAGGATGGCGCAACCGGGCGAGACTGCGCATCGCGGCCCGCGCGCGTGAGCTCGTCGACCAGGGCACCCCGATCGAGGCCGCATGCCGGATCATCATCCTCGAATACCAGCTCGAAGAAGCCCAGCGCATCGACGCCGAATACCGGCGCACCGGCGGATCGTCCAGTCCGTCGGCCGCAGCCTGAGGTGATCGGGCCCGCCGGTGTCGGCGGACTGTCACGCTCGCGCGTGGCCCGGCTGCGGCGCGCAGAGATTGTGCTCGTGTCCGCACGGCTCCACCGTCAGTAGACGGCGAGGGAGATGGCGATGTAGTGCGCGGTGAAGCGTCCCTCAAGGACCGCCTCACCCTCGCCTCCGAAGGCGTGGTCACGGTGGTGGCGATCGTCGACGCGGACACCGGCGCCCTCGCCGAGGCCCCCGACTTCCTGGCCCGCGGCTTCGTCCATGACGACACCACCTTCGAGCCGGTCATCCCCGTCATCGAGAAGACACTGGCCACCGCGGCCCAGGACGGGGACGCGCGCCAACTCGAACAGCTCATCGCCCGCGCCGTGGCGAACTGGACGTTCCGCACCCACCGCCGCAAGCCGCTCATCATCCCCATCATCGACGCCTGAGCCACCGCCCGGGCAGGCGTCCGGGGGCGGACGCCGATGTGCGCGAGGTGAAACCCGGCGACGAGTCGGTCCTGATGTCCAGCCTCATCACCGCCCACCGCGTCGGCCCGTGCGGCCCGTTGGCGAGCGCTGCGCCGGGCATCCCGCAGCTGACCTGCCGCCCGAGCAGCAAGATGACGGCCACGGGCATCGGAAACGCGGACAGCCCGGTGTACCGGCCAAAGGAGGAGAGAAAGTCCGTCAGACATGACGCTCATTTGACGTTCCGGCCACCTCACAGCCCGCGCCCAAGGCAGGAAAACCCCATGTGGCCTGCAGATTCTCCCGTCCTCACACCTTGTGACGTTTCCGATGACGCATCACGTGGAGTGCGTGGCGATTCTGGAGCCTGCGGACAAGGGCGCCTGACCTCGGGTTCGTGAGCCAGGCGCTTGTAACAATCAGGCGGCGACGAGCTCCTGCTCATGGTCCGGCGTCTTGACCTCGGGCTTCTTGTTCGGCAGCGAGAGCCGGAAGACCTTGCGCCACGCGGAGAACACCTGTTTGGGAAGCGGTCCGGTGACGTACTCCAGCTCATACTTTTCGAACAGCGCGCGTACCTTCACAGCGACCTCGGCGTACCGGTTGCTCGGCAGGTCCGGGAACAGGTGGTGCTCGATCTGGTGCGACAGATTGCCTGTCATGAAGTGCATGGCCCTGCTGCCGCTGATGTTCGCCGAGCCCATCATCTGGCGCAGGTACCACTGGCCGCGCGTCTCGCCCTTGATCGACCGGCGCTCGAAGACCCGCACGCCCTCGGGGAAGTGCCCGCACATGATCACGGAGTGGGACCAGATGTTGCGGACCAGGTTCGCGGTGAACGTGGCGGCGAGCGTGGGGAGGAACGACGGGCCCGACAGCAGCGGGTGGATCACGTAGTCCTTGAGCACCTGTTTGCGGATCTTGCGGCCCACGGCCTTGGCCCGCGCGCGGAACTCCGGGTTCTTGCGGCGGCGCTTGTTCAGGTTCTTGCCGAGCTCCAGGTCGTACGCTGCGATGCCGTACTCGAAGAAGCAGGCGTTGATGAAGTTCCACAGCGGCTGGCCGAGGTGGAACGGGTGCCACTTCTGGTCCTCGTCGACGCGCATGATGCCGTAGCCGAGGTCGTTGTCCTTGCCGATCACGTTGGTGTACGTGTGGTGCAGCTCGTTGTGCGAGTGCTTCCACTGGTCGGCCGGCGAGACGTGATCCCATTCCCAGGTGGTGGAGTGGATCTTCGGGTCCCGCATCCAGTCCCACTGGCCGTGCAGGATGTTGTGGCCGATCTCCATGTTGTCCATGATCTTCGCCACGGACAGACCGGCGGTGCCGAGCAGCCACGCGGGTGGGAAGATCGAGAACAGCAGCACGCCCCTGCTGACCAGCTCGAGCTTGCGCTGCGCCGAGATGACCTTGCGGATGTAGGCGGCGTCCTTCTCGCCGCGGCCGGCGATCACCTCGTCGCGGATCGCGTCCAGCTCGCGGCCGAGCTCCTCGATCTGCTCCGCGGTCAGGTGGGCGGTGGGGTCGATTGCGGTCAAGGTGTTCCTACCGTTCGATGTCGCAGGGGCCCGCCGCGGCGGACACGCAGGTCTGGATGAGGACGCCCGGCTCGGCCTCGGTGATCTCGCCGGTGCGCAGGTCGCGGACGGCGCCCGCCTTGAGCGGCGTGACGCAGCCGAAGCAGATGCCCATGCGGCACCCGGAGGGCATGAGCACGCCGGCCTCCTCGCCGACGTCCAGCAACGGCGTGGCGCCGCCCGCGTCGACGGTCTTGCCGGTGGCGCTGAACGTGACCTCGCCGCCCTCGCCGGCGACGACGATGCCGGGGCGGAAGCGTTCGGTGTGCAGGCGCTCCGGGACGCCGTGCTCGCTCCAGTGCTTCTCGGCGGCGTCGAGCAGGCCCACGGGCCCGCAGGCCCAGGTCTCGCGCTCGGCCCAGTCGGGCACGAGTTCGTCGAGACGGGCGACGTCGAGCATGCCGTCTGTGTCGGTGTGCACCTCGATGAGCCGCAGCTTGTTGTCCGCGACCAGCTCGTGCAGTTCGTTGCGGAAGATCACATCCTGCGGCCGTGGCGCGCAGTGGACCATGACGACGTCGTCGAACTCGATGTCGCGCAGCATGCCCATCACGGGCGTGATGCCGCTGCCGGCCGTCAGGTAGAGCACCTTGGCGGGCTTGGCCTGCGGCAGCACGAAGTCACCAGTCGCCTGGTCGAGCTGGATCAACGTGCCTGATTTCGCCCTGCGGACCAGGTGGTTGCTGACCTTGCCGTCCGGGATCGCCTTCACGGTGATCGTGACGCGGCCGTCCTGACGGTTCGTCGGCGAGGTGATGGAGTAGGCACGCCACAGGCGCACCCCGTCGACGTCGACCCCGATCCGCACGTACTGACCGGCTGTGTGGCCGCGCCAGCCCCGTCCCGGCCTGATCACGACAGTCGCGGCGTCATCCGTCTCGGGGTGCACGGCCTCGATGCGCCCCCGCAAGTCAGCGCCCGCACGAAGTGGGCTGACCAGGTCGAGGTAGTCCGACGGCAGCAGCGGCGTCGTGACCATCTCCAGCAGTTTCCACGCCCTGCCGCGGAGGGTTGCACTCGTCATGACTCCAGCTTGCTGCGTCTCAGGGCGTAAAGTCCTGACCGTAGGACGTGAATCTGGTGGGTTGAATTGTTCGCAGGGAATAAAAACGTGAGTCGCGTAACCCAGAGGGCCAGCGAACTGGCCCTGGATGAGACGACGGTCACCGCACTGAGGGCCGCGCTGAAGACCACCGCCGACGAGGTCGTCCAGGCGATCATCGACGAGGTCCCTTCCTACGCCAACGCCCTGTCGGGCCACATGGGCGGCACCATCCGCCGAGCCGTTCGCACCGCTCTGGGGCACTACCTGGACCTCGCGAGCGGGAACGCCACGGGCGGCGACGGCGGTGACGCGGCCTACGAGCTGGGCCGCGGCGAGGTGCGCGACGGCCGTTCGATGGACGCCCTGCTCAGCGCCTACCGCGTCGGCGCCCGCGTGGCCTGGCGATGCCTGGCAGCGGGTGCCGTGTCCGCAGGTCTGCCCGCCGCCGAAGTGGCCAAGTTTGCCGAGCTGACCTTCGCCTACATCGACGAGCTCTCCGCCGCGAGCGCCGCGGGCCACGCCGACGAACTGGCCGCCCGGGGCAGGGCCCACGAGCGCCACCTGGAACACCTGGCCCGCGACCTCCTCGCCGGCGCGAGCCCGGACGTGTCGCTGGCCTCTGCTCAACGGGCCGGGTGGCAGCCTCCGGATTCGCTGACGGCGGTCCTGCTGCCCGCCGCCCAGGCCCGGCCTGCCTACCGCGCGCTCGACCCGAGCA
The DNA here is from genome assembly GCF_040645135.1 of Streptomyces sp. NPDC046859. Taxonomy (NCBI): domain Bacteria; kingdom Bacillati; phylum Actinomycetota; class Actinomycetes; order Kitasatosporales; family Streptomycetaceae; genus Streptomyces; species Streptomyces sp. NPDC046859. The sequence goes on from NZ_JBEYXR010000047.1 coordinate 20,147, forward strand.
CCCTCGTCCTCGATGATTTGCCGGACGCCACCGGTGTGCTGCTCGTCCCCGATGCCGACCGATCACATCTCCTGCGGCAGCTGACCGACCGCACCGCCGTGGTCGGCCCCGCCCGGCCATGGACCCGTGCGTCCGCCTCGTACGCAAGAGCCCTACGCGCGCGCTCCCTCTCCTCTGATATCCGCGACACCGAGGACCACCTGCCCGAGCTGGTGCTGAGCGCCGACGTTGACGCGTACGCGGACCTGCGTGCCCGAGCCCTCGCACCGTTGCGCACCTTGCCTGTCGCGACCGCACGGCGGCTGGAGGAGACGTTGCGGGCGTGGCTGCTGCACCAGGGCAGGCGGGACGAGGTGGCGGCGGCGTTGTTCGTCCATCCCCAGACAGTCCGATACCGGATGTCGCAGCTGCGGGAGCTGTTTCCGGATCTCGCATCGCCACACCGGGTCCTTGAACTGACGCTGGCGGTCGGTCTTCGGGCCAGTTGACGCGTACTTGGACCATCCACGAACTCCCGGCGGATCCTGGCATCGTGCTCGGTGTCTACCTGGACGTCCTTGCAGCCGGGACGGTTCGGGTGAGCGACGCGACCAAGGTGCAGCAGGTCGGCTGACAGGGGGCGTTCCACCATGAGTCGCCCATCTGCCGATCCGTCAGGCCCGCGTCTCGCACGACCAGCCACACCCGGTCGCGGCTCAGCGAGAGTTGGCCGAGGAGGACGCCGGTCGCGTCGAGCAGGATGATGGGGAAGGCTGGAGCGACCGGGTTGAAAGGGCGGACTGTCGGCCGTGACGCCCCTTTGACTCCCTGGGCACCCACGTGCATGGCGACGGGCCAGGAAATGGGGCCTCACCTCGAGTTTTCCGAAGATCGCTCAGGTCGACACCTTTCCGATGACCCACCAGGTCGGTGTGCCGCGATCGAACCGGTCGCGAAGAGCTCCTGAACTGCGATTGTGGGCGCACAATGTGCGGTGCGGGCGTTCAGTGGGTGGGACCGTAAGGGCTCCAGTGCCCGAGGAAGGGTTTCAGGTTGACTCGACGCCGACCTCGCACGGGCCGACCAGCACGAAGTCGACAGCATCCCAAGCTCGGCACGGACGTGGTCCGCGGTGGTGGGGGCTGATCGAGCCGAAGCGGCTGGCGGACGGGGCTGTGACACCGCCGCCGAAGGCCGCCAGCAGCGCCAGGGCGACGGGGTGGTCGGGCACGCGCACGGCCACCGTCTCCAAGCCACCGGTCGCTTCCAGGGGCACCCGGGGACCGCGCCGCAGGACCAGCGTCAGTGGCCCCGGCCAGAAGTGTTCGGCCAGCAGGCGGGCCGTCGCCATGCGCGCGACGGCGACGGGGTCCTCGGCATTGGCGCCCAGACCGTCGACCGTCTCGGTCGGGAGGGCCACCAGCCCGCCCGTACGCAGCACACCAGCCGCCTTCTCAATGTCACTGGTTCTTGCCGTCACGCCGGCCATCCTCCCGCTGCTCTGCTCCCCCCCATTCCGCACAGCCCCGTCCACGCTCGTGGAGCGACGACCCATCGGGCGGCATCGCAGGCGACGCGAGCGACGGCGTACTCCGTTCCGGCGACGAAGCGCATCATGGGACCGAACACCGGGGCGGCCAGCGAACCAGCGAGGTACAGGCCAGGCACGGATGTTTGAAAAGTCCTGGTCAGGTGAGGTGTCTTGGAGCCCGGCACGCGGACGATGCCGCGCCGTAGCGCTGGGGCGAGAAAGCAAAGCGCGTCGATGTCGAGGCGGTAGCCGGTGGCGGCCAGCACATGGTCGACGGCCAGACTCTCCGAACCGCCCGGGCCGGTGAGTTCCACCCGGGCGGTGGAGCCGGATGCCTCGGCGCGAGTGACACGGCACGAGGTGCGCACCGGCACGACATCCTCGACCCGGTCGCGCAGCCACCAGCCGCCCCAAGGCCCCAGCGCCCGGCGGAACAGCAGCAGCCGGGCAGCAGCGGGCAGCAGCCGCACCCAGCCCGGTGCCCGGCAGACCGCGCCGAGCGTCCACCCCGTCCCCAGGGGCGAAGCAGGCTGCGCGAGCCGCTGCAGCCAGGGCCGGCCGAGCCGCCGAACCGAGCCCCACCGAACGCCCTGCTCCCGCACCAGCACCTCGATGTGGGCTCCGGCCTCGTGCAGCAGCGCGGCGCTCTCCAGCGCGGACTGGCCTGCCTCGACGACCGCGATTCGTTGTCCGGCATACCGCGACAGATCGCTGTGGTGCTGGTGTGCGACACCAAGACACCGGCTCCCGGCCCTTCCGGCGCGAGGCGCAGCAACTCCTGCGGTATACACGCCAGTCCGTTCAACCCGGTCGCCACCACAACGGCCGCCGCCGTCAACTGCCGGCCGTCGTCGAGTCCCACAAGGAACCCGGAAGTGTTTGGGCCGCGGTCGACGCTGACGACCCTGGCCGGTTCCACCTCACCGACGTACCGCTTCTGGAACCACTGTAAATACGCCGCCAGGATCTCCAGCAGATCACGCTCGGTGGCTTGGGAACGCTGGTATTCGGTGCCGTAGGCCAGGCAGACGCGGGCCGCGTCAGCCAGAGCCCAGGGCGTGTATTTCACCGACGGGCTCTTCAGCCAGGGCTGTGGCCGCTCCGGAGGGCTGTAGCGTGCCGCCGCTGCGGCGATCAGCGGCAGCAGTGAGCTGGGGGGTGCCGCCGGATGCGCTGGCGGTATTCGTCCTCCGTCACCAGCCGGTCGTAGAGGTATGCAGCCATCCCGCCATGATCCTCGCCGCGAAGGGATTCTTCGAGGGGTTTGCCCTCAGTCGGTGCAGAGCGGGGTTATCCCACAACGCAGGCCACTTTGGGATGGATGATCGCGGGTCAGCCCGCGCGGGCGCGGACCCGGTCGAGACCGCCCAACAGGCGGCGTGGAGGTTCTCCTGTCCCCGTGCGCGCAGTGTCGCTATGTCCGGCGCATCGCAGCGTTCAGTACTGCTCGGTCTCTACGAACCCGGCGTCCGCGTCGTCGTCCACGCCGAAGGCGTCCGCGGCGGCGGTCGGGTCGAATCCGGGCGGGCTGTCCTTGAGGGCCAGGCCCATGCCGGCCAGCTTCGCCTTGACCTCGTCGAT
>NZ_JBEYXR010000048.1:0-22967 GCF_040645135.1 Streptomyces sp. NPDC046859
GGGAGACACGCGACGACATCCACGAAGCCTTCCTCACCCTCGGATGCGCACTCATCTGCTGGAGACGCCTGAAGTCATTGCGATAGGAGTTCTTACTGCCGATGTACCACCGCTCTCCTCACCTGCTGTAAGGTGCCCGGGTACAAGCTGGCGGTGAGCCGCACCTCGATGGGGAGGGCCTTCCATGACTGGAAACGCACGAAGTGACCCGCACGGCCCTTCCGGCCCCGGCCGGTCGACCACGTGGACGTTAGACAGACCCGCTCTTCATCCAGCCCCGGCACATGGACCCGATATGACAGGTATTGATCCACGCTCCCACGCAGCCCGCCGCCCTCGTCCCGCACCTCTGGACCATGAGCCGCTTGAGAACTGGCCCGACGCGCCCGGCGTCCGTGGTGACCGGGACGACGTACTGCCGCGGAGAGCCGGAGGCGCCGACCCGGTCACGGCGAGCAGGCGCAGCCTCCCCTGTTCGGACTGCGACCTCGCCTTCGGCCGGCACCTGCACCTGCACGTAGACCCGGTGCCGGTCGAGGTGGGCAGAGTCCGCGATGCCGTGCGTACGGCCCTGCGTGCGTGGGGCTGCCCGTCTTCCGTCATCGACGACAGCGTGCTGCTCGCCAGCGAGCTCCTGGGAAACGCTGTCATGCACGGGCCGGACGCGCTGATCACGGTGAACCTGGTACACGTCGGCGACAGACTGCTGCTCGAGGTCACCGACGCCTCCCCGGTACGCCCCACGGTCCGGCAGCCGGGGCTTGAGGAGGAGCAGGGGCGGGGGATGTTCCTGGTGCAGGCCATCGCGACCGCCTGGGGGTCGCAGCAGGAGTCCCTCAGGCGGAAGACCACGTGGTGCACTCTCGCTCTCGACGGCGCCGTCCAGCCGCCGCGGCCGCCTCTGCACCCCTGATTGTTTCCTGGGACCCAACCGTCCCGACCGTCCCGACCGCCTCCGCCTCACCCCATTGAGCCTTCCTTCGCTGGGTGAATCTTTCTCGCCAGAGCGGCGGGAGAGGGCAATAGAGAGCGGTCGAGCCTGCGTCCGGGCGGGTGAGGGATCCCGCTCCCGTAAGACCAGGGCTCGACCGGGACCCCGTCCGATTCTTGCCCCGAGCACCGGTCCTACCGGTTCCTACCGCCGCTATACCGCTGCTCTCCCGCTCACAGGCACGGTGAACAAGTAGTCGCCGCCTCCACAGGCGGACTTGAGGAGGACCAGTGACCGGCGTGATGAACGACAACGGCCAGGGTGCGTCCGACCGGCCGGACGGAAGCCTCTACCGGTGGGACATCCACCACGTCTCCAACAGCCGGCACCAGCACGGGCCGTGCGGTACCTGCGTGACCGAGGACAGCGCACGCTCCTGCATCGAGGCGGCGCTGGCCGCCGCGGTCGGCCCGGACGTCTACGCCTGGGGGCTGCTCAGCCGCGTGTCCGCCGCGACGACGGATGCCGGGACGACACACGCCGGGACGATTGGGACGGAGCCGTCGTGGAGCCGTACGCCCGTCGCGTGGGCCGCACCCGGACCGGACGGAATAGTTGCCTGGCTGTCCCACGGCGGTCGGCCACTCGTCGCGCTGCAGGGGGGTGAAACGTCGGGGACGTCCACGGAGAGCATCTCGTCACTGCTGTGCCGGTTCGGTCGTGAGGTCCGGCGGTACAGGCTCACCGTCGGACTCACCCAGGCGGAGTTCGCCGATTCCGTGGACTGCACCGAGACGACGGCCGCACGCATCGAGACTGCCATGCAGATGCCGTCGTACGACTTCGCTCAACGGGCGGATCGGCTCCTGGGTGCCGATGGCGCGCTGGTGAAACTGTGGCCGTCGCTCATCCGGTCCGCATATCCGGACTGGTTCTGGCATGTCATCGAGCTGGAACAGCGAGCCGGATTCATCCAGGAATTCGAGTCCGTTGCCATTCCTGGCCTTTTGCAGACAGAGGCGTACGCGCGCGCCATTTTCACCGCCGCCCACCCGGTCGCCCCGAAACTGCAGATCGAGCAGTTCGTGGCCGCCCGTATCGACCGGCAGCGCATCCTCACCAGAGTCGAACCACCCCAGGTCATGGTGACCCTCGACGAAGGCGTCCTGCGCCGCTGCATCGGCGGGAGTCGCGTCATGAGCGAGCAACTCGGGCATCTCCTGGAGCGCGCCGACCTGCCCAAGGTCCACCTCCAAGTGATCCCGTTCAACGTCCGGCAACACCCCGGTGGTATGACGCCCTTCCGCCTCATGGGCTTCCGGGAAGGCACCGACGTCCTGTACGGGGAGACGTTCATCGGCGGGCAGACAACCGTCGACCCCGCCCAGATCCAGCAGCACAAGCTGGCTTTCAACCTGATCCAGTCCGAGGCGCTCTCCCGGGACGACTCCCGGGTCCTGATACGCGACATGAAAGAGGAATTGGACCGTGCATTCCACTGAACGGCCCTGGCGCAAGAGCAGCTACAGCATGGGAAACGGCGGCAATTGTGTCGAGGTGGCGGACGACGCCCACACCGTCGACACCCACACCGTCGTGGCGCCCGCCATCGGCGTGCGCGACAGCAAGGTTCCCGACGGGCCGGTGCTCAGGATCCCCAGGGAACAGTGGCAGGCCTTCGTCGCAGGTCTCAAGGGGCTCGAAGGGCCCTGAAGGACGCAAAGGTCCCGAAGGCCTCCGACGCCGTCGTAGAGTTCACGCGGGTACGCGTGCGGCCTTGCCTCTGGGGGGAGTTCGGGCCGAGAATTCGTGATCCGCGCGTTCCGCGTCACCGTCGACCCGGAGAGGGACACCACATGGTTGGCCAGGCCCGATCAGGCGGCCGGCGCCCGCGTACTGCCGCGCGACCGGCGTGCGTCCGACCCTGTCGGACCGGGTGACGGGCTACGGTGCGAGACATGCGGTATCGGATACTTGGGCCGCTCGAGCTCTGGCGCGACGGTCAGGAGGTTCCCCTCGCGCCAGCCAAGTGGCGGATGCTCCTGGCGGTGCTCCTCTGCGACGCGAACCAACTGGTGTCCACCGACCGGCTGATCGCGGAACTATGGGGCGCGCGGCCTCCGCAGAGCGTGAACAAGCTGCTGCAGGGCTATGTCTCGCGGGTACGGCGCGCGCTGGGCGACGAGTCGGGTGACCTGCTGGTGACGCATGTGCACGGTTACCGCGCCCACGGCTACCGGCTCGTCGTGACACCGGACGAGGTCGACTCCCACCGGTTCGTCGAACTGGTGAAGCGGGGCGGACAGGAACTCGGCCGGAACTCGGCCGATGCGGCCGCCGCCCTGCTCGGCGAGGCGCTGGACCTGTGGCGCGACGTCCCGTTCGCCGACGTGCCGCCGACACCCGCCGTGGAAGCGGAGGCCTCGCGTCTGACGGCAAGTCATACGCAGGCGCGGGAGTTACGCATCGAAGCGCGGCTGCGGCTCGGCCGCCACGAGGCCGTGCTGGACGAACTCGAGGCCCTGATCGCCGAACACCCGCTCCGGGAAGCCATGCGGGGCCAGTTCATGCTGGCGCTGTACCGGTCGGGCCGGCAGGCCGACGCCCTGGCCGCCTACCGGCAACTGCGCCACCGTCTGGCCGAGGAACTGGGCATCGAACCGGGTCCCTCCCTCCAGCAGCTCCACCAGCGGATCCTCACCGCCGACGCGTCCCTGCTCCTCGGACCCGAACCCGGACCCGAGCCGGAAGCCCGGGCTCAAAGCAGGACCGGGTCCGTCCGCGAGCCCGTCACCACTCTCGGGCCAGCCGACCGTGCCCCCGAAACCGACCCCGCTCCGTCCGGCCGCGCCCGCCCGGACCGCACCCGCCCAAACCACACCCGCCAGGACCGCGCACCCGCCGGCCGTACGGAGGCCGCGGCAGGCATACCCGCCCTGGTCCCCCGAGAACTCCCCCACGTCGGCAGCGCCTTCATCGGCCGCGCCAGCGAGAGCTCCGTACTGCGCAAGGTGCTGGACCGCGCCGACGACGGACACGTGGCGATCGCCGCGATCGACGGGACCGGTGGCGTGGGCAAGTCGGCTCTGGCGATCCACACGGCCCATCAGCTCGCCGACCGCTTCCCGGACGGCCAGTTCTACGTCGATCTGCACGGAGCCACCGTCGGCCTGACGCCCCTGGAACCGGGTGACGTGCTCGGCCGGTTCCTCAGCACGCTGGGGCTGCCGCAAGTGGCCATCCCCACCAACCCCGACGAGGCGGCCGCCACGTTCCGCTCCATGGTCGCCGACCGCCGCATCCTCGTGGTGCTCGACAACGCCGCCGGTGTGGAGCAGATCCGCCCGCTGCTCCCCGCCGGTCCTGGCTGCGCCGTACTGATCACCAGCCGCGAGATACTCACCGCCCTGGAGGGCGCCACCCACCTCCACCTCGGCGTCCTGTTCCACGACCAGGCGATGGGACTGCTGGAACGGCTCCTCGGCCCGGAGCGGGTGGCCGCCGACACGGAGGCGGCCGACGCGATCATCAGGATGTGCGGCGGCCTTCCCCTGGCCCTGAGGATCGTCGGCGCCAGGCTGGCCGCACGCCCCAGCTGGCCCCTGAGCGCATTCGTCGAGCGGCTGACCGACGCCCAGGGGCGGCTCGACGAAATCTGTGTCGGCGACGTGTCCGTACGGGCCAGCTTCCACGCCAGCTATCACGCCATCTGCCACGGCGACAATCCCACCGACCAGGCCGCGGCCCGCGCCTTCCGGCTCCTCGGGGTCGTGCCGGGGTCCAGCATGAGTCTGCCGGCGGCGGCCGCGCTGCTCGGCGTGTCGACCGGTCCGGCCGAGGACGCGCTCGAACGGCTGGTGGACGCGCATCTGCTCAACAGCCCCGCTCCGGCCCGCTACCAGATGCACGACCTGCTCCGCCTGTTCGCACGTGAGCAGGTGTGGGCGGAGGAGCCCGAGGCGGAGCGCGAACGGGCTCTGGAGCGCGTACTTCGCTTCTATCTCGGCGCCACGCGACGGGCCGTGGGCTTCCTGGAGGTGCCGTCCTACTTCGACCGTCGCGCACAGGAACACGTGTCCGCGGACATGGCCGGCACGCCGGGTCTCCCGGCGGCGCGCATCAGGGACCAGAGGGAGGCCGAGGCATGGCTGATCACCGAGCGCGCGAACCTGATCGCCACTGTCCTCGACGCCCTCACGCAGACCGACTCGACGGCGCGCCTCGCTGTGCGGCTGACGGAATTGCTGCAGTGGTACCTCTACCCGTACGCCCGCGCCCGGGAATTGTGGATCCTGGGCGAGGCGGCGGTGCGTACCGCCCGGCGTCTCGGCGAACGGGAGAGCGAGGCCTGGGCGCTGCACAACCTGTCGGCGGTGTACTGGCTGCACCGCCAGTTCGACAGAATGCGGCAGTGCCTGGAGGCGGCGCTCGTCCTTTGGCGTGCGACAGGCGACCGCGAGGGCGAACGGCGCTCCCTGCACAACCTCGCGGACGCGCTGACGGAGATGCAGTCGTACGAGGAGTCCGTGGCCCTGCAGACCCGGCAACTCGACCTCGCGCACGAGGCCGGCGACCGTACGGCCCAGGTGGTCGGCCTGGGCGACCTCGGCCGTGCGTACCGCGGTCTGGGCCGCGTCGAGGACGCCCTGGCATGCTTCGAGGAGAGTTTCCAGCACGCGCGGAAGATCGGTGACAGCAGCCTGCAGAGCTTCGCCCTCCACGAGATCAGCGCCCTCTGCTTCGAACAGGGCAGGAACCAGGAGGCACATGAGTATCTGGAACGCGCCGGGATCCTCGGCGGGGGCCATCTCACGACGTACGTCGGCTGGCGCGGCCACGCGTGGAGCGCGTTCTTCCCCGCCTGTCTCAGCCTGCGGATCGGCCCGGACACCGTCGGACCGCCGCCGCTGTGACGGGAGCCGGGCTGTGGGGGTGCCGGACATCCGTTCTCACGGGTCCGCGCGTGCGACCGGTCTACCGCCGCTATACCGGTGGCGTGCACAGTCGGTCAGGACTGCAAGATTTCAAGATTTCCGTCCCAGGACTCGGCAGGTCTCATGGAAGTCATAGCACCCAGCGAGAACCGCATTCTGCGGATCACCCCGACCGACGATCCGCCCGGCCTCCGGCTGGCCGGTGAACTCGACGCGACGCGGCACGGCGAGCTCTCCGAGGCGCTGTCCTCGTACGTGGCCGAGGAGGGTGAGGTCCGGCTCGACCTGGCCGAACTGACCTTCATCGACCTCGGCGCGCTCAGCCTGCTGACGAGCTTCGTGGAGAGCCGCGGCGGCGCCCTCCGGCTCGTCCTGGACAATCTGTCGCCCGCGGTGGGGAACCTCATCGAGACAGTGGGTTGGGAACGCCTGCCGGGGCTCGTGCAGGGGCAGAGGGGGACTTCATGACGACCGGGACACGTGCCGATCAGCCGGTGGCCGACGGCCGGCAGGGCGACCACACGGTCCGGCACCAGGCGCTGCTCTACGGCGACGAGCGGGAGTTCCTCGCGGGCACACTTCCGCACGTCCGCGAGGGCATCGAAGCCGGCGCCCCGACGTTCGTCGTGACACCGGGCAACGAGGCCGAGGCGCTGCGCGACTCGCTCGGGCAGGACGCCCAGGCCGTGCAGTTCATCGATCCCGCGGACGTCTACACGAACCCCGTCCGGGCCATGGCCGCGATGACCGCCGTCGCCAAGTCGCTCGGTCCACGCCCGGCGTGGGTGGTGGCGTCGGACGACTGGAGCCGATACCGGGACGCGATCGAGTGGGTGCGCTACGACTCGATCTTCAACCTGAGCTTCGCCAACGTGCCCTTCCGCAGTTGCTGCTGCTACAACACCGCGGTCCTGTCGTCCGACGCCATCGCACTCGTACGCCAGACCCACCCGAAGATCCTGGAGGGTGATGTACTGCGGGACAACCCTCAGTACCGGGAACCCGAGGATTTCGTCGGCGACCTCGACCGGCTGCCTCTCGCCCCTTCCCCGCAGCCGGCCGCGACGATGCGCATTCTTCCCACCGAACTGCACGCCGTTCGGGCGTTCGTCGCCGACCAGGCGAAGCGCTGCGGGCTGTCGGCCGATGCGCTGCACAACCTGCTCGTGGCCGTGACCGAGGTGGCCACCAACGCGATCCGCCACGGCGACGCCCCGGTGACGCTGCGCACCTGGCCCGACGACGGCCTGGTCTGCGAGATCACCGACTCCGGCAACTGGCAGCCCGAGGAGTTCATCAGTTGGCAGCCGCCCGAGTCCGCGGTGGACTCCGGCTTCGGACTCTGGGGGGTCGGGATGCTCTGCGACACCGTGCAGGTGCGGACGGGATCGAACGGGACGACGGTGCGGCTGCGGAGCGCCTGAGCGGCGGGAGCGCCGCGGCGCGCGGATGTCCTGACGGCTTCCGGATCCTGGCGCGCGGAAGGGCGTCCGACCTTGGCAGGAGCCAGGTCGGACGCCCTTCCGGTGGTGTCCGGCCGGTGGTGCCACCGAGATCTTGGTGGAGGACTTGGAGGACGCGGCCGGTGGGCACAGATCACCCCCTGGTCCTCGGTACTGGCTTCGCCCTCCCACGTCGACGATGCCGGAATCCCTGGCCGACACCCCCGCCGCGCCCGATGCCGGGCCGCTGGACAGCAGCCTGGCCGGCGCCCGCGCACTGTACGACCAGGGCGCGCACGCACGGCTCCCGGCCGCACTGCCCGACGTCAGATCACCCGCGCCACCGCGGCTCTGCCCGCCGTGTCCGGGTCCGCCACCTCGACCCCGACCTGATCGACGAGGAGGACTTCGCCCGGCATCTGCCCCTCACTGACCTGCCGGACGTCGGCCTCCTGTGACGCACCGGCAACCAACAGCGCACCCTCAACTTCTTCCTCCGCCGTGGCCGACACCGAAACTGCACTTCACCTCCGGCCTGTGGCCCGACACCGGCCGCCGTGACGTGTGGGGGGGCAGTCACCGCGTACATCCGCCGCCAGCGCCGCCACGGCGCCGCCCCGGTTCGGTGACGGAAGGCGCACCACTACGGCTCTCCGTTCGCCTTCCGGCACGAAGGGGCGGCATGGATGACGTGGGGCGCGGTGCACAGGTAGAGCGGGCGACCGGCCGGGACTCGGGTGCCGGGCGGGATGGTGAACGGACGGCGGTTGTCGATGTTGTCCTGGACCTCGATGCCGGAGAGCAACTGCTGCAGGACGTTGGAGGCGCGCGGCGGGTTCGCCGGATTCCAGACCCGGCCGATCGCGGCCGCCGCCGCACGGAACGCGTCTCGCCCCGTGTCCCTGTCGCTGTGCCGGTCGGTGGAGAACGCCACATACGTCAGATCGACCGCTGTGAACGTCTCCAGACTGGCGGACTTGTGCAGCTCCGGGTACTCGATCAGGACGTTGGCGTCAGCGGTGAGGAACGGGAACTTCCCCGCCTCGCCGGCGCCGCACCGGCCCTGTACGGCGTTGAGGACCCGGGGCAACGCGTTGCCCCGGGCCGCGTACAGCGTGATCCCGTCGGTCCTGCCCAATGTGCAGATCCTGGCGGCGAGCTCTTCCAGCCGGTCCTGGACACCGAACTGTTCCCGGGGTGAGTCGCGGATGACGGCGGGCGGCTGAAGGGTGACGTGCCGCGCGCGCAACTCCTCGTCCAGATCCTTCTTCAGGTTGGTGCTGTAGCGGTCGCGGTCGTCGTAGATGAGGAGAGCCTTCACCCGCCGCAGTTCGACGACGCGCCGCGCCAGGGCCCGCGCCATGTGGCGGCTGGTCGGCTGTGTCTGGAAGTAGTGCGGCGCCTCGGTGGTCATGAAGTCGCCGGTGACCGAGGCCCCGATGACGGGCAGGTCCGCCGACAGCTGGTTGATCGCCTTGACGGACTCGTCCCGGCTCTGCGCGATGCCGATCACCGCGGCGATGGTCGGGTCGTCGGCCGCCAGCTCGTTCACTCTCTTCACGACGGTGGGGGCCTGCCGGTAGGCGTAACCCACGTTGGCCACCAGCATCCGCAGGCCGGGCTTGGTCGAGTCGAACTCGAGTGCCTGCTCGTTGTAGCGCTCCATGGCCTGCACGGCACCGCGCAGTTGCAGCACTCCCGGCGGAGTGAGCTGACCGCTCCCCCGTTTCGGGTCGGCGGTCAGCGGAGCGAGGAAGACGACGGTGGCGTAGGGGCTGCCGTGGCGTTCCACGGCAGCGTTCTGACGCCGGACGCGGTCCTGAAGATCACGCAGGAGCGTCTGGTCGGGTAAGCGTGTGAAGTAACAGGCGTCCCGTGCACGCGACTTCTCGGTGTCGACTCCGACGCGTACGCCTGCTGCCGTCCAGGAGTCCCGGCACGTTGGGTCCCGATCCGGTTTCACAACGAAGACCAGGGAGATCAACGCGCCCAGCAGCACCATGGTCGTCAGCCAGCCCGCGTAGGCGGACCAGGCGCTCACCCGGCGCACCGGGACGGCCATGTAGCGCTCCAGCCAGTCACGGACGGCCGCCCTCGCCGATCCCCCCAGGGCGACCGTCAGCTGCCCGTCCCGCTCGGTTCCGGGCGGCAGTGCCTTGCCCGCCAGCAGCTCCTGCAGTGCGTTGGCGCCCTGCTGGGCCGACAAGGCACTTCCCGCGGAGCCGCCGTCGGCGGCGTTCTGCGAGTCCGCGACGCCAGCCGGCACCGGACTGGCCGCGATGAACAGCATCGGCACCGCGCGACGCCGCAGCCGCCGCGGCCAGGTGTCACGCTCTCGCGTCCGCAGTGCGAGGAAGGCGTCAAGCAGACGCTGGGCGGGCGCGCCGTCAGTGCCGCCGGTGTGCGGCAGCAGCACGGTGAAGGGCCAGATCCGGCGACGTCGGCGCGGGTTGAACAGTCCCCGTTCGGTCGCCCGGGTCAGATCCATGGCGAGCGCTTCGAGCAGCAGGCTCTGGCGCAGCGCCGCGTTGTGCCGCAGGGCCCCTTGAACCCCTAGGTGTACGGCCGCATCAAGGAACCCGAGGGCGGGAACGTTGGCGCGGCTCACCTGCTGGGCGAACCACCGAAGCCGCTTCGTCCGGTTCAGCCACCAGCCGTAGAACCACTGTGTCGGCAGGGCGACGAGGAGAATGAAGGTGATTCCCAGCTTCTGCATCACGCCGTCCGCATTCACCAGCTCGCGCAACTGGGGCAACCCCGGCGTGCGTTCCTGCCACTCCTCGTACAGCGCCCTGACCAGGATCTTGCGCTGCTGATGGGGCAGCCCCACGCCGACGTCGGTGTCCAGCACCCTGCGGCAGACCCAGTAGGTGGGCATTGGGAGCCCTTCGTCCCCCCGGGTGAGCGGAGGCATCGTGCTGTCGAACTGCTTTGCGATCTTGTCCATCAGCACGACATCGGGCTCGGGTTCAGGGTCGTCAACCGCCTGGTCGAGGACGTCCCGGTCCACGACCGCGTGCGGGACGATGCCCTTTCCGTCCTGACCTCTGAGCCGCTTTTGATACGCGTTGACGTACCTCGCTCCCAGCCCGGAGCCGTCCTCGAAGACGAGCACCGGCGGTTTACGCCTGTCCACCGGGACCGACGCCAGCGCGTCCAGCGCGCCCGTCAACCGGTGCACGCCGTCCAGTGGCGGAATATCAACGCCCAATTCTTCACCTCACGTTCGACTGAGACCAAGGTCCAAGAGGCTGGCAAGGATCTCGAGTCATTTCCGGAGATGACCCTTAAATCGCAAAGACAGACATATTCGCTACGTGTGCAGACCGAGGACGACAGCACAAACACCGAGCGCGACAGCAAAACAGGGGTTCTGTCGACCGTCGACCGACGCCTACCGGGCCGAACATAATGCGCACCAAAAGGTGGCATCCCCTCCGAAACGGACAGCAATTCGAAGGGTTCCGCGCATGGGTTACCTCTGGGGGGCGGCGGATCCGCTCGACGGCCGGGGCACGGTCATTGGCCTGCGGCGAGTCTTCTGGGCCGGATTGTCCGTGGAGTCCCGCGAGCACACAGTCCGGCTGGGACGGCCGGTGTGCTTCGAACGGGGCGAGCGGCTGCTGCGGGAGGGCGAGTACGGCCTTTCGTGGCCACCGTTACCGGCAGCGCCAAGCTGATAGGAGGCCGGCAGTTCCTGGACTTCCTCGCGTCATACGAGGAGTCGGCGCGGGCCGTCATGTGTGCGATGGCCGGGAAGCTGCGCTGGGCCACCCGGCGGCGTCAGGATGTCGGCAGCTGCCCGGTGGAGACAAGAGTGGCCCGTGTCCTGCGAGAACTGGCGCGGGCGTACGGGCAGGACTGCGCGACCGGAGTCTCGATCGGGGTGTCGCTGACCCAGCCGGAGCCGGCGGAGCTGATCGGCGCCTCCGAACCGAGCGGGCACCGGGTACTGCGCTCCCTTCGTCGGCAGGGCGTCATCGAGACCGGCTACCGCCGTGTCCTGGTCACGGATGCGCCCGTACTCTCCCTGATCGTCGCGACCGACGTGGACACCGCTCACCGGGTGGTCCCCGCGGACAGTAACCACAGGATCGCCGCAAGGACCATCGCACCCACCCGGCCGACAGCACGGCTCGTGTAGTCGTTCGTCAGGGTGGCGATCCTCGCGATGGAGCGGGCCGTCGCCCATGCCTGAGCCGTCAGCCGCCCGTTGTCGGCCCCCCTCGTGGTCCGCCCCGTCCAAGGAAAACCTGTTTGGCCTCTGCTCTATGACCGCAGTTGCAACCACGCCTCCGTGGATCGGGGTCGACAGACGGCCCCATGTGGTCATCGCCTCCAGGAACGCCCTGGAGGTCGCGTTCGGGCGTGCGGCTGGGGTGGGCGAGTCGGCCGGTCGCCTCCTGGGCCAGCCAGTCGGCCCACCGGCTGATCAACTCGTCCGAATCCCCGACGACAAGCGGGGTGAAGGGCCAGGCCACCTGCTGCATCATCATCCCCCCGCTGACGGCGGCGCGTCGGACGTCGTCGGTAACCACGGTCACCACGGACGTGCTCGCGACGGGCCCGGCAACCCCGTGCCAGGCCGTGGAGGTCGAGGTCACCCGGCGCGCTGGGTTGTCTCCCCGGCCTGAGCGGGTACGGCGGGCAGGGGGACGGTACAGGAGGCGCAGCGTCGGGCCTCGGCGGGTACGGGGCTCAGGCATTCGGGGCAGTCCCGTTTGGGGGCCTGGACGTCGTGGTGCGGGGCGAGGCGTTCGTGGAGCTTGTTGATCGGGAGCACAACCAGGAAGTACAGGGCACCGGCGAGGAGGAGGAAGCTGATCGCCGCGTTGATGAAGGCGCCGTAGGGGAACTCGGTGGCGCCCAGGGTGAAGGTCTTGCGGCTCATGTCGCCGGTGGCGCCGGTGGCCAGCCCGACGATCGGTGTCAGGAAGGCGCGGACGAAGCCGTTCACCACGGCGGTGAACGCCGCCCCGATCACGATGCCGACGGCCAGGTCGACCACGTTGCCGCGCAGGATGAAACTGCGGAAGCCCTTCACCTTCTCACCCCTAAGAGGTTGTTGACGTCGACGGGCGGCACCGAAAGGCGCGGTCAGCCCACTTCCCTTCCCCTCGGATGCCCGGCCACCTGCCCCTCATGCCGGCCCCGCCGCGCAGCGCGGTGATGGACTGGCTAGCGACGCCGCGTGCGTCGAGCAGGCCATCCCGACCAGTCGCTCAGCCTGAGATGCACCCCGAAACGGGCATTGGCCCACAGACCACCCTCTGTCCACCGCTCGGTGGCCGCTGAGCGTGAAGGTCAGCCGCTGGCGGGTATCGGGTCGGCCGGGACAGAGGGTGTCTAGTAGCAATGCCGTTGTTTTGGGACTCCGCGGGTTGGGGTCGTTGGATGCGGACTGCTTGGGTGCCGGTGCGGGCGGGTTGGGACCAGTCGTGGTGGACGTCGTTTGAGCCGGTAGTTGGACATCTTGCGTTTGACGACGCGGGGCAGGCTGCGCAGGCGTCTGGGCGGCAGGAGACGTTCGAGCAGGTCGTGCTGGAGCAGGATGAGGCGTGGATGCGCGAGAGCCAGGACCCGTCCCGTAACTGCCACTGAACGGGCAGGCCCCGGTTGGCGGGCGCCCGCCACAGCAGGTCGGCACCGCTGATGCCCCGAGGTTCTGTGTGAGGTTGTGATCAGCCGGTTGCCTTCAGCAGGTCGTTGATCCAGGTCATTGAGGCACGGAGGTGGAGGCCGGCGGTAGCTCTCGGGCGACTCGTCGTATCGAGTGGCGATGCCCCGCCAGGCCTTCAGCTTGTTGATGAGCCGCTCGACCGTGTTCCGCTCCTTGCGAGGGTGGCTGGATGGTCGACACTACGATCACCTCCCGTCTTCTGTGTTCTGGCCAACGACGGGCCGTACAGGGGCGCGTCGCGTGAGCACGCGGGTACCTCGAACTGGCGGGATCAGGACACCGCCTCGGCGCGGTACGCGAGAGGGGGGTGAGCCACGGTTTGTCGGTTACCCGCACGCCCGCGGCCCTGGTGCGTCGCGGCGGCGGCCCGGGCGACTTGCCAGCGTGTGCCTGGCAGTTGGGGCTCCCCGGCACACAAGCCGGCCCGCTCACGCAAGTTCCGAGCGGGCCGGCGCAGGCAGAAGACCCTCGACCGGGTGCTGACATCGGCGGTGCAGGCAACCCGGCGGCCACCGGCCGGTAATCACCGTCAGGCCGCAGGACCACTGGAAACGGTCGCTAGATCCAAGAGCGCACGACCAGGCGCGGGGCGCGGCGGGTGAGCCAGGCGCTGGCCAGGCCGATGGCGGCACCGGCTGCGACGTCGCTGGGGTAGTGGGCGCCGCTTTGCACACGTTCGACGGCCACCATGGCGGC
This sequence comes from Streptomyces sp. NPDC046859, assembly GCF_040645135.1. Classification (NCBI taxonomy): domain Bacteria; kingdom Bacillati; phylum Actinomycetota; class Actinomycetes; order Kitasatosporales; family Streptomycetaceae; genus Streptomyces; species Streptomyces sp. NPDC046859. The sequence goes on from NZ_JBEYXR010000048.1 coordinate 13,684, forward strand.
CGGCACCGCGCACAGCACTCCGGCCGGCGGCCACGTCGTGGCAACCGCGGCCGTGAAGGCGACCGCGGCGGCGGTGTGCCCGGAGGGGAAGGACGAGGAGTCGGGACGGTCCTCGACCTCGTCGTGCGGAAACCACTCCTTCGGCGGCCGGGGACGCTCGGCCAACTGCTTGCACACCGCGTTGGACACCAGTTGCGCCAGGCCCACAGCAGCCAAGCCCGCGGCGGCGGCCCTGCGACCGCGCCGGCCACCCGTCCAGGCCATCACCGCGGCCGCGCCGCACCACAGCTTGGTTCCCTCCGCGGCCTCCTCCACCGCCGACAGCGTCCGGTGAAGCCTGGGTGAGGCACTGGCAGCGAGTCGCTTGGTCAAATTCCGGTCCGTCTCACGAATCCCTGCCATCACGTCCATGGTCTGCGGGTATCCCGTCGATCGTCAGCCATGCGGCGCGGAAGCGTCGGGGCTGCCAGGCGTTCAGGTCTCGTCCAGGCGGCGCCGGTCCTCCTCGTCCCACTTACGGGTGTCGCGGGGCTGGGTGTACGGCTCGGCCTCGGGCGGATGGCCGCCGGCGATGGCCCGCTGTCGTACCGTCTCCGCGTCGAACTCCAGGCCCAGCAGGACCGCCAGGTTGGAGATCCACAGCCAGACGAGGAAGACGATGACGCCGGCCATCGTGCCGTAGGTCTTGTTGTACGAGGCGAAGTTGGCAACGTAGAACGCGAAGCCGGCGGAGGCCAGCAACCAGATCACCAGGGCCAGGGAACTGCCCGGCGTGACCCACCGGAACCCCTTCACCTTCGCGTTGGGGCTCGCCCAGTACAGGATCGCGATCATCACGATGACCAGAACGACGAGGACCGGCCACTTGGCGATCGACCACACCGTCACCGCCGTGTCCCCGGCCCCCAGCGCCTGCCCGGCCCGGCGGGCCAGCGAGCCGGTGAACACCACGATCAACGCGCTGATCACGGCCAGCACCATCAGCACGACCGTGACCCCGACCCGCACCGGCAGTACCTTCCACACCGGGCGGCCCTCGGGCATGTCGTAGACGGCGTTGGATGTACGGATGAACGCCGCCACGTAACCGGACGCCGACCAGATCGCCAGTGCCAGACCGACAAGGGCCATGACCGACCCGATACCGGCATTGCCCTGCAACTGCTCCACAGCCCCAGTGATGATGGTGCGGGCGGAGCCGGGGGCGAACTGTTTGAGGTTGTTCAGCACCGTGTCGGTGGCCGACTTTCCGGCAATGCCGAGCAGGGAGACCAGCGCCAGCAGCGCCGGGAACAGCGACAACACCCCGTAGTACGTCAAGGCCGCGGCGCGGTCCGCCAGTTCATCGTCCTTGAACTCCTTCAGCGTCCCCTTGAGGACCTTGCCCCACGACCGCTTGGGCAACTTGGTCGGGGCATCCGGTGCCCGCTGTTCGACCTCGGGACCCGGACCGGCCTCCTCCGGTGCAGGCACCTCGTCCTCACGGTCGGCGTCTTTTTCTGGATGCAGTTTCGCCATACCCACTGAGTAACCCGCGCCAGGCCCCTAACGCCCACTTGGCAGCCTCGGCCTGATCCCCGCCCAGGCCGGGCGAAGGGCCCCATGGATCAGGCCGAGGCCGTCGAAAGCGTCGGCCAGACCGGCGGCCAGCGATAGAGCGAGCGCGGCTGTCCCGTGGGCGCGGCTGCTCCCGCTCAACCTGGTCGGCCCTGCGTCCGTGAGCGGCCATGCGCCGGCGCTGTCCGCCGTGAAGACCTGGGTCCAGGCCATCGAAGCAGCCCGCGACGCGGCCGGCTGGTCACCAGACGTCGCCCGCAAGGTACTGGCCCATCTCACCGAGGACATCCTCGCGGAGCCGGTGGAGGAAGCGCTCGAGAAGAGTCGCCCGCCGAGTTGGGCGCCTTGGTCGACGCGGCGGCGAACGGCACTTCGGCACTTCGTACCGTCACCGCAGGTCGTGGAACCGCTTCGTCGCTACCCGACCCGCCTCGATTCCGCAGAGAAGGTCGCCCTGTGGAACGCCTAGACCACCCACTGGTCGTGGGCTCCCCCCACTCCGGACGCCGTCGCCGCCGCGCTCACCCTCGGTGACCAGACCTACCAGGCCCTTCTGCGCCTGGTGAAACCCGCGTGCACCACCGGACTGGCCCTGGTCGAAGGTGAAGGCCCCGTTGGGCCAGCTGTCAGGCGACCGCGAAACCCGGCCGCACCGGCAGGTCGGCGCCGTCGCGCCACACGACGCCCTTTGCGGCGCTCCTCGCCCAATGTCACCTGTGGCCCCGGTGGACACTCCCCCCGTGGTCGACATCGTGCTCGACCTGACTCTTCCAGACATCGACGTGCTCAGTGTCATCGACCGGACCACCGTCCGGCTGGCAGCCCACCTTTTGGGCCGCAGCGTCACGTCCCACCCGGAGGGCCGTTCGGAGCCGCAGGAGAGGGCACACCGTGGACCAGTTCAGGAGCTGGAAGAAGTACGCGCGCGTCATGGAGAGTGATATCGCACGCACCGGCTACGCGGATGCGGAGTTACGGTGCGCCGGGCGGAGCACGGCGTACGACAGAGGCCCGGTGGGCGTGGATCGGCGGCGCTGCGGAGCTGACCCGCGAGGAGCGGCCGCACGGGCTGGAGCTGGTGTGGACCGACCTCGTCCACGGGCTGGTCGTGCCAGCAGCGAGGCGGCGACAGGCGCTGGTCGCGTTGCCGGTGCCGGTGCTGGCGGCGCCGGAGCGATCACCCCTCTGCTGCCGGCCCTCATGGATCGGCAGCACGGGCACGAGCACCAGACCGGACGGCGGCTCGCCTGTGCGGGCCTCCTCATGCTCCCCTGTCCACCACGATGGAGTTCACCGTGGTCGCCTGCGCGGACGTCGTGATCGAGAACGTGAAGGCGGGGGCCGCGGCCCTCGGATCCGGCGACTGGGCATGGACGAGGTCCAGGCCGTACTGCTCGACACCTGGGATACGGCCGCCGAACCGCTGCCCGGCGTCATCGGCGACCCGGCCAGCCTGTCGTGGGCCGCCCCGCCCACCACCGAACTGCGGATGGCGTGCGAGCAGCCCGCCGACAACAGCGTCCTGCCAACCCTGGACACCCCCGTCGACCTGACGCCGCTCGGCACCAAGGAGGGCCGCCCCAGGTCAGAGATGGCCGTTACCATCACCACGGCGCCCGCCATGGGCCGCGCAGAGCGCCAGGAACTTGCCGTGACCCACCGTAGTGAACGCTTTGGGCTGACCTGCGATGACACGTCCCCGCAAGTGTCACAAGGTGTGCGCGGCTGTCGACCACCGGCGGCACTCCGTTCTCTCTGACCCTGCGGGAGGGCGAGCGATCTTTGGCGTACCCGCTCTGGGGCCGGCGCACCCGACATCTGGGGATGTCTCCTTCGTACCCGTGGGGCGACCGGACCTGTGCATTCCTGACTCGCCAGGCGCAGGTATGGAGCCGCCCGGTTCGTCACCCTGGGGAGGTGCTCGGGACTTTCCGTGTGCACAGGTAGGAACCTGGCGTGGGCCACCTGGTGCGGCCCCTGCCGCATGGTCAGCCCCGCGCCCTCGGGCAGGTCGCCCGCGACCTTGCTGGACGGATCGAGCCCGTCAAATTAGGCGCAGCGCCTGCGCACGTCCTGTGTTCGTAGGCCGAGCAAGCGATGGCGGGCCGGCGAACCTCTGCAGGAGGGGGAACAGATGGACCGCCGCGGAAGCGCGGAACAGAACTGCACGTCTCAAATACGAACCATGAGTTCCTCTGACGAAGCAGGCACCTTCGCCCGGCCGGCCGGTCCGCCGCGCCGCGTCCCGGAGCGCGCTCCGCCTACCTGACCGTCAGCGACGTCTTCCCCCTGGAGACCCGAGCCCTGTCCATTTCCCTGTTTTTCGCCGTCGGCACCACCCTGGGCGGCATCACCGGGCCGCTGCTGTTTGGGCACTTCATTGAAAGCGGCAACACCGTCCTCGTGACCACCGGCTTCTTCATCGCAGCGGCGGCCGTGGCCCTCGGCGGGTCGGCCGAGGTCGCCTTCGGATTGAAGGCCGAACAACAGTTCCTGGAGAACATCGCCAGGCCGTTGGCTGCTGAGGAAGCCTACGGGGCCCGCGCTTCCTTTGCCGGACCTTCGCCGACCTACGCCTCATGAACCGACTGGACATCGACGGACGCCCGCCGCTCTCGCGCACCGAGGACCGTCTGGGAGTCCGGCACCGACCCGACCGGACCACCCTGGGAGGCCTACTGCGTTCGCTGCGGCCGGCGAACGGCGGATGTGGTGGTGCGGTCGCATGGATCCGAGAAGGAACTGATCATTCGGCCGCTCCGGACGATGAACAGCACATCACGAGCTGGGAGGAACAATGCGGAACCTGACACTGAGCAAGATCGGCACACAGCTGTTGCGTCTGCGCCACGACTCGTCACACAGCTCACAGGACCGGACCGCGCCGGCCGGCTACGGACTGGACCACAGGCAGGTCGCCGCATTCGTCGCCGGTACGCTGGACGCGGAGGGCGAGGCGGCGCTCGCCCGTCAGGTGGCGCGGCTGCTGCCCTTCCACTGGACCTGGCTCAGCCAGGTCGCGCAGGAGATGTCGCAGATCATGGACCACTTCGGTGATCAGCGCGAGCTGATGGCCTGGCTGGATCGGCACCCCGGCCTGCCTCGGCTGGTGGCCCGCCTGTACATCTTCATGGGCCTCCTCGACAGGTACAGCGCGGTTCCCGCGGTCGTGACCGCGATGCGTGAGTACCGGGAGCGCACACCGTATCCGCCGGGCCTGGAGTCCTACTTGGTGCCCGCCACCGATGACGACACGCTCGCGAGCATTGCTTTCAAGATCGAGGAACTGCTTGGCGAGGAGCGGACCGGGGAGGCCGTCGAACTGGCCCTGGCCACCGCGGCATGGCTGCAGCAGATCGCGCCGCGCGCGCGGGAACTCGATCCTGAGGTCGGCGACTTGAACGAGCTGATGGGGCAGGCCCGAGAGGACATCCGGGCGGCAGCAGCCGACACCTGAACACGACTGTCGACAGGGCGGTAAACGGCATGACGGTGAAACTGAACGCGAGGGCGTTCAACCACGCAAAGAAGCTGACCGAAGAGGACCGGATCGTCCTGGACGACCGGGACGAGTGGAGCGAGCACCGGCCTTCGGCAGCGGACGAGAACGCCTACCTCGAGGAGCACGGATTCAACGACTACGCCAGGTGGTACCTGGGCGTCGATGATGAGATGGGAGAGGAGACCAAGGGCCGGTACAAGTTCCCCTACGGCGATTTCGAGCGCGTCCACCGCTGCGGTGTGCTCTCTGCCGAGGTCCGCGCGGGACAGCAGAAATACGCGGACATCGAGAACGCCACCGCGCACCTGCACGGACTGCTGGACGGCAGGCGGGCTGGAAACCGGTGACGGCGTCGGAAAAAGTGCACCCTCACCCGGCCCCCGGCTACGGGTCGTCCAGTGCCGCTAGACGTCGTCGCCCCGCTCGCCCTCCGCCTGGGACGGCTCACTTCGGGGAACATCGGGGTGCTGCTCCGTAGCGGTACGCTCGCCGGTCTCGTCCCGCTCGCCCTCGGCCTGCGAAGGCGTGCGCGAGTACCAGGCGTCGTAATCAGGGGCTCCGGATTTCATGACGGGCCTCCTTCGTCGCTCACGTCCATCCTCCCCCCTCAGGCCCCGGTGGAACCGTCTGCGGCCTCAGCGTGCGAACGGTAATCCTGCGTCACCCAGAGGGGCGATCCGCGCCCGGTGATGCGCCCGGTCTTCCACCAAACGTACGCGCGTGCGGTGGCCCGTCTCGCCGGGACCCTGGGGGGGCGCGCTCGCCACCGGCATGGTGCGCGTCCTGGGCCCGGACGCCCACCTGTCCGCCGCGCCGGCGGTGCTCTCGGCGGGCCTGTCGTACACGCTGAACCGGACCGGCTACGCCTACTCCCAGTGCTTCACCGCCGCGTACCTCGTCTTCCTGCTCGGCATGGGCGGCCAGGCATGGGAGCAGACGGTCCCGGAGCGGGTGGTGCTGACCCTGCTCGGCGGGGCCCTGGCCATGCCGGGCGTACGTGGTGTACCCCGCAGGCGGGCTGTGCGGAGCAGCTCGGCCACGACGAACCGACCAGGCTGCTGTCCAGGGAGGAGAGAACGACCGTCTCCTACGACGAATCTCAGACCCAGGTCACTGGCGGGTGACCGTGGCCAGAGGTGCCGCTGACAGTGGCCACCCCCGGCGAAAAATGCGGAAATGACCGTTTCGGTCGCAGGTTGACGGGGACCCGAACCGCACGCCGCCGGAGCACCGAGGCTCCGCCCGGCAGACTGCGTGAAACAACCGTTCCCCTTGAGGCAGGCGATCGGCTCGCGTAAGCGTGCCGAAACCACGGACTCCGGCCCCGCATGGTCGAGAGCCTGGCTCCCTGCGCCGTTTCCGTCACCGTCATGCAGCGACATCCAGGGAATTCGTCATGGAGGCAGCGGCATACGAAGGACCGCGAACGGTCACCATGAAGGACGTACCGGACGCGGGCACCCCTGCGACATCATGGTCAAGATCACGGCCACCAACATCTGCGCTTCGAACCAGCACATGTACGAGGCCGCACCTCGTTCGAGTCCGGACGCACGCTGGGGCTCGAGAACCTGGGCCAGGTCGTGGGGGTCGGCTCGGCCGTGCGCAAGGTGCAGGTCGGCGGACACGTGCTACCGCCTTTCAACATTGCCTGCGGCTTCTGCAGGCAGTGCGTATCCGGCCACGGTTTTGGCCCGGGGCCGGACGCCCTCTTCGCCAACAGTCGGCTGCCTGGATCTGGAGCACGCGCATACTCCGGCGTTGTCCGCTGTGAAGCCTCCTGAAGCGACTTACCTTCCGTTCACCTCTCCGTACGTGAGGAGCACCGATGACAACCGACACCCGCTCCACCTCCCGCCTGCGACACGATCCGCTCGTCCATGGCCTCGGTCGGGCCAGTGCGCTCCTGGGCGTGCCCCAGGTCGCCGCCCCGGCAGGCTTCGCGCGGGCCCTGGGCGTCGTGGGTCACGCCCCCCGACACCGATCGGCCGCGCCGGCCGCCGGCGTGCGCGAACTAGCGGCGGCAACAGGGCTGCTGGGACGGCCGCATCCCGTCCGGCTCTGGGCTCGCGTCGGCGGCGACCTCATGGATCTGACGCCGCTCGCCCGGGCCTCGAAGAACCACAACGGTCGCGGCCACGGAACCACCGTGGCCGCGACGGCCGCGGTCACCGGCATCACGGCCGCGGTCGTCTACGCGGCCGCCCGCGCTCGTAAGAGCACCCCCATGGAACTGACCGCGGTCACCACGGTCACCCGGTCCCCGGACGAGGCATACACCCTCTGGAAGGACCTGGAGCGACTGCCGGACTTCATGGTGCATCTGGATGAGGTGCACGTGACCGGCCCGCGCACCAGTCACTGGCGGGCCAGCGCACCGTTCGGCAAGACCGTCGAATGGGACGCCGAGATCACTCAGGACGTCCCGGGCCAACTGATTGCCTGGCGGTCGCTGGACGGTGCCGACATCGACAACTCCGGCGACGTCCGCTTCGTGCCGGCGCCCGGCGGCCGGGGCACGGAGATAAGGGTGTCCCTGCGCTACCAACTGCCCGGTGGAGCGGTCGGGAAGGCGGCGGCGCGCTACTTCGGCGAGGAGCCGCACCAGCAACTGGACGACGATCTCCGCCGCTTCAAGCAGATCGCGGAGATCGGTGAGGTCGTCCGCTCCGAGGGCGCACCCGGCGGCAAGCGGGCCCGCGGCGAGTTCCCGCAGCACCCGGCCCGACCCCTGACCGAGGACGAACTGAAGGAGGCCCTGTCATGAAGGCCAACTGCTGGACGGGACGCAACTCGGTCGAGGTGCAGGACGTCCCCGATCCCTCGATCCTGAACAGCCGCGACGCCATCGTGAAAATCACCTCGACGGCGATCTGCGGCTCCGACCTCCATCTCGTCGACGGCTACGTGCCGACCATGGAGAAGGGCGACATCCTGGGCCATGAGTTCATGGGAGAGGTCGTCGAGGTCGGCCCCGGCATCAGCGACGGCAAGGTGCGCGTCGGCGACCGGGTCGTGGTGCCCTTCCCTATCGCCTGTGGCGCTTGTGCGTCCTGCCGCGCGGAGCTGTACTCGTGCTGCGAGAACACCAACCCCAACGCCGGCATCTCGGAGAAGATGTTCGGCCATCCGACCTCCGGCATCTACGGGTACTCACATCTCACCGGCGGCTTCGCCGGCGGCCAGGCCGAGTATGGGCGGGTGGTACTCGCCGACGCCAACGCCCTCAAGATCGAATCGGACCTGACCGACGAGCAGGTGCTCTTCCTGTCCGACATCCTGCCGACAGGTTTCATGGGCGCCGACATGTGCGACATCGAGGAAGGTGACGTCGTCGCCGTCTGGGGTGCCGGACCGGTCGGCCAGTTCGCCATGGACAGCGCCCGGGTCCTGGGAGCGGAGAACGTCATAGCCATCGACAAGGAGACCTACCGCCTCGACATGGCCGACGCGCAGGGCTACACCACCATCAACTTCGACGACACCGACGTACGGTCCGCCCTGCTCGAACTCACCGGCGGCCGTGGCCCCGACAAGTGCATCGACGCGGTCGGCATGGAGGCCACACACGGCGCCTCCCACATCCACCTCTACGACCGTGCCAAGCAGGCGGCTCGCTCCGAGACCGACCGGCCGCACGCCCTGCGCCAGGCCATCATGTCCTGCCGGAGCGGCGGCGTGGTCTCGGTCATCGGCGTCTACGGCGGGATGATCGACAAGTTCCCGGCGGGTGCCTGGATGAACAGGTCACTGACCCTGCGGACCGGACAGTGCCACGTGCAGAGGTACATGCAACGGCTGCTGGGCATGATCGAGCAGGGCAAGATCGATCCCACCCGGATCATCACCCACCGGCTGCCCCTGACCGAGGCACCGACCGGCTTCGACCTGTTCAAGAACAAGAAGGACCATTGCGAGAAGGTCGTCCTCAAACCGTGAGGAAGGCACCGAGGAACGGCGGCACCACGCGTCTCTGGCACCGCTAGCCCCTTCAAGGCGCAGGTCGCTGACCTGCGCCTTGACCTGTGGCGCGGCGGTGCAGGTAGGTGGTGGGCTGTCGATTCGTTCCCCGTAGTTCCCCGCGCAAGACGCAGGCATGCCGGTCAACGACGCCCATGACGGCCGGTCAGCTAGTGTCCTGCGCCGGAGATCCGTCGGCAGATTCGTGCGAGGGATTCGAGGATCTCCTCGGCGGTCTTGGTCCAGATGAACGGCTTGGGGTCTG
>NZ_JBEYXR010000049.1:0-18412 GCF_040645135.1 Streptomyces sp. NPDC046859
AGCGCCTGCGGCACCGTCCACGACCGGGACACCAACGCCGCGATCAACATCAAACAGGCCGCCGGACTGGCGGTATCAGCCTGCGGAGCGCCGGTCAGACCAGGAGCAATCCCGGCACAGCGCGAAGAAACAGGAAGCCACGGAATCCCCACCGCAAACCGCGCCGCATAGCGGCACAGCAACCGGTCAGGAAGGCCAGAATCCCCGGGCTTCAACCCGAGGTGCAAGTCAACACACCACCGTCGTGCGCGCGCCGAGCGGCCGGCCGGTGGTCACCGACGTCGACGGGCCCGTCGCGGGCGGCACCGTCCCCGAGGAGTGCGCCGACGGACTGCTCAACACCCCCACACCGACCGAGAACAAGGCGCTGGACGACCTCTCCGCCCGCGTCACCGACTGCCTCGAGAAGCAGGGCACCACGCACGCGCCGCGCTCCCTCGGCGTGGACATCACGGGACTGGGCCTCGCCCCCCGCTCCTCCGTGGGCAAGCCGTCCCCGGACGACGAGCTCGACGGGGCGGCCGTCGCCCAGCACTGCACCGCGCAGGCCCGCCGGGCCCAACTCGACCCGTATGTCGCCCCCGTGGCGCAGCTGTTCCTGGGCGGCGGCGACACGACCGCCGTCCGCTTCGACATGTCACCGGCCAACAAGGCGAAGGTGGCCGGCGCCGCCGGTCTGGTGCTCGCCGTCACCGTGGTGGTGTCCGCCGTCGTCGCCACCCGGCTGGTCAGGCCGCTGCGCGCGCTGACCGCGGCGGCGCAGCAGCCGCCCGAACGGCATGTGCGGGTGCCTGTCACCACCCGCGACGAGACCGGCGTCCTCGCCGCCGCCTTCAACGAACTCACCGAGCGCCGCGAACGGTTGGAGGCCCAGCGCAAGGCCATGGTCAGCGACATCGCGCACGAACTGCGCAGCCCGCTCACCAACATCCGCGGCTGGCTGGAGGTCACCCGCGACGGCGTCGTCGACCCCGACCCCGCCCTGCTGGCCGCGCTGCACGAGGAGGCCCTGGTCCTGCAGCGGGTCATCGACGACCTGCAGGACCTCGCCGCCGCCGACGCGGGCACCCTGCGCCTGCACCGCGAGCCCGTCCGCGCCGACGAACTCCTCGGCCAGGTCGCCGCCGCCCACCAGGTCGCGGCCGACGCCGCGGGCGTCACCCTGCGCACCACCGCGGAGGGCACACCCTGGCTGGACGCCGACCCCGTCCGGATGCGGCAGGCGCTGGGCAACCTGGTGTCCAACGCGCTGCGGCACACCCCGTCCGGCGGCACGGTCACGCTCTCCGCCCGGCCCGACGGCGACGAGGTCGTCCTCGAGGTCGCCGACACCGGGAGCGGGATCGCCCCAGACGATCTGCCGCACGTCTTCGAGCGGTTCTGGCGCGCGGAGAAGTCCCGCAGCCGCCGCACCGGGGGCAGCGGGCTCGGCCTGCCGATCGTCCGGCAGCTGACCGCCGCGCACGGGGGAAGCGCCGAGGCGGCCGATGCGCCGGGCACCGGCGCGGTGTTCACGCTGCGGCTGCCGGCCGGGAAGGCGCCCGGGTGAGAGACCCGGCGGGCGGGCCCGCCGGGTCATCCGGCGCGCTGCCGCAGGGCCCGCCGTTCCGCCTCGCTGGTGCCGCCCCAGATGCCGATGGACTGGTCCATGTCCAGCGCCCAGCGCAGACATTCCTCGCGCACCGAGCAGCGCCGGCACACGGCCTTCGCCTCCTCGGTCTGCATCAGGGTCGGCCCGGAGGTGCCGATCGGATAGAAGAGGTCGGGGTCCTCATGGCGGCAGGCGGCGTGGTCTCGCCAGTCGTCCATCAAAGTCACCTGCGATCGTCGACGTGCCCTCGGTGGAGGAATTACTCGATGTCGAGTCGCCTGTCGACCCGGAGGTGAAACCCCGCGGGGCCCGCCGGATCAGGTCACTGTTCGCGCATGCCCCACGGGGAGCCGTAGGCGGTGAGCAGATCCAGGAACGGCCGGGCCGGGAACGCCTCCGGTCCGAGGACGCCCGCCCCCGACCAGGCGCCGGTGGCCAGGAGTTCGAGGGCGACGACCGGGTTGAGGGCCGTCTGCCAGACCACGGCCTGGGAGCCGTACTCCGCCATCGACCACTGGTTGTCGACCACGTGGTAGAGGTACACCTCGCGCGGCTCGCCGTCCTTGACGCCCCGCACCCAGGTGCCGGCGCAGGTCTTGCCGTGCATCCGCTCGCCCAGTGTCGCCGGGTCCGGCAGGCACGCGGCCACGACGTCCCGCGGCGAGACCCGTACCGGCCCGTCGGCGCCCGGCACGGTCACCGGCTCGGTCCGGTCCAGCCCCAGCAGGTGCAGCGTCCTGAGGGTGTCGACGAACTCCTGGCCGAGACCGTACTTGAAGGTGACCCGGCGCGCGTCCACCCAGCGCGGCATGAGCAGCACCTCCTCGTGCTCCACGTTCACGCACTCGACCGGGCCGATGCCCTCCGGGAAGTCGAACACCTCGGGCTCGCTGAACGGCGCGGTGGTGAACCAGCCGCGGTCCTTCTCGTAGACGACCGGCGGGTTGAGGCACTCCTCGATGGTGGTCCAGATGCTGAAGGAGGGGGCGAAGTCGTAGCCGTCGACGGTGAGGTCCGCCCCGTCGCGCACCCCGATCTCCTCGATCTCGTCGAAGAGTTCGTCGGCCGCGTACCGGGCGAAGACGTCCGACAGGCCGGGCTCCACGCCCATGCCGACCAGGGCGAGTGCGCCCGCCTTCTCCCAGTCGCCGGCCTGCTCGAACTGGGCGTCCCCGAGCTTGACCCCGCATTCCTCGTACGGGCGGTCGGGGTGGGGCTTCGACAGGGACATCGCCATGTCGACATAGGTGGCCCCAGCGGTGCGCGCGGCCTGGAACAGCGGCATCACGAAACGCGGGTCGGTCGCGTTGAGCAGCACGTCGCAGGCGTGCCGTGCCAGCAGGGCCGCCACGGCCGGCTCGTCGCTCGCGTCGACGCGCTCGGCGCGGAAGCGCGCGTCCCCGTCGAGCGCGGCGACGGCGGCCTCGGCCCGCCCGAGGTCGTGGTCGGCGACGACCATCGCCTCGAAGAAGGGACGCCGGGCGGCGATCCGGGTGATGGCGGTACCCACCCCGCCGGCTCCCACGAGCAGTACACGCATGACAAGACTCCCTCGGCTGGAGGTGGACGAGTGGTGGGGCCCCGGGTGGGATCCAACGCCGCCCCGCCGCGTAAGGTCAATGCCGTTGGCATAAGGATGGAGGACGCGATGCCGAAGCCGGTCGTACCGGAGGAGAAGCGGCGCAGGCGTCGTCCCACCAAGAGCGGCACCGTGCTGTCCGAGCGCCTCATAGTCGACACGGCGCTGCGCATGCTCGCCGAACACGGCAGCGCCGGACTCACCGCCCGCCGGCTCGGCCTCGCCCTGGACGCCGACCCGAGCACGCTCTACCGCTACTTCCGGGGCATGGACGACCTGACCCTGGCCATCGGCGACGCCCTGATCGGCCGCGCCCTGGAGGGCTGGGAGCCCACGGGGGAGTGGCGCGCCGACCTGCGGACCGTCGGCACCCGTATCCACGCCGCCTACGTCGCCCACCCGCACGCCGCCGTGCTGACCACGAGCCGCGTCACGGGACGGGCCAACGAACTCGCCGCCGACGAGGCCGTGCTGGACCTCCTGCGCACGGCCGGCTTCCCGCTTGCCCACACCGTGCGCCTCTACCACGCCTTCATCGACCAGACGCTGGCCTTCGCCGCGCTGGACGCGGCCTCGCTGACGCTGCCGAGCGCGTCGCTGCGCGCCGACGAGGAGAAGTGGCGTTCGACGTACGCCCGGCTGCCGCACACCACGCATCCCCGGATCGCCGAGGCGGCGCCGCTGCTGGCCCGGCGCATGGTCACCAGTGCCTATCCGACGGCCCTGGAGATGCTGCTGGACGCGGCGGAGGCCCAGCTCGCCGCCTGCCGCGCCTGACGCCGCGGCCCCCTCAGGCGCGCAGCGCCTCGTGGGCGGCGGCCACCACCGCCTCCGTCACCGTGACCAGCGCGGGGGAGTGCAGCTTCCACTGCTGCCAGTACAGCGGCACGTCGACGGGCCGCTCGGGGGCCAGCGAGATCAGGCGCCCCTGCGCCACGAGCGGCTCCGCCTGCACCTCGGGGATCATGCCCCAGCCGAGTCCGGCGAGCACGGCGGCCAGGAACCCCTCGGAGGTCGGCATCCGGTGCCGCGCAGGCCCGGCGTGCCCGGCGCCGCCGCGCAGCCCGCGCACGAAGGCGTCCTGCAGGTCGTCACTGCGGTCGAAGGTCAGCACCGGGGCCCCCGCCAGGGCGTCGGCGAGCGGCCCGGTCAGACACCGTGCGGCGAACTCCGGGCTCGCGGCGGCCAGATACCGCATCCGGCCCAGCGTCCGCACGGAACAGCCCGCGACGGGCTCGGCCGAGGACGTCACCGCGGCCATCACGAGGCCCTCCCGCAGCAGGGTCGCCGTCCGGCTCTCGTCCTCCCGGCTCAGCTCGAAGCAGAGCGGCGGCTCCCGGCGCACCCGGGTGAGGGCGGGCAGGAACCAGGTGGCCAGCGAATCGGCGTTGACCGCGATGGACACCCGCGTCGCCTCGGCGGTCCCGCGCATGCCCAGCTCGGCGCGCGCGTCGCGTTCCAGCCGGGCCAGCTGGCGGGCGAACCGCACCACGACCTGGCCGGACTCGGTCGGCCGCACCGGTTTGGACCGTACGAGCAGCACCCGCCCGGTGCGCTGCTCCAGCGCCTTGACCCGCTGGCTCACCGCCGACGGCGTCACATGCAGGGCGGCGGCCGCCGCGTCGAACGTCCCCTCGTCCACCACCGCCAGCAGGGTCCGCACCTGGTCCAGGGGCAGCTCGGTCAGCTCGGTCTTCACGTCGGCTAAGGATACGTAAGAATCCTTAGCTGTACGCCGGGAGATCGATTGTCTAGCGTCGACCCCATGACCAGCGCCTTGACCACTGCCGTCGCCGGATTCGGCACCGGCCTCTCCCTGATCGTCGCCATCGGCGCGCAGAACGCCTTCGTCCTGCGCCAGGGCATCCGCCGCGACGCCGTCCTCGCCGTCGTCGGCATCTGCGCCCTGTCCGACGCGCTCCTGATCGCCCTCGGGGTGGCGGGGGTCGGCGCGGTCGTCGTGGCGTGGCCCGGGGTGCTGACGGCGGTCGCCTGGGTGGGTGGGGTGTTCCTGCTCTGCTACGGCGTCCTGGCCGCCCGCAGGGTGCTGCGGCCGGCCGGCGCCCTGGTCACCGACGGCGACGCGGCGGGCTCACGGCGGCGGGCGGTGCTGACCTGCCTGGCCATGACCTGGCTCAACCCGCACGTCTACCTCGACACCGTGTTCCTGCTCGGCACCATCGCCGCCGACCGGGGCCCGCTGCGCTGGACGTTCGGCCTCGGCGCCGCCGTGGCCAGCCTGTGCTGGTTCGCCGCGCTCGGCTTCGGGGCGCGGCTGCTGAGCCGTCACCTCGCCAAGCCGGGGGCGTGGCGGGTGCTGGACGGGGTGATCGCCGTCACGATGATCGCCCTCGGCGCCTCCCTGATCGCCGGAACCTGAGACGCCGGTCCCAACGCCCGGCCGGTGCTGCGATAGTGATCCCCGGACAAAAAGATGTACCGAGCATCCAGGAAGCCCGTGGACACCAGCGACAGCAGCACCGCACCGCAGGAGAAGGAGCCACCCGCGGTACCCGCCACCCCTCGCGGCTGGCGCCGCTGGGCCATGGACACCCGGCCGCTGCGCCGCCCCGCCTACCGGCGGCTGTGGTCGTCCACCATCGTCACGGCGGTCGGCAGCCAGCTCACCGCGGTCGCCGTCCCCAAGCAGGTCTACGACATCACCGGCTCCTCGGCCTGGGTGGGAGCCGCGAGCCTGGCCGGGCTGGTGCCGCTCACGGTGTTCGCGCTGTGGGGCGGCGCGATCGCCGACAGCATGGACCGGCGCAGGCTGCTGCTGATCACCAACTGCGGGATAGCCGTGACCTCGGTGCTGTTCTGGCTCCAGGCTGTCGCCGGGCTGGAGTCGGTCGCCGTGCTGATGGTCCTGCTCGCGCTCCAGCAAGCCTTCTGGGGGCTCAACTCGCCGGCCCGCAACGCCTCGATCGCCCGGCTGGTGCCGGAGGACGAGCTCGCCGCGGCCAACGCCCTCGGCTCGACCGTCATGCAGACCGGGCAGGTCGTCGGACCCCTGCTGGCCGGGGTGCTGATCCCGGTGGTCGGCCTGGCCGAGCTGTACCTGATCGACGCCCTGGCCCTGTGCGTCACGGTGTGGGCGGTGTACCGGCTGCCCGCGCTGCCGCCGACCGCCGTCGTCCGGCGCCGCGCCGGGGTACGCGAGATCGCGGAGGGCTTCCGCTACATCTCGCTGCACAAGGTGCTGCTGCTGTCCTTCCTCGCCGACATCATCGCGATGGTCTTCGGGATGCCCCGCGCGCTGTTCCCGCAGCTGGCGAGCGAGACGTACGGCTCCTATGGTGAAGGGCTCGCGCTCGGCCTGCTGTTCGCGGCCATCCCGATCGGCGCCGTGGCCGGCGGGCTGTTCTCCGGCACCTTCTCGCGGGCCCGCCGGCACGGCTGGATGGTGATCGGCTCGGTCGTCGCCTGGGGGCTGGCCGTCGCCGGCTTCGGGCTCAGCTCCAGCCTGTGGCTCGCGGTGGTGTTCCTGGCCCTGGCCGGGGTGGCGGACATGGTGTCCATGGTCTTCCGCGGGGCCATCCTGCTGTCCGCCGCGAGCGACGAGATGCGCGGCCGGATGCAGGGCGTGTTCACGGTCGTCGTCGCGGGCGGCCCCCGCCTGGCCGACGTCCTGCACGGCACGGCCGGCTCGGCGTTCGGCGCGCGCACCGCGACGGCGGGGGGCGGCCTGCTGGTCGTCGTCCTCATGCTGGGCCTGGCCGCGGCGGTGCCGGCCCTGCGCCGCTATCGCGTCTGACGCTCAGTACACGCTGCGCCGCGCCTGCGCGTGCCGCTCCATGAGCTGCCCGCGGGTCATCTCCAGACGGTGCGCGAGGATCTCGGCCACGTACCGCACCAGGGTCAGCCCGAGCGCGGTGTCCTCGTCGCACAGCCGCAGCACCGCGTCCGCCTCGAACTCGTACGCCCGCACCGGGCTGAAGGCCTCCGCGCCGAAGTCCCACCGGTACGGCGGGAACAGCCACGACCAGCCGAGCAGGTCGCCCGCGCCGAGACTCGCGACGGTGATCCGCTGCGTCGGTGTCACCTGCTGGTCCAGGGTGACGGCGCCCGAGCGGATGACCCAGAAGCGGTCGGCCGTACCACCGGACTCGAAGATGCGGGTGTCCTCCGGGAAGGAGGTCTGCCGGGCGAGCGCCATCAGGCGCTGACGCTGGGGCGGCGGAAGGGCGGTCAGCAGTTTGATCGCTTTGGTCATGGCACGGGGCTCCTCACCGACGACAGGCATTCCGGTGTCTCCCTGCGTCCATTGGAGCGGCTGCGGCGGCCGGGGGCACCTCGGCGGCGGGCGGCTTCGGCCGGTGGCCCGTGCGGCCGGGTCGCCGGGCATGAAAAAGCCCTGGCTGGACGGGGGAGGCCAGCCAGGGCCGTTGGTGGTGGTTCAGGGGGGACGGATACGGTCGACCCCGTGACCACTATGGATGAACCTTAAACCACTCGGTCGGCGTCTCGGTAATCGAGACAGGGGTACGTGACCTGTTTCACTCCACTCCATGTTTCACGGGTGATCGGCGTGTTTTCCGGGGGTCAGGATCTCGTCCAGCACGGTGAGGACCGTCTCGTACGTCAGGGTCCGCACGGCGGCGTCCCGCGACCCCTCGGGATCGGTGGCGCGCAACTGCTCGCTCCGACCCCGCCACGTCCGCTCCTCCTCCCGGGCCCAAGCCCGCGCGCGCTGCATCCGCCGCAACAGTTCGTCTGAGTCCACGACATCGGTCATGCACATCGCCTACCCAGCCCGGGCCCGATGCGCTCATCCCTCCGACGCCTTCACAGGCACGTCCAGGGGACGGGCCAGCCCGGTGACGGCCTCGTCCAAGCGCTGCAGGGGCCGCAGCACGTGCTCGGTGACCCGGCCCTGCCCCGGCGCGCCCGGCGTGCTCGGCCCCAGCAGGGAGGCGATGCTCGGGCCGGTCTCGATCGTGTCACCGGCGTGCTCGTCGGTGACGTGCGCGGCGATCGCCTCCAGGTTGCGCCCGATCCGGCCCGTCGCGCCGCGCAGCCGGGGATCGGCCGTGATCGAGGGACGGGTGAGCAGCAGCTCGGCCGTCGCGGCCAGGGTGCGCGCGTGGTACGCGCACGTCTCCAGCAGCGCGACGACATAGCGGGCGGTCTCCCTGCGGGCCCGCAGCGGCGTCGCCGGGTGCGTCAGCGGCTGGACGGCGGACCGCAGATCGGCCAGCGCCTGGTCCAGGTCGCGGGCCTGGTCCATCAGATCCCCGGGCGGCCCGCCGCTGAGCTGGTCCACGGCGCTGTTCGTGACCTCCTCGAGCCGCCGCAGCACCGTGGCGAGCAGCTCGTCGGTCCGCCGGTCGGTCCGCACCGGCAGCACGACCGCCGCCGCGATCAACCCGCAGGCCGCGCCGAGCGCCGTCTCCCCGATCCGCAGCACGAGCACCGACAGGCTGTAGGTGTGCAGCAGGGTGTACAGCAGCCCCAGCGCCGCCGTCACGAAGAACGACGACAGCGTGTACGACAGCGGCGCCGAGTAGAACATCGCGAACACGAACAGCAGCACCAGCGCGAAGGCCGTACCGGTGTGGTGCCCGACCGCCCCCGCCAGCACGATGCCCGCCAGCACTCCCAGCACCGTGCCGACCAGCCGGCGCGAGCCCTTGACCAGGATCTCGCCCGTGGAGGCGGTGTTGAGGAACACGATCCAGCACGTCAGCACCGCCCAGTACCAGCGGTCCCGCGACAGCAGCTCGCCGCCGACGATGGCCAGCAGCGACCCCACCGCCACCTGCACGGCGGCCCGCGTGGTGCGCCGCTCCAGCCCCGTGGCCTCCTCCTCTTCCTCCGCGTCGAGGACGGCGTCCTCCGCGTCCAGCTCCTCACGGGACCGCGCCGTCGCCGGGGAGTCGTCCGACTCGTCCCGGGCCCCGCCCAGCGCGATCCGCAGACCGAGGACCGCCCGGGTGGTCTCGCCGACGGCCCGGAAGGCGTCCTGCACGGCCGGGGACGCGACGGGCACGTTCTCCTCGTCGCGGTAGCCGAGGAGCCGGTTGCGCAGCTGGGCCACGCCGGTCCCGCCGGCCGCCTCCACCGGGCGCAGCACCAGCACCCGCAGCGCCTCCAGGTCGCGGCGCAGCGCCGTCGTCGCCTCCTCCCGCACCGGCTGCCGGCCGCCCGACGGCACCGGCGCCCCCGGCAGGTGCAGGGCCAGCGTGTCCACCCGCTCGGCGCCGCGCGCCCGCAGCAGCGCCAGACCCAGCCGCTCGGCGGCGATCTCGGCGTCCGCGATGCGCCGCTGCACGAGCCGGGCCACCGCCTCGTCGGCGGTCCCGTCCGCCAGCCGCCCCTGGATCAGCAGCGCCGTCTCGTGCAGCCGCGCGGTGCCCTCCCGGACCCGCCGCAGCGCCCGGTCCGCCTCGTCGGGGCCGGCGTCGAGCAGGTCGAGCTGCGCCGACAGCAGCTGGGCCAACCGGGCCCTGAAGGCGCTGCGCAGCCGTTCCAGCACGCCGACCGGCGTCTCCGGCACCAGCGCGAACCGCATCAGCGCACTGCACCCGAAGGCGACGGCGGCCGCCGCGTACATCTCGGGCAGCCCCTCCGGGGTGGCCCCGACGAAGAGGGCCACGAAGTACGTCTGGAAGCCGATCAGGCCCAGCCCGGTGCCCCGGTCGCCGAACCTCCGCCCGTAGACGGCGCAGAAGATCAACGCCACGAAGACGAGGTCGCCTGCCACCACCCGGTGGTGCAGCAGCGACGCCAGTGTCATCGAGGCCAGCGCCACCGGCAGACCGAGGGCCAGGGTGACCGCCTGCCGGGAGCGCTGCTTCTCACGGATGGCGAAGGTGGAGACCATCGCCACCAGCGCCCCCGTCACCAGGTGCGGCAGATCGGTGCCGAGGACGGCGAGCACGGCGACCGTCAGGGCGATCGACCCCACCGTCCGCACGGCCGCCGCCAGCCTCAGCAGGCCGGGGTCCGAGGCCGCGACACGGTCCCTCAGCCGCGCCCGGACCGTCTCCTCCGCCGCCCTCACACCGCCCCGTTCACTTCCCCGCCCCCGCCCGGGGGGTGCCTCCCCGATCATGCCGGACGGCAGGCGGGACTTCGCGGACACGTCCTAGCACGTGCCGGTGCTTCCGCCCCCGTCCTGCGCGGCGATCTGCTTCTTGAGCTGTTCCGGCGTCAGATAGGCGTGGGTGAACTCGAAGTCCTTCAGCTTGGCGGGCCTGCGCGCCTGGAACCCGGTGCGCACGAAGTCGTCGCCCGCGATGGCGTTCAGCACCCAGTTCGTCATGACGCGGGCCTTGGCGACGTTGGTGCGCAGGGCCGACCAGTGGTAGCCGCGCGCCACCACCACCGCGGGCAGCCCCTTCAGCTCCACCCCGAGCGGCTTGGCCACGCCGTCGAAACCGCCGAGGTCGACGACCAGGCCGAGGTCCTTGTGCTCGTACGGCCGCAGCGGCCGGCCGCGCATCGCGGCGATGACGTTGTCGGCGGCGACCTTGCCCTGACGCATGGCGTGCTGGGCGGTGGGCGGGCACACCGCGCCCTCCTGGTCCTTGGCCACGTCCGGCACCGCGGCGGCGTCGCCGAGCGCGAAGACGCCGTCGTGCCCGGGCAGCCGCATCTCGGACGTCACCGCGAGCCGGCCGCGGACGGTCTCCGCGCCGAGCGTGGCGATCAGCGGGCTGGCGACGACACCGGCGGTCCAGATCAGCGTGTGCGTGGGCACCACCCGGCCGTCGGTGAAGGTGACCTCCTCCGCTCCGGCCTTCGCGATGGACACGCCGAGGGAGATCTCGATGCCGCGCTTGCGCAGGATCTCCTGCGCGTCCCGGCCCAGCTTGTCGCCGAGTTCGGGCATCAGCTTCGGCGCGATGTCGATCAGATGCCACTTGATCAGCCGCGGGTCGAGCCGCGGATAGCGCTTGACCGCGTTGTGGGTCAGCATCTGCAGGCACGCCGCCGTCTCGGTGCCGGCGTACCCGCCGCCGACCACGACGAACTGGAGCCGGGCCGCCCGCTCCGCGGGGTCCTGGCAGGCGTCGGCGAGGTCGAGCTGGGAGATGACGTGGTCGCGCAGATAGGCGGCCTCCGCCAGCGTCTTCATGCCGAACGCGTGATCGGCGAGCCCCGGGATGTCGAAGGTGCGCGTGACACTGCCGGGCGCCAGCACGATGTAGTCGTACGGCTCGTTGACGATGCGGTCGGTGATGGTGCGCACGACGCACGTCTTGGACGCGAGGTCCACCCCGATGGCGCCGCCGGGGATGATCCGGGTGCGGTACCTGCGGCTGCGGCGCAGCGACAGGGCGATGGACTGCGGGGTCAGCACACCGGAGGCCACCTGGGGCAGCAACGGCAGATAGAGCTGGAAAGAGTACGGGGTCACCAGGGTGATCTCGGCCTCGTCGGGAGAGAGCCTGCGTTCGAGCCGGCGTACGCATCCGACTCCCGCGAAGCCTGCGCCCACCACGAGGATCCTGGGTCGTGTCACGCTGATCATCCCTTCTGCGGCTCCAGGCGGTCTGCCTCGATGTCGTTCGCCTGCCCCTGAATCGCCGCGTCGCACGCCTCGATCCCATCGCGCCTCGGGGCGTTCCGCCAGCCGGGAGCGGCCGGCAGATGAACACGTCGCCGCCACCTGTGCCCCGGCTCGGGCACCCGTACACCGGTTCGGCGGGCAAAGACCGGTATGCGGCACCTCCCCGACGGTCCCGGCCTCGCCCTCTCCCAGCGGTCCTCCCGGCGCTCAGCCGAACACGCTGTCGCCGTCGTCCCAGTGCGCCACCTCGTCCGGCAGATGCTCCCGGGGCATCCGCGAGCGCGCCTGGTACATGGCGTTGATCTGCGCCTCGTAGTGCCGCACGATCGCGTCCCGGCGCAGCTTCATCGACGGTGTCAGCAGACCGTTGGCCACGTCGAACGGCTCCGGCAGCACCCGGAACACCCGGATCGACTCCGGACGCGACACCGCGCTGTTGGCGGCGGCCACCGCCCTGCCGATCTCCTCCCGCAGCGCGTTCTCCTCCCGGGCCTCGCGGGCCCGGGCGTCGCTGCGGGCCGCCAGGGAGTCCCGCCAGAACGCCAGGAACTCCGGGTCCAGGGTGATCAGCGCCCCGACGCAGGGCCGGTTGTCGCCCACCACCACGGCCTGGTGGACCAGGGGATGCTGCCGCAGCCGCTGCTCCAGGATGGCCGGCGAGACGCTCTTGCCGCTGCTCGTGATGATGACGTCCTTCTTGCGGCCCGTGATCGTCAGATAGCCGTCGGAGTCCAGCCGTCCGAGGTCACCGGTCGCCAGCCAGCCGCCGCGCAGCGCCTCCCGCGTCGCCGCCTCGTTGTTGACGTAGCCCTGGAACACGGACGGCCCGCGCACCAGGATCTCCCCGTCGTCGGCCACCCTGATGTCCACGCCCGGCAGGGCCTGGCCCACCGTGCCCGACATCTCCCGGCCCAGCGGCTGCGCGGTCACCCCGCCGCAGGTCTCGGTCAGGCCGTAGCCGTCGTTCACGTAGATGCCGATGCCCTCGTAGAACAGCGACAGTTCACGGTTGAGGGGGGAACCCCCGGAGGTCGCCCGGCACACCCGGCCGCCCAGCGCCTCCCGCAGCTTGCGGTACACCGTGCGCTCGTACAGGGCGTGCTGCAGCCGCAGGTCGAAGCCGGGGCCGGGGCCGCCGCCCAGGCGCTGGCGCTCCAGCGCCGCGGCGAAGTCCCGCGCGGTGTCCGCGGCGCGCTCGAACAGAGCGCCGCGGCCGGACTGCTGCGCCGTGCGCAGGAAGTTCTTGTAGATCTTCTCGAAGATCGACGGGACGGCCGTGAAGTACGTGGGCCGGAACGTCCGCAGCGCCGAGGCGAGCGCGTCCCCGCTGAGATCCGGCTCGTGCCCCATCAGCATCCCGCCGCGGACGCACAGGCCCTGCACCAGCAGCCCGTACACATGGGAGAACGGCAGGAAGGCGAGGACCGAACCGCGCCGCTCGCCGGGCGGGACGACCGTGTGGCCCCAGCCCGCCAGGAGTGTGTCGCAGGTGCTCGCCAGACCCCGGTGGCTGAGCGCGCAGCCCAGCGGGCGGCCCGTCGTCCCGGAGGTGTACATGATCGCCGCGGTGGAGTCCGGCAGCACGATGCGGCGCAGCGACTCGACGGTCGCGAACGGCACGAACTCGCCCGCCGCGACGAGTTGCTGGAGCCCGCCGGCGTCCAGCTGCCACACGTGCCGCAGCCTGGGCAGCGTCCCGCAGACCGACCCGACCGTCATGATCGCCTGCTCGTCCTCGACCACCACGGCCACGCACTCGGCGTCCCGCAGGATCCACTCGACCTGGTCGCGCGACGACGTCGGGTAGATCGGCACCACCTCGGCGCCCACCGCCCAAAGCGCGTAGCTGAACACCGTCCACTCGTAGCGGGTGCGCGCCATCACGGCCACGCGGTGGCCGGGGGATATGCCGGACGCGATCAGGCCCTTGGCGAGGGCGGTGACCTCGTCGCGGACCTCCACGGCGGTCACCTCCTCCCAGGTGGCGGCGGAGGGGTGGGGGCGGCGCGCGAGCAACGTGAGCGTGGGGTCGGCGGCGGCCGTTTCGAAGAGGCTGTCGGCGAGCCCTCCTGTCAGAGGCCGCACGGGCGGGGGAGCGAGGCCGAGATCGCGCATGCGCTGCTCCTGATATGTACCGGGTGTGACACCACCGATGATTTCTGTTATCGGCGTCGCCCGAATCTAGCCCAGCAGGGAGCGTGCGGTGCCCTGATCTGACAATTGACGTCGTTCGGTGATCTCGGCCGTGAGGGGGAACCCGGAGCGCATGACACACGCGACCCCCCAACCCAACTCAGAACCGAGCCGGCGCCCGAACCCCGACCCGGAGCCCGAGCGCACCACGGGCCTCGAACCGGGCGGTTCCGTGCCGCCCGGCGAGACCCCGCCCGCGGAGAGCAGCATGTCCGGCGCGGGCCCCCGCGAGACCCACAACCCACCCACCGGCTGGGCGAAGGCCCCGCTGGCCCTGATCCTCGGCATCACGGTCCTGGTTGCCGCGTTCTTCCTCGTCTACGCCCTGATCCTGATCTTCTGACCCGGACCGGGACCCGTCACAGACCCGGCGTGAACCACACCGTGGCCAGGGGAGGCAGCGTCAGCCGCAGCCGCCCGTCCTCCGGCTTCAGCGGGCCGGGGCTGGTGACATCGCTGCCGCCGTACCGAGCGGCGTCGGTGTTCAGGGTCTCCTGCCACGCCGTGACGTGGTCCGGGACCCACAGACCGTAGTCGTGCCGGACCACCGGAGAGAAGTTGGAGACGCAGAGCAGCGGAACACCCTCGGCGTCGTAGCGCAGGAACGCGAAGACGTTGTCGTCGGCGGCGTCCCCCAGCGACCACTGGAAGCCACCGGGGTCGGTGTCGCGCTGCCACAGCGCCGGGGTCGCCTGGTACGCGGTGTTGAGATCGCGGACCAGATCGCGCATCCCCCGGTGGTCGCCGGCCGAGGCGTACCCGGGATCGAGCAGCCACCACTCCGGGCCGTGCGCCTCCGACCACTCCGCGCCCTGCGCGAACTCCTGCCCCATGAAGAGCAGCTGCTTGCCGGGGTGCGCCCACATGAAGCCCAGGTAGGCGCGGTGGTTCGCCCGGCGCTGCCACCAGTCGCCCGGCATCTTCGACACCAGCGCCTGCTTGCCGTGCACGACCTCGTCGTGGGAGATCGGCAGGACGTAGTTCTCGCTGTAGGCGTACACCATCGAGAAGGTCATCTCGTTGTGGTGGTACTTGCGGTGCACGGGCTCCTTGGCGATGTACTCCAGCGAGTCGTGCATCCAGCCCATGTTCCACTTCAGGCCGAAGCCCAGCCCGCCGCTGTCCGTCGGCCGGGTCACGCCCTCCCAGGCCGTCGACTCCTCGGCGATCGTGACGACTCCCGGATTGCGCCGGTACACGGTCGCGTTCATCTCCTGCAGGAACGCCTTCGCGGCCAGGTCCTCCCGCCCGCCCAAGGCGTTCGGCGCCCACTGCCCGGACTCGCGTGAGTAGTCCAGGTAGAGCATCGAGGCGACCGCGTCGACCCGCAGCCCGTCGATGTGGAACTCCTCGCACCAGTACGTGGCGTTCGCGACGAGGAAGTTGCGCACCTCGGTACGCCCGAAGTCGAACTCGAGGGTGCCCCAGTCGGGGTGCTCGGCCCGCCTGGCGTCCCCGGGCTCGTACAGCGGGTCCCCGTCGAACCGGGCCAGCGCCCAGTCGTCCTTGGGGAAGTGCGCGGGGACCCAGTCCATGATCACGCCGATGCCGGCCCGGTGCAGCGAGTCGACCAGGTACTTGAAGTCGTCGGGACCGCCGAGCCGGGACATGGGCGCGTAGAACCCGGTGACCTGGTAGCCCCAGGACCCGGCGAACGGGTGCTGCGCCACCGGCATGAACTCGACGTGCGTGAACCCGAGGTCCTTGACGTAGGCGGGCAGCTGCTCGGCGAGCTGCCGGTATGTGAGCCCCGGTCGCCAGGACGGCAGGTGCACCTCGTACACGGACAGCGGGGCCTCGTGCACCGGGACGTCGCCGCGGTGCGCCATCCACCCGGCGTCGCCCCACTCGTACCGCGAGGCGTGCACGACGGACGCCGTGTCCGGCGGCACCTCCGCGCACCGCGCCATCGGGTCGGCCTTGAGGAAGCGGTGCCCGTACCGGGAGGTGATCTCGAACTTGTACCGGGTGCCCTCGCCGATGCCCGGCAGGAACAGCTCCCACACCCCGGACGCGCCGAGGGACCGCATCGGGAACGCCGTCCCGTCCCAGTGGCAGAAGTCCCCGGCGACCCGCACGCCCCGCGCGTTCGGCGCCCAGACCGTGAAGCGGGTGCCGCGCACGCCCTGGTGTTCCATGGGCTCGGCGCCGAGCGCCTTCCACAGCTCCTCGTGCCGGCCCTCCCGGATGAGGTGGAGGTCGAGTTCGCCCAGGGCCGGCAGGAAGCGGTACGGGTCGTGCACCTCGTGCTCGTCGCCGCCGTCCTCCTGGTACGACACCAGCAGCGTGTACGCGGGGATCCGGGGCAGCGGCAGCAGCGTGGAGAACAGTCCGCCGCCCTCCGAGACCAGCGCGGTGCGCTCGCCGTCCACCAGGACGCTCACCGCCCGCGCGAACGGGCGGAGCGCGCGCACCGCGATCCCACCGGGGACGGGATGGGCCCCGAGCAGGGCGTGCGGATCGTGGTGGGTGCCCGCCAGCAGGCGGTCGCGGTCGCCGGGATCCAGGGCCGGAGCGGTCACGCTCCGACCGGCTCCGGCCGACTCGGGGCGCGAGGTCTCGTGCAGGGCCATCGGTCAGGCTCCTCTCACGGCGAGGCGTTCGATCGCCGCCATAGGTACGGGCAACCAGTCGGGTCGGTGCCGGGCTTCGTACAGCACCTCGTACACGGCGCGGTCGGTCTCGTAGGCACGGAGCAGTCCGTGCTTCTTGCGCGGGTCCCACCCGGCGAGCGAGGCGTAGCCCGCGCAGTAGGCCTCGCGGCAGCGGCGCGCCCACTCCGGGCGCCACGGCCGGCGCTGCCGGGCGGCGTAGTCGAAGGAGCGCAGCATCCCGGCGATGTCGCGCACCGGGGAGTGCACGCCCCGCCGTTCGGCGAGCGGGCGGGACGGCTCGCCCTCGAAGTCGATGACGAACCACTCGCGTCCCGCCCGCAGCACCTGACCCAGATGCAGGTCACCGTGGATGCGCTGGTCCGGCGGGCCCGGGTCGCAGCCGGCGAGCGCGCCGAAGGCCATGCGCAGCCCGGGGACATGGGGCTGGAGCGCGGGCACGAAGTGCGCGGCGAGCTCCAGGCGTTCGGTCATGGCGGCCGCCATCCGGCCGTTCTCGCCGTGCGCGCGGGACGGGAACGCCGACGCCAGCGCCAGGTGCACCTCGGCCGTCGCCCGGCCCAGCTGGCGCGCCTCGGCGGTGAAGTCGTCACCGGAGGCGAGCGCGGCCAGCGCCAGCGTCCAGCCGTCGGAGGCGTCCCGCAGGAACGGCTGGAGCACCCCGAGCGTGGCCTCCCAGGGGCTCGTCGTACGGAACCAGGCGACCGGGGCCGGCACCCGCCGGCAGCCCTGCCCGGCCAGCGCACCGGACAGCTCCAGATCGGGGTTGACCCCGGGCTGGATGCGCCGGAACAGCTTCAGGATGAAGGCGTCGCCGTACACCAACGAGGAGTTGGACTGCTCGGCGTCCAGCAGCCGGGGCACGAGACCGGCCGGCACCGGCACGGAAGGATCGCCCTCGAAGCGCAGTGGGCCGGCCTCTCCGGGATGCCGCAGCCGCTCCAGCAGCAGTTGGGCCGAGCGTGGGTCCTGGAGCGCGTCGAAGACCGTCATCCCGGACAGCGGCCCTTCCTGAGCCTGGCCGATCAGCGCCCGGCCGAGCCGCGGCGACGGGTGCTCCCGTACGCCGAGCAGCAGCTGGTAGCAGTCACCGGCCGGCGGGGCGCCGCCGGGTGAGGGGACGGCCGAGTGGCCGGCGTGCACCAGCAGGTGCAGACAGCCCGGGAAGAGCTCGGTCATGGACAGCAGGACGAGATCCGTGACGGGCCGGTCCTTGCCGGCGAACCAGCGCTGCCGCGGCAGCCATTCGCGCAGCAGGCCGGAGAGCGACGCCATGGGGCCGGCGTCGGTCGTACGGCCCGGTCGGGCGGTTGCGGTCTTCTGCATGGTGACGCGTCCTTTCCCCGGCAGTCGCTCGAAGCTCAGGCTCAAGATCGTCTGCCGATGCGGGATGCGACTCGGGTGAGCCGGAACCAGTAGAAGCCGTGGCCCCCGAGGGTCAGCAGATACGGCAGCTCGCCGATGGCGGGGAAGCGCACGCCGCCGAACAGCTCGACGGGGATGCGTCCGCTGAACTCGCGCAGGTCGAGTTCGGTGGGCTGCGAGAAGCGGGCGAAGTTGTGCACGCAGAGCACGAGGTCGTCCTCGTACTCGCGCAGGAACGCGATCACCGCCGGGTTCGACGACTGGAGTTCGGTGTAGGAGCCGAGTCCGAAGGCGGGGTTCTGCTTGCGGATCTCGATCATGCGCCGGGTCCAGTGCAGCAGCGAGGACGGCGAGGACATCGACGCCTCGACGTTGGTGACCTGGTAGCCGTAGACCGGGTCCATGATCGTCGGCAGGCAGAGCCGTCCGGGGTCGCATGTGGAGAAGCCGGCGTTGCGGTCGGGCGTCCACTGCATCGGTGTGCGCACGGCGTCGCGGTCGCCGAGCCAGATGTTGTCGCCCATGCCGATCTCGTCGCCGTAGTAGAGGATCGGCGA
>NZ_JBEYXR010000050.1:0-11001 GCF_040645135.1 Streptomyces sp. NPDC046859
CAACATCAAACAGGCCGCCGGACTGGCGGTATCAGCCTGCGGAGCGCCGGTAAGACCAGGAGCAATCCCGGCACAGCGCGAAGAAACAGGAAGCCCCAGAATCCCCACCGCAAACCGTGCCGCATAGCGGCACAGCAACCAGTCAGGAAGGCCAGAATCCTCGAGCTTCAACCCGAGGTGCAAGTCAACAGCACGTGTACTCACCCGTCCTCGGCAAGCGGGAGCTGTACGAGATCTCGGGGCATTGGGCGCACTACAGCGACGACATGTTCCCGCCGATGGACCTCGGCGGTGAGCAGGTCGTCCTGCGGCCGAGTCTGTGCCCTCACCACGCGGTGATCTACCGCTCCCGTTCCCACACGCGCACATCTTCTGCACCCTCGACCAGGTCGCCGAGGAGGCGCGGGCTGCGCTGGAGATGATCCGCCGGGCCTACGACGCACTCGGCATCGCCCCGGCACGCTACCGGCTCTCCCTCCCGGGCCCCGGCGGCAAGTACGTGGCCGCGCCGGGGAAATGGCGGCGGGCCACCGCCCTGCTGACCGATGTCCTCGACCGCTGCGGGCTGCCCTACGAGGCGGCCGAGGGCGAGGCCGCGTTCTACGGCCCCAAGATCGACGTCCAGGTCACCGACGGCGCCGGCCGGGAGTCCACCCTCTCCACCGTCCAGGTCGACTTCCACCAGCCCGAGCGGTTCGACCTGCACTACATCGGCGCGGACGGTGCCGGACACCGCCCGGTCTTGGTCCACCGCAGCGTCATCGGCAGTGTGGAACGTGCGGTCGCCCATCTCATCGAACAGCGCGAGGGCGCCTTTCCCGCCTGGCTCGCCCCGACCCAGGTGGTCGTCCTCCCGATCTCGGACGGCGAACTCCCGGACGCCGTCACCCTGGCCGGGCGCTGCGCCGGTCTGGGGCTGCGGGCCCGGATCGCGGGACCGGACCGCGGCTCCCTGGGCGCCCGCATCCGGGAGGCTCGCCTGGTGCCCTACCAGGCCGTGATCGGTGCCAAGGAGGCCGCCGACGACAGCGTGGCACTGCGCTTGCGTGACGGTCGCCGACTCGACCCGCAACCGGTCGCGGACGTCCTCGCCCGGATCGGCGCCCTCGTCGGGGATCACCGCACCGACCTGTGGCCGGACGTCGTCTCATAGCCGGAGGCCGGTGACCGTCTTGCCCTGTACGTGGCGGGCGGACCGCAAGCCGGAGACGGCAGCTCTCCGCCACGGACTGCGGCGCGTCACGTCACACGCGGTCCGGCGTCCGGCCAACGCGCCATCATCTCCCGTCATCTGACACCGCGTATGCCACGCGGTTCCCGGGGCACACGGCCAGCGAGGCACGACAGCGATGTCAGACCGAACCTTGAAGCGAGGACTCAGATGACGAATCAGGCCCCCAACGCGTACTCCTCCGAACCGTACGGCGAACCCCAGGCTCCCAGAGGCAACGGTCTGGCGATCGCGGCGTTGGTGCTGGGCATCACGGCGTGCGTCTTCTTCTGGTCGGTCTTCGGCGGCATCATCCTGGGCCTGCTGGGCGTCATCCTCGGGATAGTCGCCGCTCGGCGTGCCCGTGGCGGACGTGCGCGGCACCGGGGCATGGCCATCGCCGGAGCGATCCTCGGCGCGCTGGGGCTCATCGCGTCGTCGGTGATCGTCGCGATCGGGGTCTCCTTCCTGTCCTCCGACGAGTTCCAGAACTACAACGACTGCGCCAAGCACGCCGACAGCCAGGCGGAACGCGAGCAGTGCGCCCAGGACTTCGAACGCGATGTCGAGAACAAGTGAGCCCCGGCCCGTGGGTTCAGCGGGACACGCCGGGCGGCGGTCCGTCGACCGCCGCTCGCAACTCGTGCAGCCGTAGCGCCAGATGGAGCCGCAGTGCCGAGTCTGCCGAGCGCCAGTCCTCGCCGAGCAGGACACCGATCCTGTCCAGGCGTTTCAGCAGGGTGTTCAGGTGCACGTGGAGGGCGCGGGCCGTGTGACTCAGGTTCCCTGAGTGGGCGAAGTACGCGGTCGCCGTCGCCACCAGGCGGGTGGACCGCCGGCGGTCGTAGTCCAGGAGCGGGCCGAGGCTGTCGGTGAGGAAGCGGTCCAGGTCGTCGGCGCGGTCGGGGTCGAAGACGAGCGCGTACATCGCGTACTGCCGTGTACTGACCCCTCGGTCGGTGTCGCCGAGCGCGCGCATGACCTTCAGGCAGCGCAGTGCCAGTGCGTGGGAGCGGGACCGTTCCTGGCCCGTGATCCGGTCGCAGACCACCAGCGCGGGCGCGCCGAGGGCTCGGCGCAGGGAGTGGTGCAGGGTGCCGGCGAGGTCGTTCTCGTCGCCGGCGCGGAGCAGCATCGTCGCCCGGCCGAGGTACTCGCCCGCCAGTCCCGACCATGAGGAGGAAAGGGGCTTGAGCTGCCGGACGATGTCGGTAGCCGACCGTCCGGTGCACTCGACCACGACGATGGTGTCCAGGTGGTCGACGTCGACCCCGCGGGCCAGGGCCCTGTCGCGCTGGGCGGGGTGCAGGGGCGCCGCGGACATTAGCTCCATGAGCAGTTCCCCGCGGACCCGTTCCTCGGCCTCGACCCGCGCGTCCCGCATGAGGATCAGCAACCCCATGATCTGGGCGGAGCGTTCGAGCATGCGCACCTCCGCCGGTTCGGGGGCGGCTCGGCGTGCCAGGGACACGAAACCGAAGTGACTGCCACCGGCCCGCGCCGCGATCACGCTGCGGAAGGTGCCGTCCCGGTCCTGCGCCGAGGCGCACCGCCCGGTGCTCCGCGCCTCCTCGCGTAGCCGGCGCCCCAGTTCCTCCGCGCCGTCCTCCCCCGGTTCTCCATGGGGCCGGACCGCCAGAACCCTGTCGTCCCGGTCCTGGATGGTGACGGTGCCCTGGAGCTGTTCCACCAGGAGCTGGGCGATGTCGCCCGGTCCACCGCCGGTCAGCACCACGTGGGTCAGCGCCTCGTGGACGGCGGCGGCCCGCTCCAGCGTGGAGACCTGTTCCTCGATCGTCCGGTACGCCTCCTCCAGGCGCCGGAGCGAGACCCGGGTCTGCTCGTAGAGTCGCGCGTTGTTGAGCGCCACCGCGGCATGGCTGGCGAAGGCGCTGAAGAGCGCCACCTCGTCCTTCTCGAAGGGCCGTTCGGTGCGGTCGGCGGCGAAGAGCGCGCCGATGGCCTCGTCCCCCACGAGCAGCGGTACGCCGAGCAGCGCCGTGAGTCCTTCGCGGGGCACGAGCAGGTCGAAGGTGGGGTCGTGCGGCAGGGCCTGCGCCCGGCGGTAGTCGCTCACCCAGAAGGGGGCTTTGTGCTCCAGCACGCGCCCGCCCAGGCCCCGCCCCGGAGGGACGCGCGCGGACGAGAACTCCGACGAGATCGTGCCGGCGGACGCCTTGAGCGTGAGGTAGCCCTCCGCGTCCAGCAATGACAGGTAGACGAAGTCACTGCCGATGAGTTCATGGGCGTGCCGGACGATGGACCGCAGCACCTCGTCGACCTCGCCCAGCGCGGTCAGGGACCGGGCCGTCTGGTACAGGCTGCTCAGCTCCCGCTCGCGACGGAGCCGGTAGGAGGTCAGTTCGCCGTCGCCCACGGGACCGGCCGTGCCGGAGTCGGTCTGTTCCATCGCTGCCACCACTCACACCTCAGGTGGTGAATTCATACACCATCACCGCGTCAGTGGTGTACGTACGTTCCATCTCAGGTCGGCCGTGCGGCGCTCTACTGTCGCCCCACAGCGCTTCGTCGTCATGCATGACGCAGTCGGCTGTCCCTGCGCACCGACGACGGTCCGACGGTCGGCCGGCCCGTCGACCGCGCACGCATCCCCGTCCCGAGCCCGGCCCCCTGGGAGTGACCAGCATGTCGATTCCTGCTGTCGGCGGTCCGCACGCCGTCGCGACCCGCAAAGTGATGCTGCGGCTGCTGCCGCTCCTCTGTCTCACCTACTTCATGTCCTACGTCGACCGGACCAACATCGCCCTGGCCAAGACCCACCTGCAGGCGGACGTGGGCATCAGCGCGGCCGCGTTCGGCCTGGGCGCCGGTCTCTTCTTCCTGACGTACGCCCTGTTCGAGGTGCCCAGCAACCTCGTCATGTACCGCGTGGGCCCGCGGCGCTGGATCGCCCGGATCGCCCTGTCCTGGGGCGCGGTCACGTCCCTCATGATGTTCATCGCCGACGACGTCACCTTCTACATCGGGCGCATCGCCCTCGGTGCCGCCGAAGCGGGCCTCTACCCGGCGATGATGTTCATGATGACGCGGTGGTTCGAGCAGAAGGACCGGGCCACGGCGATCGGCTTCATCTACCTCGCGCCCACGCTCGGTCTGCTCCTGGGCGGGCCGCTCGGGGGCGCCCTGATGGAACTCGACGACGTCGCCGGATTCCACGGCTGGCAGTGGATGTTTCTCATCGAGGGCCTGATCACGATGGCCATAGGGCTGGTCGTGATGGCCTTCCTGCCCGAGGTACCGGCCGACGCGAAGTGGCTCGCTCCGCAGGAGGCGGCCCTCCTGAGCGAGCGGGCCGAACACACCGGACAGGATGGTCGGGGCAGCGGCGGGCACAGCTTGAAGGGCAATGTGGGGCAGGCGTTCGGGCGGCCGTTCATCCTGCTCATCGGCGTCATCTACTTCCTGAACCAGCTCACGATGAACGGGGTGACGTTCAACGTGCCGTCGATCATCGAGTCGCTGGACGTGAGCGGTTCCTTCCTGGTCGGCCTGCTCAGCGGGGTGACAGGCATCGGCGGAACGATCGGCGTGCTGGTGATACCGGCGCTCTACCGCCGCTTCCCCCGCGAGTCCCTGACCATCGGCGTCCTGGCGGTGGCCCCCGCCCTGGTCGCGGCGGTCTTCCTGGCGGTCTCCTCCCCCACCGTGCGCATCGTGCTGATCGGTGTCATGTCGATGCTGCTGTTTGGCACCCTGCCCGTCTTCTGGTCGGTCGCCATGGCCCGGATGGGGGGAATTGTGGCCGCCGCCGGACTGGCTTTCATCAACACGGTCGGCCTGACCGGCGGTTTCGTGGGCCCGTACCTGTTCGGTCTGGCCGAGTCGGACTCCGGCGACCCCACCTCCGGATTCCCCATCGTGATCGTCGCGTCCCTCGTCGCGGGCGCACTGGCGGTCGCCCTGCGCTGGGCTCTGCGGCGAGAGGACCGCACGGCCGCGGGGAGCGCACCGTCCACCGTCGAGCGCGACCCGGAGGTACTGGCGTGACGTTCCTGCCCGCAGAGGGATTCCCTCTGTCCGAGATCCCCGGCGCCTTCGCCGCCGAGACCGGGGACACCGTGGTGGTGCGCGCGGGCACCGAGACACTGACCTGGGAGGAGCTGCACCGGGGCAGCAACCGCGTCGCGCGCGGGCTGCTGGACGCCGGGGCGGCCACCGGACGGATCGTGACCCTGGTACTGCCCAACTCGACCGACCTCGTGCTCGCCGTGTTCGCCTGCTACAAGGCCGGCGCCACACCGCAGGTCCTGTCACCGCGGATGAGGCCGGCCGAACTCGACGCCATCCTCGAACTGGGCGACCCCGCCGTGGTGGTCACCGAGCCGGGCGGTGCGCCCCTCGACCGTACGAGGGCGCTGACGGTCGGGGAACTGGCAGCCGGGTGGAGCGACGACGACCTCGAACCGGCGATGGCGACGTCCTGGAAGGCGCCGACCTCCGGCGGATCGACCGGCCGCCCGAAGATCATCCTGTCCGGCAGGCCGGCGGTCACCTCCACGTTCGACTCGGACATGTGGGGGATCGGCGCCGGGGAGCAGGCGCTGATCACGGCTCCGCTCCACCACAACGCCCCCTTCGTCACCGCCCTGACGACGATCTTCCTCGGCGGCTCGGTGACCTTGCTGACCAGGTTCGACGCGGAGCGGACGCTGGCCGCGATCGACGAGCACGCGGTGACCTGGGTGTACCTGGTCCCCACGATGATGCGCCGCATCACAGCGCTCCCGGACGAAGTCCGCGACCGGTACTCGCTCGCCTCGCTGCGTTCGGTATGGCACTGCGCGGAACCCTGCCCCGTCTGGCTGAAACGGACCTGGATCGAGTGGCTGGGCCCCGAGCGGGTCTGGGAGCTGTACGGCGGCACGGAGGCCGAAGCCGGTTGCACCCTTCGCGGCGACGAGTGGCTCCAGCACGTGGGCTCCATCGGCAAAGTGACATGGGGACAGATCAAGCTGCTGGACCCCGACGGGGCCGAGGTCACCGAACCCGGCGTCTCCGGCGAGATCTATATGCGGGTCACTCCGGGGACGCCCGCCACCTACCGTTACATCGGCTCCGAAGCCACCACGCGCGACGGCTGGTCGTCACTCGGGGACATGGGACGGTTCGACGCCGACGGCTACCTGTACCTGCACGACCGCCGCTCGGACATGATCACCGTCGGAGGGGTCAACGTGTACCCCGCGGAGATCGAGGCGGCCCTGGTCGAACACGAGCACGTCCTGACCGCCGTCGTCATCGGCCTGCCCGACCCCGACACCGGCAACCGGCTCCACGCCATCGTCCACACGCCGCACCGGGCCGACGTCACCGAGGACGACATCCACGCCTTCCTCGACGGCCGGCTGTCACGGCACAAGCTGCCCAAGTCGATCGAACTGGTCCACGACTCCCTGCGGGACGCGGCGGGCAAGGTCCGGCGTTCGGAACTGCGCGCCCAGCGCATGCCCGAACCGAGCCGATGACGAGACCCTCACGGCCCTCGTGCCCGGCCCGGGGTCTCCCGGCCGGTGAACCCGACGCCTCCCCCCGGTGGAAGGAATCCGTATGAACCCCAGGACGCTGACGGGGATCGCGCTGGCCACGGCCGGCGCCCTCATGGCCGTCCCCGCACAGGCGCGTCCGTCCGAGGCCACGGACCTGGGCGCCGCGTCCAGGAGCGCGGAGGCGCGGTGCGCGGCGCTGACCGGGACGGCCGTTCCGGCGGCCGTCATCTCCCTGCCCACGCGGGGCGGCCGCGTCCACGCCTCGTCCCCGGTGACGGAGACCGTCAGCGGCGTCGGCCTCACCTACTGCCGGGTCGACGCGGCCCTCTCCCCCGTGGACCGCTCCGCACCCGACATCACCCTGCGCGTCGCCCTCCCCCTCGACTGGAACCGCAGATCCATGATGTTCGGGGGTGGCGGCTACAACGGCACCGTTCCCGACGTCCGGGGCGACGTGCCCTTCCCCCCGAAGGACGGGACCGCGCCGCTGGCACGCGGCTACGCGACGTACGCCAGTGACTCCGGGCACCAGGCGGACCCGGCCAAGCACCCCATCCTCTCGCTCGACGGGTCCTTCGCCGTCAACGACGAAGCGCTGCGGAACTTCGCCGCCGGTGACGCGCTCAAGAAGACGCACGACGCCGCCCAGTTCCTGATCCGCGCGTTCTACGGCGCGAAGCCCCGATACACGTACTTCGCGGGCGGATCCACCGGTGGCCGGGAGGCGCTGGCGATGGTCCAGCGGTGGCCCACCGCCATGGACGGCGTGATCTCCGCCTACCCCGCCTGGAACAACCTCGCCGAGGCGCTCTATCTGGGCCGCGCCACGCAGGTGCTGGCACAGCCCGGGGCGTTCCCCGGACCGGAGAAGCAGACACTGCTCCACGAGAGCGTGATGCGCGCGTGCGACGGACTGGACGGACTGACCGACCGGGTCGTCTCGCACCCGGACGCCTGCCGGTTCGATCCGGGCACCCTGCGCTGCCCTGGTGGCGCCGACACGGGCCCCTCCTGCCTCTCGGACCGCCAGATCACCGCGGTCCGGGCCATCTCGTCGCCGTGGAAGTGGCCGTACCGGGTCGCCAGCGGCGAGCGCGGCTACCCCGGCTTCCCCTTCCTCTCCGGCGCCGACATGAGAACCCCGGTCCTGGGCTTCGGCACGACGGCGCCCGCCCATCCGATGCCGCTCACCAGCGGATACGGCATGCAGTACTGGGACCAGTGGGTGAGGTACGTCCTCACCAGGGAACCCGGCCGTGACTCCCTGACCGTCGACCCGGCGCGTCCCGGCAAATGGCTCGACCGCATCAGCCGGCTGTCCGAGCTGCAGGACATCAACGACCCGGACCTCTCCCCCTTCGCCCGAGCGGGCGGCAAGCTCCTGCTCCTCCACGGAGCGGCGGACGAACTGGTCTCGCACCGCGCGACGAACGACTACTACGAGCGGGTGGCCGAGACGGTGGGGCCGCGCAGGACACGGGAGTTCATGCGGTACTACCTCGTGCCGGGCGCCAATCACGCGAACTTCGGCAGCCCCGCCTTCGCTGCCGCCTGGGACTCCCTCACCGCCGTCGAGCGCTGGACCGAGCGGGACAGGGAACCCGTCGCACAGGTCGTCACCGACGCGAACGACGACAGGGCACGCCCTCTGTGTGAGTACCCGGGCTGGCCCAAGTACCGGGCCGGTGACCCTGACAGCGCGGCCAGCTTCACGTGTGCCCGCGAGTGACGGACACACGGACGCCGAGTGGTCGGCAACCAGTGGATCACTGGAAGATCTTGAAGGCAGGAGCCCGCTCATGGCAGGCTCCTGCCGCATGACCGACGACTTGGCCAAGAGCGTCCTGCACGGCAGACTGCGGCGGGACCGTGAGGCGCTGCTGTGGAAGCTCGACGGCCTGTCCGCATACGACGTCCGCCGGCCTCTGACACCGACCGGGACCAACCTCCTCGGCCTGGTCAAACACGTCGCCACCGTCGAGGCCAGGTACTTCGGCGAGGTCTTCGACCGGCCTTCCCCCGAACCACTGACCCGGTGGCAGGACTCCGACGGCAGCGATCACTGGGCGGCCGAGGACGAGACCGTCGACCAGATCGTCGGGTTCTACCGGCGCACGTGGGAACACGCGGACGCGACCATCGACGAGCTTCCCCTCGACGCCCCCGGCCACGTGCCGTGGTGGCCGGAACCCCGTCCCAACACGACCCTGCTCGCCGTCATGGTCCACGTCCTCGGCGAGACCGACCGGCACACCGGGCACGCCGACATCCTGCGCGAGGGACTCGACGGGCGGACCGGACTGCGCGCCCAGTACGAGCAGGAAGCCGACGAGGAAGCCAGGGCGGCCCACTGGGCGAAGATCGAGCAGGCCGCCAGGGCGTCCTCACCCGAGTCGTCTCACCTGGCCTGATCACGGGCCGTGGTGGCGGTTCCCTCCGGCGTGAACGCGCGGTGGAAGGTGAAGGCGTGCGACGCGGAGCCGTGGTCGTGCAGGGACTCCAGTTTCGATACCCCGTCCTGCCAGGTGGGGACCGCGCCCTCGGGGAGCCACCAGAGCACGTGACCGGGGTTTCCTGTCCGCTCGAACCAGTCGTAACGCCTGTTCAGTGCCGCGCGGTGCAGACCGGTGTGGACGGCGTCGAAGGCGGGTCGCAGGCCGGTCCAGAGGGACAGGGTCGCGGCCAGGGCGGTGGTGTCCGGCGTGCGGCCCTTGTCGTACCAGGCGGGTACGGCGAACTCTCCCCACGCGCCCCAGTCCGCCCCGAAGAGCACGCCCCGGTCGGCCTTCGCCGGTTCGGCGTGGGCGACGTACCCCGGGTGCCGGCCGAGCGTCCGGTAGACGGCCTCTCCGATGTCGTAGAACTCGCGCGTCAGCGGCGTCGGATCGGCCAGAGGGGACTTCAGTACTCCGAAGGTGTACAGCGCGAGATGGGGCATGCGTCTCCCTTGGCCGAGGTTCCTGGTGCGGTCCTGAGTCGGCGAGTCTCGCTGCCGAACTCCTCCGCGACGCACGGCGATCGCCGAGGACCAGGTGACGGTAGACGCATCCGGGAGCCGTGTCGAAGTTGCGTTCCGGACGCAGAAATGGCCTCCGGGATCCGTCAACTCCGGGTTCGGGAGCGGTGATTCGATATCGGTTCGGTGAGGGCTGACCGGTGGCGGGGCCGGCGCCGGCCTCGGTCCAGTCCCTGTACCGATGCTCACTCTGAACTGAGGCGGTCCGCGCCCATCCACCTCGCCTGCGATGGCGGCTGCCGCCCAATGTCCCTCCTGCTCACGCCAGGCCAGTGGAGCGACGCCCCGCAGATGATCGAGGTCCTGGGCCGGATCCGGGTCCCCCGGCCGCTGGGCGGACGCCCCCGAACCAGGCCGCACCACGTCAGCGGCGACAAGGCATACAGCTCCCACCGCAACCGCCGCTACCCCTGCGAAGACGCCCCATCCGGCACACCAACCCCGAACCCAAGGACCAGCGGGCCAACCGGCGACGCAGAGGCAGCGCAGGCGGCAGACCCGCCGGCTTCGACCGCGACCACTACCGGCGCCGCAACGAAGTCGAGCGCACCATCAACCGGCTCAATAACTCCCGCGCGGTCGCGACCCGTTACGACAAGCGAGCCTACGTCTTCCACGGCACCGTCACCGCCGCAGCTGTCCGCTGATGGCTTCGGCCGTGATCCGCCACCATCCTTCAGACGCTTGAGGGATCGGCGTGGTCCGGGCTCTGGCGGGGCCGCGGCAGTTGGCTCAGGGCGATGAGGAGGAGCCCAGCCAACAGGAAGGCGTTCCCACCGAAGAAGCGGACCTCCCAGGAGACACTCGGCAGAATCCGAAAGTAGAAGAGGCTCTGCAGAAGCAAGGACGTGCCCGTGAGCAGGGCGCCGAGTCCGTGGAGCTTCGGCCTGGTGACGTGGCGACGCGCCGTGGGGGCGACCCACCCTGTCCGTAGCGTCAAGATCCCCAACGCGATCGCCAGCAGCCCCAAGAGCACGCCCGTTCCTACCACCCATGCCATGGTGCCGCTCCGCTCCGACCGCTGGCAGGCCAGAAACGCGAGTTACGCCTGGCCCGAAGATGCCCTCATCATCGCTGGAGCTGGTGGCACCTGACCATGCCGGTGACAGGCAATCTCCAGGCTTCTCCACTGCCGTCTGTGTGTGCCGTCTGCTCAAGATCCGCCGGACAGCGCTAGTGATCTGAGTCAGAGATTCGTCGGCAGTAGGCGGCGACTTTGTCGAGGATCTCGTCGGCGGTCTTCGTCCAGACGAACGGTCTGGGGTGCT
>NZ_JBEYXR010000051.1:0-7419 GCF_040645135.1 Streptomyces sp. NPDC046859
GTCCTTGACGACGGTGACGGAGGTGGGGGTGGCGGGCAGGGTGCGGGACCATGTCACCTTCACCGCGCCGATCTTCGGCAGGTCCAGACGGCCACTGCCGGTGATGCTCCAGCGGGCGTTGGCGGTGAACCGGACCGACTGCCGGTCGTCCTTGCGGGACTTGAATCGAGGCGGACTGATCTTCGGACCCTTGCGGGTGCCTTTGAGGGAGGCGAAGAAGTTGCGGTAAGCGCTCTCGGCGTCCCGCAGGGACTGCTGCAGCACTACCACGGAGACCTCACCCAGCCAGGACCGCTCGGCAGTCCGTTTCGCCTCGGT
Source organism: Streptomyces sp. NPDC046859 (assembly GCF_040645135.1). Classification (NCBI taxonomy): domain Bacteria; kingdom Bacillati; phylum Actinomycetota; class Actinomycetes; order Kitasatosporales; family Streptomycetaceae; genus Streptomyces; species Streptomyces sp. NPDC046859. The sequence continues at coordinate 319 of NZ_JBEYXR010000051.1, forward strand.
GATCAGACGCGTGGACAGCTGACCGACCGTCGGGAAAGGCTGCCCGGCCCTACGGGCGTCTTCACGGGCACGCACCGCGTCGTTGAACACGACACGGGCGCACCCGAACGCCTTCGCCAACGCCCTCTGCTGGCCGGTATCCGGGTACAGGCGAAAGCTGTACCGGAGCTGCATGACCGTCACCCTACATACTTGGGTTATGGGTGAGATGCAGGAACGGTGAGGACAACCACGTCCACCTGCTGGTGAACTTCCCGTCCAAGGTCGCCGTGACCAAGCTGGTCAACTCCCTCAAGGGTGTCTCCTCCCGAAGGCTCCGCCAGGAGTTCCCCGACCTGGTACGCCACTACTGGCGGGCCAGCAAACTCTGGTCCGGGTCCTACTTCGCCGGAACCGCCGGCGCCCCGCTCTCCGTGATCAGGCAGTACATCGAACAGCAGAGACCGGTGTGCGCACCACCCGGCTGAACCGGGAAAGCCCTCGCGACGCTCCTCACCCCAGGCAAAGAACCACGCCGTCCGGCTCCGCCGGACCTGAATCCGCGACGCCCCGCGTCGCGACCAGTAGATTCGCTTCACCACCCAGCCTAAAGGCTGATGCACTGCGAATGAATTCTGGTAGCCGGCCCGCCGCTCGGCGCCACGGATGTACTCCTCCAGGGTGTGCCGCACGGCCGCGCCGTCGGGAAGCCAGTACGGCAGCCCCACGCCGATCAGCGGATCGGTGTCGAACAGGCCGAGTTCACGGCCGAGCCTGCGGTGGTCCTGCGAGGTGGTCATCATGCTCTCCCTGCTGAGTGCGGAGCAAGCGACCGGTCCTACGCCGAAGCCCCGGGGCACTCGCCCCGGGGCTTCGGATCAGGTCGTCTGTCAGCGCGCCGGGACACTCTCCGGCGTCGTCGTCATGGCAGCGCGCTTCATGCCGCAGACGCTAGCAGGGCGCCGTGACGCTCACACGGTGATTTTCTCCGCGGGGCCGGGTCTGGGACCGGGTCCGCTCTGGTCCTCGTCCTGGGGCCTGCCGGCTCAGCTCTCGGCGACGCGGATGATCGTCTTGCCGTGAACGCGCTTGCCGGGGGCGAATGCGGAACCCGCCTCGGCGAGCGGGCGGACGGCGCCGACGATCGGCTTGAGCCGGCCGTCCCGCACCCGCTGTGCGAGGTCGGCCAGGCGGGTCCGGTCCGGCTCAACGACGAAGAAGACGCCGAGTCCGCCGCGGGGGTGGACGGTGACCGGTTCGGCGATGGTGACCAGGGTGCCACCCGGGCGGACGAGGGCGGCCGAGCGTTCGAGGATCTCGCCGCCGATCACGTCGAGCACGACGTCCACCTCGCCGACCTCCTCCAGCTTCTCGGTATCGAGGTCGACGAACCCGTCCGCACCCAGGTCGTGGGCGGTCTGACGGTCGTCCGCCCGCCCGGTGCCGATCACCCGCGCGCCGGCCTCGCGCGCCATCTGGACGGCGAGGGAACCGACGCCGCCGGCCGCACCATGGATGAGCACCGTCTGCCCGGTGGTCAGGTGCCCGTGGTCGAACAGCGCCTGCCAGGCGGTGAGCCCGGAGATCGGCAGAGCGGCGGCCGTGATGTGGTCGACGTCGGCCGGGAGCGGGGCGAGGTTGCGCGCCTCGACAGCCGTGTACTGGGCCAGTGAGCCGTTGCGGGCCCAGTCGGTCAGACCGAAGACGCGTTGGCCGATGGTCAGGCCGGTGGTGCCGTAGCCGAGCGCGGTGACCACGCCGGAAAGTTCGTGCCCGGGCACGCTCGGGGCGCGGTCGTGACCTGCTCGATCCGTCCACGTGCTGGGCCAGTCCAGCTCACCGGGAGTGAACCCGGCGGCGTGGACCTTCACGATCACGTCGTTCTCGGCGGCGTGCGGAGGGGGCACCTCGGAGAGGGTCAGGCCGCCGACACCGGCGTCACGTTCCTGGACGGTGATGGCTTGCATGAGGGGTCCTCGGAGTTAGGAGGGAAATCAGGGAGCGGACATCGCGCCTGATGACGCGAGCGTTCCCGTGGGAAGCAGGTCGCCCGCCGCGACCGCTCCCGGCACCCGTCCTCCCCGTTATCGCACACGGCGGGGGATACGGCATGACTGACAGGTGCCCGGTGCTGTCACGTCTCCGACCCTAGGGCCGGGGCGGCCCAAAGATGTGGGCCATTGATGCTCACCTTCACTGGTCCATTTGCCGGTCGCCGAGGGTGAGGGCGAGGACGCGATGGGGGCGGCTTGCCCGCGTCACCCACGTACATCACGCTGAGTCTCGAGGACGAGCACGAGGACGAGCACGAGGACGAACACGAGGGCGACCGGCGAGTACGGATCGCGCACCGATGAGTTTCCCGCGCCGCGCTGGTCTCCATGACAGACATCGACGGAGGGAAAGCTGCGCCATGCGGAAACTCATCTACGGCATGAACCTGTCCTTGGACGGCTACATCGCCGCGGCCGGTGACGACATCGGCTGGAGCGGTCCGCCGAGCGAGGAGCTGTTCCAGTGGTGGCTCGACCTCGAGCAGGCCTGTGATCTGGCTCTGTACGGACGCAAGCTGTGGGAGACGATGAGTTCCTATTGGCCCACCGGCGACCAGCAGCCCGGCGCCTCCCCGGCGGAGATGGAGTTCGCGCGGACCTGGCGGGACACGCCGAAGGTGGTGTTCTCCTCGACGATCGACAAGGTCGACTGGAACGCCCGCCTGGTCACCGGCGACGCGGTCGCCGAGATTACGCGGCTCAAGGCCGGCGAGGGCGGCCCGATGCACATCGGTGGCGCGACACTCGCCGCGGCGGCCATGCGCGCCGGACTGGTCGACGAGTACGTGGTCGCGACCCATCCGGTCCTGGTGGGCGGCGGTACACCGTTCTTCACCGCGCTCGACAGCTGGGTGAACCTGAACACGCTGGACACGCGGACATTTCCCGGCGGCGTGGTCATGACCCGGTACGAGTCGAGGCGCTGAGCGGCAAAGCACGAGAAGATGCCCTGAACTCGCGCTCACGCGTGATCGGTTGATGAGACGGGGGTACCTCGGCGCATCGACCCCGGCCTAACCTCCGGTACATGACCGACACCGCATACGAACTCGCCCAGGTGAACATCGCCCGACTCAAAGCCCCCTTGGACACTCCCTTGTTGAAGGAGTTCGTCGACAACCTGGACCCGGTCAACGCCGACGCCGACGCCGCCGACGGATTCGTGTGGCGGCTGCAGAGCGAGGAGGGCGACGCGACGGCCATCCCCGTTTTCGGCGACCCATGGCTGATCATCAACATGTCGGTATGGCGGGACACCGACACGCTGACCGCGTTCATGTACCAGGGCCGCCACCGGGAGATGCTCAGCCGTCGGCGCGAGTGGTTCGAGCGCGTCCGGGAGGCCATGACCACGCTGTGGTGGGTGCCGGAGGGCCACCGTCCGACCGTCGCCGAAGCGGAGTCGCGTCTGCTGCACCTGCGCACCCACGGTCCGACCCCGTACGCCTTCACCCTGCGTACGTCGTTCCCGCCCGGCGGCGCCGACCCGCTGATCGGCGAAGTACCCGAAGGGCTCGGCTGCTCGGCGCTCTAGGATTCGGTTGTTCGGCTCGAAAACGGTCCTGGAGTCACGTGCCGGAAATTGCCGCTCGGGCACGGACGTTGACCACGTCATGACTCAAAGGCCAGCACCTCGCCCCCTGTCCGACGATGCCCTCTCCAGCCTGCTCGGCAAGCAGCAGTTCGGCACGCTCGCCACCGTCAAGCGCAGTGGCCACCCCCACCTGACCACCATGCTGTACAGCTGGGATGCCGAAGCCCGGACGGTGCGGTTCTCGACGACGGCGGACCGGGTCAAGGTCGCGCACCTGCGGCGCAACCCGCGTGCGGCGCTTCATGTGCAGGGCGGCGACGTGTGGTCGTTCGCCGTCGCAGAGGGCGAGGCCGAGGTCTCCGAGAGCACGACCGTGGCCGGCGACGCCGTCGGGCGGGAACTCCTGGCGATGATCCCGCCTGCGGCGAAGCCGGAGGACGAAGCCGCGTTCCTGGAGCAGTTGGTCGCCGAGCGCCGCATGGTCATCCGGTTGAAGGTGGACCGCCTGTACGGCACTGCGCTCGATATCGACGGCTAGCTGCCCGGGCGGCCATGTGCGAAGCCAGACGGCGGCGGCGACGGAGGCGGCGGTTCGCAGACAGATGGAGAGGTGCTTGTCCGATCTTGATCAGGAGAGGACCATGATCGCGTGCCGCCGCGAGAGAGTCTCAACGAGTTGCTGGTCCGAGCTGGGCTCGTCGTGCTCGCGGAAGTGCGCCCCGGCAGCGTGTTCCCACCCGAAGCCAGCTGGCGCGTCGCCCGGGGCATCGCGGCGCCGGACGACGCCGTCCGGGAGGCGCTCGACGTCACATGGTGGGACCGCCTTGCCGATGGCGACGGCGAGTTCCTGGTGGCCGTCCGTGGACACCGGATCGGCGGCAACGACGCCTGGTGGACCCGGGTCCGCTCGGCCGGCGGCCTGCCGGGGCTCTCGGGCGGCCCCGGGTTCGTGGCCCTGTCCCTGGACGGGCAGGTGCTGCTGGCGGAAGTACCTGGAGCGGACAAGCCCCGGATCACAGCGCTCGACCGGTTGCCTGAGCGGCTGGAGGAGACCGCCGAGGCCGCCGGGAGCGAGACCGAGGCCGAACGCGACGAGGTGTGGGCGGCGGTACCCGGAAAACCGGCACGGCCCGCCCACTGGGCCGAAGGGATCGGGCTCAACCCTGCCGCGCCGGACGCGTTGCTGATCGAACTCCTTGATCTGGCGCCGGGCTTCCTGCACAGCTGCGACCGGCCCGCCGTCCTGGACGCCGCGCTGGCCCACCCCGACCCGGAGGTACGCGGTGGCACCGCCGACACGTTGCGGCCGAAGCTCACGCCGGAGCAGTGGGTACGCCTGATCCGCGCCGAACCGTCGCCGGGCCGCCGCGTGCTGTGGGCCACCCGCGCCTGCGCCCGAGGTGTGCGTCTCCCTGAGGACCTGTACGAGGTCCTCCTCACCGGCCCCTGCCGCGCCGAGGCCGCCGAACTCCCGGGTGTCCCCGCGCACCGCCTGCCCGCCGTCGCGGTCGACGCCGATCCCGGCGTACGCGCGGCTGCCTGTGGCCGGTGGGACGATCTCGCCGCGTCTGTCCGGGAGCGGCTGCTGACCGACCCCGACGGCACGGTCCGCGCGGCCGCGCTGCTGGCCCACCACACCACCGTGCCGATGCCGCGCGGGGTCTTGACCTCGCTGCCCGAGCCCCGGCGCGCGCTCGAACAGTGCCGCTTGGCGCCCGGCCTGGAGGCGGAGCTGGTCCGGGACAGGGACACGGGAGTACGTCGGGCGCTGGCCGTCAACCCCGGGCTCAGCCCATCGGGTGTCGCCGTCCTGGCGGGCGACGCCTGCGACGACGTCCGCTCGGTGGTGGCGGTGCGCCCCGACCTGACCGAGGAGCAGCGGGCGGCCGTGCCCCATGACTTCGACCTGACGTCGATGTCGTCCGCCCTGCCCTGGGTGGAGAGTCTGCACGGGGACGCCGACGCGATGCGCCGCCTGGCCGCCTCGCCCCATCCGCTCGTCCGCCGCAGCGTGGCGCGTGCCCAGCACCTTCCGTCGGATGTCGTGGAGCGTCTGGCCCGGGACGAGGACCGCGTGGTCCAGTTGTTCCTCGCCGAATCCTGCGACGACGCGCCGGCCGAGACGCTGCTGGAGGTCTGGCGCTGGTGGGACGGCAGCTTCAGCCACCCCGGCCGTCCCCACGACCACCCGAACTTCCCCCGCACCGGCCTGCTGCGTCATGTCGACGATCCCGACGGGCGGATGCGCCGGCTGGCCTTGGACGATCCGCGGTCCACCGCCGCCGACGTCGTACGACTCGCCCGCGATCCCGAAGCCGAGGTACGCCGGCGCGCCGCCGTGGACCCCAGACTGGCACCGGCCGACGCCGTACGGCTGCTGAGCGACCCGAAGGACTACGTCCGCGCGGCCGCGATCCGCAGCGCGCGGCTTCCGGCCCGCGTCCTGTCCGGGCTGCTGCACGACCGCGACACGGCCTACGAGGCGGTCACCAACCCGGCGATCCCGGTCCCGGTCCTGTACCGCCTCCTGGCCGCGGCGGCCGGCCGGGGGGTCGGTGAGGAGCTGTGAGGGGCGGGGACGGAGTGGAAGCCGGTGGCGCCTGGAGCGACGATCCGGAAGGCTGGCTCGCATGGTCTCGGTACTGCAGAACGTGGCGATCGACTGTGCGGATGCCTATGAACTGGCGCGGTTCTGCAGCAGGGTGACGGGCTGTCCGCTGCATCCCGACGCCAGACCGGGTGACCCGGAGACGCAGGTGTCGTTGGCGGAAGGCCCCGCGCTCTACTTCAACCAGGTGCCCGAGCCCAAAACGGTCAAGAACCGACTCCATCTGTACCTGCGCCCGGAGACCTCACGTGAGCAGGAGGTGGACCGGCTGCTGGGCCTCGGCGCCACCCTTGTCGCTGATCTCCGCAACCTCGACGGCTTCGGGCTGGGCCGTGCTCGCGGATCCGAACATTCACAACTAGCAGATCTGAGCAACCCCCAGGTCAGCGGGTGCGTGGCGGCTTCGTGCAGCCCGCCAACTCGCTTAAGACCGTGCTTAGTTGGGGCGCTCAGTGACGAACGAACCAATGCCGTTCTCAGTACGGATCAACCGGCGCTCACGTAGGTCGGCAAGTGCCTTCCGTGCGGTCACCTGGGCGACGTCAAACTCAGCGCACAAGGCAAGGATGCCGGGAAGCTTCGTGCCCACTGGGTACACGCCCGCGTCAATGCGCCGCTCAATCTCGACGGCAATCTGAGTCCACTTCGCGCGGGTCGGGTCCAGTTCCACATGATCAATGCTCCGCGCTGTGGCGAAATGCGGCTAGACATAGCGAGCTATAGCAAGGTCGCGTAACGTGGGGTTTCCGGCACCCGCCAGATACAGAACGGCCCGCCCCGCTGGATCTTGGCAGAGGCAGCGGAACGGGCCTGAGAGACGAAAGGACGTCTCCTAGTGTCCTGCGCCGGAGATCCGTCGGCAGAATCTTGCGAGGGATTCGAGGATCTCCTCGGCGGTCTTGGTCCAGATGAACGGCTTGGGGTCT
>NZ_JBEYXR010000052.1:0-6158 GCF_040645135.1 Streptomyces sp. NPDC046859
CCAGGCTCTCCCGGCCGGCGAGATAGGAGACCCGCTCCCGCAACTGGGCGGGGCAGGCACGGGCGTTGGGGCAGCGGAGGTCGATGAGCCCTGCCGCCCGGTACCGGCGCTCCGGGTTTCCGCCCGGAGCGCCGGTACCCGCATGCACGGACACCTCGGCCGTCCGGTCGCGCGGCCGGTGTCCCGACACGGTGGGACGCACGGAAGGAGGCCGACTGGTGCCGACGAGCGGGTCCCGGGCACGGCGCGCGGGCAAGGCAGGCGGCGCAGCCAGCGGCGCGATACCGGGCCGCGCCCCCGAAGCGCTGGTGCTGCTGTGCTCGGTCGCCTCGGCCGCGGTGACCGTGGCCCAGCCCTACGTCCTCGGCCGCACACTGGATCTGCTCCTGCGCGACGGCGGCACCGCCGGTGCCGCGGGACGCTGGCTGATGCTGAGCGCCGCGCTCCTCGTGGGCGAGCTGCTGCTCGACAGCCTCACCTCCCTGTTCACCGGACGCTGCAACGCCACCTGGACGGCGTCCGTCCGCTCCCGTGCCCTCGACGGCCTCCTGCGAGCCGTACCGGACCGCGCCCGGCCGTACGCGCCCGGGGACGTCGGGGCCCGGCTGACCCTGAACGCCGCCGACGCCGGAGCCGCCCCGGCGGCCCGGGCGGCGCTGGCGGCCTCGATGGCCACGCCCGTGGGCGCCCTGGCGGCGCTGGCCGTGGTCGACCTGTGGGTGGCCGCCTGCGTGCTGACCGGGCTGCCCGCCCTCGGGTTCGTCCTGCGGGCCTTCGCCCGGGACACCGGCGCCTCGGTCGGCGCCTACCAGAAGACGCAGGCGGAGATCGCCTCCCGGCTGCTGGAGGCCATGGAGGGCGCGGCGACGATCAACGCGGCGGGCACTCGCGCCCGTGAACGGGCCCGTGTGCTCGAGCCGTTGGACCGGCTTACCGCCCAGGGCAGGCACATGTGGGTGCTCCACGGACGCGCCCTGGCCCGCAGCGGGGTCCTGGTCCCCCTGCTCACCCTGGCCGCCACGGCCGTCGGCGGCCTGCGGCTCGCCTCAAGCGCCCTGAGCGTGGGCGAGCTCCTCGCCGTGATCCGCTACGCGCAGCTGACGGCCGGCATCGGTGGCGCGGCGTCCCTGCTGGGCGCGGTGGTGCGCGGCCGCGAGGCGAGGAACCGGACCCTGGCCCTGGCCCGTGTCCCCGCGCTGGTCCACGGGGCACGCCGGCTGCCGCCGGCCGGGCGGGGCGATCTCGAACTGCGCGGGGTACGCGTGGTGCGTGACGGCAGGCAGGTGCTGCACGCCGACGGCGTGCGGGTGCCGGGCGGCGCCACGGCGGCGGTGGTCGGCCGCAGCGGAGCCGGCAAGTCCGTCCTGGCCGCCGTGGCGGGGCGGCTGGTCGATCCCGACGAGGGACAGGTGCTGCTGGACGGCGTCCGTCTCGACCGGCTGACCCGGGACTCCCTGCGCACCGAGATCGGCTACGCCTTCGAGCGCCCCGCCCCGGCCGGGGGCACGGTCGCCGAGATGGTCGCCACCGGACCTCGGCGGGTGTCGCCCGAGCAGGTGCGGGAAGCCTGCCGTGCCGCGGGAGCCGACGGGTTCGTGCGTCGGCTGCCGCACGGGTACGACACCCCGCTTGCCGCAGCGCCGCTCTCGGGCGGCGAGCACCAACGCCTCGGTCTGGCACGGGCGTTCGCGCACGCCGGACGGCTGCTGATCCTGGACGACGCGACGTCCGGCCTGGACACCGCCACCGAGCACGAGGTGGACCGGGCGCTGCGCCGGTCGGTGCGTCCCGGGACCAGGCTGGTCGTCGCGCACCGCCCCTCGGTGGCGGCCCGGGCGGACCTGGTGATCTGGCTGGAGGAGGGGGAAGTGCGGGCCGTCGCGCCGCATGGCGATCTGTGGGAACTGGCCGGCTACCGGGCGGTCTTCGCCGCCGACCCGGCCGGGGCCGGGCAAGCGCCGCCCGACGGAGCCGCACACCCGCCCGTATCCGAGGGAGCACGGCGGTGACCCGCCGCGCCGCGTCCGCGGACACGCGCGAAACGGACGACGGATCCGGGGCGGTGCGGCGCCTGGCGCCGCCCGCCCGCCGGTTCCTCGCCCGCCGCTCCGGGGTCCTGGTGCGCCTCGCCCTCTGGTCGTTGGCCGAGACCGGGCAGGCGTTCCTCGTGGGGTACGGTGTCGCCCAGGCCGTCGACCAGGGATTCCTCGCCGGTGACACGCGCCGGGGGCTGCTCTGGCTCACGGTCGCGCTGGTGGCCGTGCTGCTCGGAGCCCCGGTGATCCGGGGCGTGTTCGCCCAGCTGGCCGGTCTGACGGAGCCGCTGCGCGACGGTCTGGTGCGGCACGCGGTCGACCGGTCCCTGGGACCCGCCGCGGCGGGCGGTCCCGGTGAGACGGACCGGGCGGCCGTCTCCCGGCTGACGAACCAGGTCGAGATCGCCCGGGACAGCTTCGCCGGTCTCGTCCTGACGCTCCGTTCGTTCGTCTTCACAGCCGCCGGAGCGCTGCTGGGGCTGCTGTCGCTGCATCCCTCCCTCCTCGTGGTGGTGCTTCCCCCGCTGTCGCTCGGTCTGGGGCTGTTTCTGGTGACGCTACGCCCGATGGCGGCGGCGCAGCGACGCGCGCTGGCGGCCGACGAGGCACTGGGCGACCACGCGGCCCGGTCGCGGGCGGCGTTGCGGGACCTGACCGCTTGCGGGACCGGGCCTGCGGCGGCGAGGCGCGGCGCGGAGCTGATCGAGGGTGCCGCGGCGGCGGCCCGTGTCCTGGCCGGCTGGGCGGCGGTGCGTACGGCGGCGCTCGGGGTCGCGGGTCACCTGCCGGTCCTGGCGCTGCTGCTGGCCGTTCCGTGGCTGCGCGGACGGGGGGTGACGGCGGGCGCGCTGCTCGGTGCCTTCACCTACCTCGTCCAGTCGCTGCTGCCCGCCCTGCACACGCTGATGACCGCGCTCGGGGCGGCCGGGTCCCGGCTGCTGGTCGTCCTCGACCGCATCATCGGCCCGGAGCGGCCGCAGCCGCGGCCGGAGCGGCCCCGGGCAGCGGAGCAGGAGCGGGCCGGGGAGCCGGAGCGGGCCGGGGAGCCGGGGAGTGTACGGGCGCCGGCGGCCACCCGTCCGGAGCCCGCACTCGCGGCAGCGCCCCGTCCGGCCCCCGGCGCGGGCGGCGCGGCCGTCACCGCCCGGGCGACGGCCGCGATCCCCGGCCCCGGTGACGACGCACCAAACCTCGGGGGACGCCCGGCGGACCGCGCCCGGACCGCGGCCGTGGAACTGCGGTCCGTGACGCTCTCCTACGGCGTGCGCGCCGAACCCGTCCTCGACTCGCTCGACCTGTGCGTCGCCCCGGGCGAGCACCTCGCCGTCGTCGGCCCCAGCGGCATCGGCAAGTCAACCCTCACCCGCCTGATCGCGGGCACGCTCGCGCCCAGCGGCGGCGAGGTCAGGGTGGACGGCCGGGAGGTGACCGGGCGGCCGCCCGCCGAACTCGCCGCGCTGCGCGTCCTGATGCCCCAGGAGGCGTACGTCTTCTCCGGCACCCTGAGCGACAACCTCACCTACCTCCGCCCGGGCGCGAGCCGCGCGGACCTCGACGCCGCCGTCGACGCTCTCGGCCTGTGGCCCCTGGTGGAGCGGCTGGGCGGCCTCGACGCACCGCTGCGGCCCGCCGAACTCTCCCACGGCGAGCGACAACTCCTCGCGCTGACCCGCGCCTGGATGTCACCCGCCCCCCTGCTGCTGCTCGACGAGGCCACCTGCCATCTCGACCCCGCTGCCGAGGCGCGCGCGGAGGAGGCCCTCGCACGGCGCCCGGGAACGCTCCTGGTGGTGGCGCACCGCCTGTCGTCCGCCGTACGCGCCGACCGGGTGCTGGTCCTGGACGGAACGGACGCCGTGTGCGGCACGCACGACGAGGTGCTGGACCGCTCGCCGCTCTACCGGGACCTGACGGGCCACTGGCAGGGCGGACCGGCCCGCCGGCGCTGACCGCCGCGGGCCGTCCGGAGTCCGGACCGCCGCGCGCCTACGTCCAGCCGCCGCTCTGGAGCATGCGTATCGCGTCGACCCGGTTGCGGGCGCCCACCTTCCGTATGGCGGCGGCCATGTAGTTGCGGACGGTGCCCCGGGAGAGGTGCAGACGGGCCGCTATCTCGGCCAGGGGCGCCCCTTGTGAGGCGAGAGACAGCACGCTCAGTTCACGAGTGGTCAGCGGCATCGAGGCGCCCTCCAGCAGGGCGACGGTGAGCGTCTCGTCGAGGAAGCGTTCACCCTTTGCGACCGTGTGCACCGCGGTGATCAGCCGCCGGGCCGGAGCGTTCTTGTCGACCAGCCCGAGAGCACCGCCGTCGAACGCCCGGCGGAGTATCCCCGGACGCCTGGCGGTCGTCAGCACGACGAGCCGGTCACCGCGCCGCACCCGGAACGACGTGTCGTGCGTCTGCCCGGAACCCCAAAGACAGTCGCCGTCCACGACCCACACGTCGGTCGGTAATTCGTCACGATCCGGCAGGTCGACGCCGGGTGCCCGGGACGAGACCTCCAGCGCGGCATCGGATCTCAACAGTTGCACCAATGCCGATCGCAGCAGTTCCTCGTCGTGCACCACGACAGTACGAACCATGTCCCCCACCTCTGGTCAGCGGCCACGCCCGGGTCAGTCGGCACTCGCCCCCCGAGCCACGGGCCATGTGCCCTGATCTGACCGGCGGGAACACGACACATACGCACGAGCGAACCGCACCGGACGCAATGCGCCACCCTCCAGGCCCCAGGAAGGGCACGGCGGCTGTGCCCGCCCGGCCGAAAACGACGGATTCGCACGCTCTCGCCCGGATGCCGGCGGTCCCCGCGGCACGCGTCCGCCGCTCCCCGCTCCCGCGTCGGCGGCCACGGCCGCTGGCCACAGAGGTGTGCGGCCATCCGGGGCCCGCGTTCCCCGCGGAGCCAAGCGGCCGGTGCCACGCGGGCACGCCGCTCGCGGTTCGGCCGGAAACCGTCAGCGCGCAATCTGGCGCGAATCCACGGTCGCCCGTCGCCCCGCACTCCTCGAAACGAACCGTACCGATGTTGGTATACCGATACGCATGCGTACCGGTGAAGTGGCGCGCCGGCGAACGCCGGACACACCCGAGGTGCGGCGCACCATGACGTCGCAGGACGTGGACCGGCCCGGACCGGTCGGCACGCGCCGCTCCAGGATCACCCCGGAGCGCGAGCGTGAGTTCTTCGACGTCGTGCTCCACCAGATCCGGGTCCACGGCTCAAGGGTGTTGCAGAAGGCTGTGTTTGGGCAGGACAGGGCGGGTGGAGACGGTCCTCTAATCATGATGCGAGGGCGAGGTTGTGCATGTGGGCAACGGCCTGGACGGCGTGGCGGAGGCCGTCGCCGTGTTGCCGGCAGTCGCGGAGGACCTGGTAGTTCTTCATCCGGCCGATCACATGCTCCACCCTTGCACGGACCTTGCGGTGCGCCGCGTTGTCGTCTTCCTCGCCCGGCAGCAGCTCGCGCCGGGGGCATTTCCGGTGTGGGGTGACCATGCCGCAGTTGAGGTAGGCGCCGTGCGCCAGGACGGTCACGTTCTGGCAGTGCCCGGCCAGCCGGAAGCACGTCAGGCATGCGCGTCCGCGGTGGTGCCCGGCACCGGCCGGGCCGCGGGGATCACCAGGCGGGTGTCGGTGTCCACGATGACCTGCCCCTTTGCGGGGAACCGGTACTTGCGTGACGAGGAGCCGACCTTCCGGTCGCGTACCGGGATGAGGGAGCCTTCCACGATCCACAACCGGTCGGCCGCATCGCCTGGTCGGGAGACGGGCTCCAGTGCGAGCAGCGGACCGAGCCGCTGGATCACCCGGAACACCGTCGAGGACGAGATCCCGAACAGCGGCCCGAGCTGCCGCATGGTCAGATTCGTGCTGTGGTACACGGCCACCACCAAAACCCGTTCGGCCAGCGGAAGACACCACGGTCGGCCCGGCAGAGTCCCGTTGCCATCGCAGTCACGGACCGCCTTCACCGAGGCCGTCACCGGGAAAGCGGACGACCAGGACGGCACGTGGAAGCCCTACTAGTGTCCTGCGCCGGAGATCCGTCGGCAGAATCTTGCGAGGGATTCGAGGATCTCCTCGGCGGTCTTGGTCCAGATGAACGGCTTGGGGTCTG
>NZ_JBEYXR010000053.1:0-5912 GCF_040645135.1 Streptomyces sp. NPDC046859
ATCTGGCCGCCCGGCATCCCGTGAGGGACGCCGGGCACCGAAGCGCCTGCGACGCTACGAGCTGAAGCGCGCTCGAAGTCAAGTCACCCGTTCAGGCGGACCGGAAGCTCGAACAGGTCGTTCTGGGTGACCACCGGCTTGTGGCGCAGCTCGGCCGCCGGGACCGCCAGGTCCAGGTGCGGGAAACGGGCGTACAGCGCGGGCAGCGCCACCCCCGCCTCCAGCCGGGACAGTGCCGCGCCGGGGCAGACGTGCGGGCCGTGGCCGAAGGAGATGCGACGGTTTTTGGTCTCCCGCGTGATGTCGAACTCCCCGGCGCCCGGGAGGTGTCGATTCCCGCACCTTGGGAGGTGTCGATTCCGCTCTCCTGGGAGGAGCCAAAAACGCAACCTCCGGAGGTTGCGCTAGAGCTACCTCCGCACTGACCTGCGGTTTTTCAGGCAACGGCGCGAAAATCGGGGCATGATGCGCCTCGATTTCCAGGCCCTCCCCTCTCAGGTGGGCGGCCGGCGAGCCGGGCAGTGTGGCTCCCCCGCCAACCTCGACGGGCCGACGCTGGGGCAACGTGACGGCGAGCCAGGAGCGGCCTCGGGGAGACGCTGGGACGATCCTCACCGGCCGATGACCTGAATCGAAGGGACAACGGCCATGTCACCGCGAGCGAACAGCGCCAACCACACATTGCTCCTGCCTTACGAGCAGTGGTTCACCGAGGGCGCGGCCGCAAGTCGGTCCGGGCCCCGCAACATCGTGGAGAGCGTGCTGCACGGGCCGTCGCCGTGGCGTCCTGCGTACGCGCGGAGGGGGCGACGCCCTGAGCGTCATGCGGATCTGCACCCGCACGCTAGAGGTTGTCCCGTAACCGGTGGGGTGGTTGGTGCGTTGGCTGGTCATGAGTGGGGTGATCTCAGCAGATGATCCGAAGTGGATCGAGCCGTTCTCTGGGCTGACCGAGGTGCAGTTCGCCAGGTTGGTGGCGTTGGTTCGGCGTCAGGGCGGTGACGTGCAGCGCGGCCGGCCGTGGCGGCTGCCGCTGGCGGACCGGGTGTTGCTGGTGGCGACGTACTGGCGAACGAACCTCACTTTGCGGCAGGTGGCGCCGTTGTTCCGGGTCTCGAAGCCGGCGGCCGACCGTATCCTCGACCACCTCGCGCCTCTGCTGGCCATCTCACCGGCCCGTCGGCCGCGCAAGGACACCGTCTACATCGTGGACGGCACCCTGGTGCCCACCCGCGACCGCAGCATCGCCGCCTCGAGCAAGAACTACCGGTACTCGACCAACCTGCAGGTCGTCATCGACGCCAACAGCCGCCTATTGGTGGCGATCGGCTTGCCGTTGCCCGGCAGCCGCAACGACTGCCGGGCGTTCACGGAGTCCGGCGTCGACCGGGCCTGCCGCGGCGCACCGACCCTCGCCGACGGCGGATACCAGGGCACCGGCCTGCTCATCCCGCACCGCAAACGACGCGGTCAGACCCACCTCAGCCCGCACCAGGAAGCGGAGAACGCCGTCCACCGCCGGGCGCGAGCCCGGGTGGAACACGCGCTGTCGCGGCTGAAGAACTCGAAAATCCTGCGGGGCTGCCGGCTCAAGGGCAACGGCGTACACCAGGCGATGCTCGGCATCGCCCGACTCCACAACCTGGCCCTCACCGGATAACCCACGCCCCATACGGGACAACCTCTACGCGCAAGACCCGCGACGCCTTGCCATGGCCGCGGCTTCAGGGCCCACGTCAGCCGCCGAACGCGGGGACCTGCTCAGCGGTCACGTCTTCGCGCAGAGCTGGTACCAGGTACCTATTCCAAGTCCGCGGTATTCGTACGCGAGCCCCGGGTGGGCTCAACTCCTCAGCTCGCCAGGGTCGTGGTCGCCGACGCTGCGGGCCTCATCAAGCGACCGAGCCCAGCACCCACGGCGGTCGGCTGGAAGCTCTCACGCAGAGCGGCTACGAACGCCGCCCGTGACGGTGTGCGGCACCTGTTTCACAGTGACTGAGCGGTGGAAGGGCTGAGCGGTACTTCTTCGTTCCTTGGAGGACTTCATGCCAGAAGCTTTCGAAGACGTCCCTGAGCCTGAGGACGACACCATCGAGGACACCGTCGACGAGACCGGGGTTGACCCCAAGGACATCGAATTGGTCATGGCGCAGGTTGGTGTGTCAAGAGCGAAGGCGGTCAAGGCCTTGAAAGAGAGCGGCGGCGACCTCATCAACGCGATCATGGCGGCCAGCGAATAGTTGGCGAGCCGCGAAGCGGTGCCAGCGTCCCGAAGCCGGAGCTCGGGAGGTGGGCGCCGCGGTGGGACGAGGGGTGGCGTTGGCTCGGCAGCCTGGGTCTGTTCTTCTGTCCCGCTTGTCCACCGGTCGTCGTGGTCGACAAGCAGGGCAGGCACGTCCCGCCGTAAACCGCCGACGCCCTTCATCCCTGCGACGGCTGGTGCGGCACGTCGGTAGGAGTGAGGTCCGGGCGAGGCCGCACGAAGCGCACCGGATGCCGGTACCGGCCTTCGTCGACTGCGGTGTCCCCCTGGAATTCGGCTAGCCGGTCTTCCGCGGAATCGAGGTGCACGGAGACCCGGACGGCTCTGGCCTCGTGGTCAAGGTAGGTGAACACCAGGACGCCATCGACCTCGACACACGGGAGGTCGTTGTCCTCGGTCTGCGGATGAAAGGTGGCATCCCGATTCGCCTGCTCGCTCTCCTCCCTTGCGGGGAAGTGGTAGTCGAGCGGCACAATGCGGGTCCGTCCACGACGGGTGATCTCCGCGGCGTAGACCTCGTATCCCTCATCGGGCTGGTTGCCGCGCTCGGGCCCGTAGTCGAGCCGCACGGCCTCGCGGTCGTCGGTGGGCGGATACTCGGGGACACCTTCCTCACCAACGAGGTTGTTCCAAACCCCACGCACGTACGTGGCGAGATCGGCCAGCGCAGAGTGTTCATCACCATGGAGTGTCACCACGTCCTCGTGGCGGTCCCAGCGGCGCAGCACCCAGGCCTTGCCCGCCGAGCGCGGGCTGATGAGGCTCACCGCTTCGGGGGAAACCTGCTGGCCGGCATGCTCGGCGAGCATGGCATCGCGTGCGCGGTTGAGCATGTCCTGCTGGTGCTGGAGAGATCGCTGGGGTCGATCTCCTCCCGCAGCTCCACAGCTGTACGCACGAGGCATTCGATGTCCAGCGGATTGAAAAGTGCAGCAATCACAGGGCTCTCCTTGAAAGGGGGCAGGGGTCCCAGGGGCTCGGAGTGGGCCCCGAATG
This sequence comes from Streptomyces sp. NPDC046859, assembly GCF_040645135.1. Classification (NCBI taxonomy): domain Bacteria; kingdom Bacillati; phylum Actinomycetota; class Actinomycetes; order Kitasatosporales; family Streptomycetaceae; genus Streptomyces; species Streptomyces sp. NPDC046859. The sequence goes on from NZ_JBEYXR010000053.1 coordinate 3,260, forward strand.
CTCAGCCGGTGACCTCGCCTACACGAAGGACCCGGCCACCCGCGGTTCCTGGAGCTCGCCACCGTGCTGGTCGTGCCCACCGCCAACCCCGACGGCCGGGCCGATCCGCGCGACTTTCAGACTGGATGGTCGTGGGCGGGATCATGTTCCGAGTCCGCACGGATATTCCCTGGCGTGATCTGCCGGACCAGTACGGGGCCTGGAACACCGTCTATGAACGGCACCTCCGCTGGTCGGCGGACGGCACTTGGGTAGGATCCTGCGCGCCGTCCAGGACGACGCCGATCGCGAAGGACGGATCGACTGGAGCATGGTCGGCGTGGACTCGACCTCCTGCCGGGCCCATCAGCACGCGGCCGGCGCCCGCAAGGCCAGGCCGCGCATCCCGAAAACGGACAACGCCCCGGCACCACCGCCCCGACGAAGGGCTCGGATGGTCCCGGGGCGGCCTGCCCTGCAAGGTCCACCTTGCCGGTGAAGGTGGCTGTCGCCCCCTCGCACTGCTGGTGACACCGAGGCAGTGGGGCGACGCCCCGCAGATGATCGAGGTCCTCGAAGCTACCAGCAGACCGTCACGAAAGATCGAGGGTAGAGCTCTCTGCGGATGCGATCCGGGATTTTGCTGTCCCTACCCGCGACCCCTCACGTATTCGGGTTATCGGTGTACGCGCCCTTGTAGCAGGTGTCCGAGCCAGCATCATCGACGCAGGCGATCACCCGAACACCGCTGATGTTGCTTGAGGCCGCCCAGGAGCGCCCATTGCGCGTAATAGTGCTGTTATACCCCTGGTCGTTGCGCAAATTCGCCACGTCGTCCCCGTCGGGATTCAGGCCGGTGTAGACACGGATGAAGGCGTAGACGGCGTGGCTATCTCCCTTGGTGTCGCTCACGCTTTGGCTGATGTTGTTGATGGTGCAGCAGCCGCTCCACGACCAGGAAGCGCTGGCGGACACCCCTGTACCCGATGCAGAACCCGAGGCGGCGAAAGCCGTTGAGTTTGCACCGAGTACAAGCGCGGCAGCACTTCCGATAACGCCCATGGTGTACGAGATTCGCTTTGCCTTCATTTGTGTCGAAGTTCCTCTCGGTGAGAAGTTGCACGGAGCATGTCCTCAATTATCGGAACCTTTCAAGCCTGAATTAGGCCAAGAACGAGAGACGCGTGGCGCGAAAGGTGCACCGATCCAAGGCGGGTCCCCCGGTCTTGCCGCGCTTCGGCACACCGTCTGCACCAGTGAACTCGGAACATGGTCCCGTTGATGACGGTGCGGTGGTGGTTCCACCGGCCCCCACGCCCGCCCGACGACCGCAGATGAGGCTCCAGCAGCGAACACTCGCGGTGTGTCAGATCCCCCCGACGTGGGCCGTAGATGATCCGCAGCTAGGTCGCGGAGCTGCGAGCTGCAAGAGCGCCTCGAAGGCTGCCGCGCGAACCTCCGGCATGCCGAGACCCGCATCGGAGAACTCGAAGCCCAACTCGTCGAACAGCAACAGGGCGGACAGGCGGGACGCTGACGTCCTCGGAGATCCCGGAGATGTCCGGCGCTGATCAGTCGGCGACCAGGCTTGCAACCGATACCTAGGTACAGGTTTACCGTCGGAGGTGTCCCCGCCGGGGAATGCGACGACGGGAGTGATCGCGATGACTGATCTTGCGTGGGTGCCGCAGTCCTGCACGCTGCCCACCGAGGAGCGGCCCCTGCGGGTCGCGGAGTGGGACCCGCTGTTCTCGGAGCGGCTGATGTCGCAGTCGAGGCCGCAGCCGCTCCACCTGCGGCTCACCCTGGAAGGTGGCCAGGGCGTCGAGGACAGGGTCCGGGACCTGGCGGAACGCGAGAGCGGGTCCTGCTCGTTCTTCACCTTCACCACCAGCACCGCCGCGGACGTGCTCCAGCTGGACATCTCGGTGGACCAGGCGCACGAAGCGGTCCTGAACGCTCTCGCGGCCCGGACAGCCACCGCCGGGGAGCAGCGGTGAGCACGGGCCTGCGCAGTGGGCAGGTCGCCGAGGCGGCCGGGGTGAACCTCCAGACGCTGCGCTACTACGAGCGGCGCGGCCTCCTGGCCCAGCCGGAACGCAGCAACGGCGGCCATCGCCTCTACGGCGAGGACGCGGTGACCACGCTGCGGGTGATCAAGGCCGCCCAGCGGCTGGGATTCACGCTGGAGGAGGTCGCCGAGCTGCTTGAGGCCGGCGGCCACCGGCACGGCCGCCCCGTGCCGGGACTTCAGGAGCGGGCCGCGGCCAAGCTCGCCGAGGTCGACGCGAAGATCGCCGACCTGACCACCATCCGCACCGCCCTGGCCACGGCCGTCGAGGCGGGCTGCGACGACCTGACCGTCTGCGCCTCCAGCACCTGCTGCCCCATCCCCTTCACCGACCTCGCCGAGGAGAACCGTCATGCCGGACCCTGCTGCTGACCCGCGCCCGAACCGCACCTCGAAGGCGCTCGGGAGCCTGGCCGCACTGGCCTGCGTGGCGTGCTGCGCGCTGCCCGTCCTGATCACTGCGGGCGTCGTCGGCGCCGGGGCGGGCGCGGTGGTGGGCTGGCTGCCAGCCCTCGCCGTCGTCCTGGCCGTACTCGCCGCCGGGACCTGGTGGCTCGGCCGGCGCCGCGGCTCCTGCGCCTGCTCGTCGAAGGGTGCAGGTGA
>NZ_JBEYXR010000054.1:0-4832 GCF_040645135.1 Streptomyces sp. NPDC046859
TCTCCCGCTACCTCTGCCCCACCGACCGGCGCGGCATCTACACCGACGTCACCGACGCCGGACTCCGCCTCCTCGACCAGGCCCGCCCCACCCACAACAAAGCCCTGCGCGAAGCACTCGACGACGCCGCCCGCAACCCCGAACTCGCCCCCCTCGTCCGGGCCGTCGAGACACTCCGGCTGCCCGCCTGACCTGGGCGGCGGCCGACCCGTCATTGACGTGATCTTCGGCGGGGCCGTACACATGGCGTCATGAGCACCCCGCGTCTCCCCCTCGCCGGCATCACCGTCGTCAGCCTCGAACAGGCCGTCGCCGCGCCCTACGCCACCCGGCAGCTCGCCGACCTCGGGGCGCGGGTGATCAAGGTGGAGCGGCCCGGCGACGGGGACTTCGCCCGCCGCTACGACACCACGGTGCACGGGCAGTCCAGCTATTTCGTGTGGCTGAACCGCTCCAAGGAATCCCTCACGCTGGACCTGAAGTCGCCGCGCGGACGGGAGATCCTGCACGGGCTGCTGGACGGCGCCGACGTCTTCATGCAGAACCTGGCCCCGGGCGCGGCCGGACGGCTCGGCCTCGGGACGGCGGCGCTCGCCGAGCGGTGGCCCCGCCTGATCCCCTGCACGATCTCCGGCTACGGCACCTCCGGACCGTGGGCCGACCGCAAGTCGTACGACCTGCTCGTGCAGTGCCAGACCGGGCTGGTGTCGCTGACCGGGGACGCCACCAGCAGCGCCCGCGTCGGGATCTCCGTCGCCGACATCGCGGCCGGCATGTACGCCTACAGCGGCATCCTCACCGCGCTGTTCACCCGGGCCACCACGGGGTCGGTCCACCCCGTCGAGGTGTCCCTGTTCGAGGCGCTGGCGGAGTGGATGGGGCAGCCCGCCTACTACACGGAGTACGGCGGCGCCCAGCCGGAGCGGCTGGGCACCCAGCACCCGACGCTCGCCCCGTACGGCGCGTTCACGGCCGCCGACGGGCGGCAGGTGCTGCTCTCCATCCAGAACGAGCGCGAGTGGGCGGTGCTCTGCGCCCGGTTCCTGGGCCGGCCCGAGCTGACCGACGACCCGCGCTTCGCGACGAGTTCGGCCCGTGTCGCACACCGCGCCGAGGTCAACTCCGTCGTGGCCGAGCGCTGCGCCCGCTCCACCGCCGAGGAGATCCTCAAGGAGCTGGAGGACATCGGCGTCGCCTGCGCGGGCGTCAACGACGTCGCCGCCTTCCTCGACCACCCGGTGCTGGCCGCCCGCGGCCGCTGGGGCGCGGTGGAGGTGCCGGGCGGTGCGAGCGTCCGCGCCCTGCTGCCGCCGGCCGACCTCGTGGGCGTGCCCGCGCGCATGGACCCCGTCCCCGCGGCCGGCGAGCACACCGACGCGATCCTCGCCGAACTCGGCCGCACCCCGGGGGAGATCGCGGACCTGCGCGCCGACGGCGTCGTCTGAGGCGCCGCCCGTCCCGGCTCCTCACCAGGGCAGCGGCCCGTCGACGTCGACGTAGCCGCCGGTCGGGCCGTCGGGACCCACTTGGGCCATCCGCACGATGATCTCGGCGCCCTGCTCGACGCTCTGGGTGCCGGTGCGCCCGTTGAGGTCGGTGGCGGTGAAGCCCGGCTCTACGGCGTTGATCCGCAGGGCCGGGAACGCCTTGGCGTACTGCACGGTGATCATGTTGACCGCCGCCTTGGAGGACGGGTAGGCCAGGGCCTGGTAGAAGTGGGCCGGCGAGTCCGGGTCGGAGAGCCCGGACAGCGAGGCGAGGCCGCTGCTGACGTTCACCACGACGGGTGCCGGGGACCGCTGGAGCAGCGGCAGGAAGGCGTGGGTCACGCGCACGACGCCGAAGACGTTGGTCTCGAACACGGTGCGCATCTCGTCGGCGGTGGTGTCACCGGCCGCGGGCACGCCGTTGTCCGGGCCGCGCAGCTCGATGCCGGCGTTGTTGACCAGCACGTCGAGCCCGCCGTCGGCCTCGACGGTCTTCGCGGCGGCCCGTACGGAGGCGTCGTCGGTGACGTCCATCAGCACGAACCGGGCGCCGATGCGTTCGGCGGCCGCGCGGCCCCGCTCGGCGTCCCGGGCGCCGACGTACACGGTGTGGCCGGCCTCGACGAGCCGGCGGGCCGTCTCGAGACCGAGTCCCTTGTTCGCTCCGGTGATGAGTGTCGTCGTCATGCGTCCAGCCTCCTGCGCGGCGGGGCCCGCTGCCAGCAGCCCCTCCTTCCTGGGACCGCCGGTACCAGGCACCCGCCCGGCGGACGGTGTTCACTGGGGGGATGACGGCGACGGAACTCGGGCGGGCCCTGCGCCGCTGGCGGGACCGGGTCCCCCCGCAGGCCGCGGGACTGCCCAAGGGCGGGCACCGCAGGGCGGCCGGGCTGCGCCGGGAGGAACTGGCCCTGCTGGCCGGGATCTCGGCCGACTACGTCACCCGGCTCGAACAGGGCCGGGCGAGCAATCCGTCCGCGCAGATCGTGGAGGCGCTGGCCCGGGCCCTGCGGTTGTCGGCGGACGAGCGGGCGCATCTGTTCCGGCTGGCGGACCTGGTGCCGCCCGGCCCGGAGACGGTCCCCGGGCACCTCACGCCGAGCGTGCGGCGGGTGCTGGACCGGCTCGGCGGCACGCCCGTCGGCGTCTACGACGCCTCCTGGACGCTCCTGGAGGCGAATCCGCCGTACGCCGCCCTGATGGGGGACCCGGGGGCACTGCGCGGCTTCGAACGCAACGGTGTGTGGCGGGCGTTCCTCGGGCCGCGGGGCCGGGTACGGCACACGGACCGCGAGCGACGGGACTTCGAGGCCGGGATCGTCGCCGACCTGCGGGCGACCGTGAGCCGCTACCCCGCGGACCCCCGGCTGCGGGAACTGGTGGCGCGGCTGCGCGAGCGCAGTCCTCGCTTCGCCGAGCTGTGGGAGTCGGGCGCGGTCGGCCGGCACGAGACCGGCCGCAAGGTCGTCGACCACCCCGACGCCGGTCCGCTCACCCTGGACTGCGACATCCTCGCGGTGTCCGGCAGCGATCTGCGGCTGATGGTCTACACGGCCGAGCCGGGCACCCCGGACGCCGAAGGCCTCGCACGGCTCTCCGCCGGTCCGACGCCGGTCTTCAGCGGCGCAGGGCCGCCCGGGCGGCCGTGAGGGCCTGTTCGGCGTAGCCGCGGCCGAACAGGACGGCGTGGACGAGGAGCGGGAAGAGCTGGTGCAGGCCGACGCGGCCGGTCCAGCCGTCGGCGAGCGGCGTCTGCCGCCGGTAGCCGTCCAGCACGCGGTCCAGGTGGGGGCAGCCGAAGAGCCGGAGCATCGCGAGGTCGGTCTCGCGGTGCCCGCCGTGCGCGGCCGGGTCGATCAGCCGGACATGCCCGTCGGCGCCCCACAGGACGTTGCCGTTCCACAGGTCGCCGTGCAGCCGCGCGGGAGGTTCGGCGGGGCCGGCCAGCTCGGGCAGCCGCTCGCAGACCTGCTCGAACACATCCGCCTCGGCGGGGCGCAGCGTCCCCGCGTCGACGGCCCGTCGCACATACGGCAGGACGCGGTGCGCGGCGTACCAGCCGGGCCAGTCGGGGCCGGTGGTGTTGCGCATCGCGGCGCGGCCGATGTACGCGTCCTCGGGACCGCCGGGCGGCGGCGCGCCGAACGCGGGGGCGCCCGAGGCGTGCAGGGCCGCGAGGTCCCGGCCGAAGCGCTCGGCGGCCGCGGCGCCGGACCGGCCGGTGGCGACGCGGTCGGTGACGAGCCAGCGCGCGTCGTGGCCGTGGACCCGCGGGACGCGCACCGCGCCGGCGTCGGCCAGCCAGCGCAGTCCCGCGGCCTCGGCCCGGGCCGCCCGCTCGCCGTCGCCGCGCTTGACCACGACCACGCGCCCGCCGTCCAGGGTCACTTCGGTCAGCGTCGCGGTCAGGGGCCGTTCACCGGTCACGGGGAGCCCGGTGAAGTGCGCGGCCACCGCGCCCGGGCTGTCGAAGCTGCTGTGCACGGTGTTCAGCCTACGGCGCGTGCCCGGGGCCGCTCGGGGCGCGGGCGTGGCCTGTCCTCCCCGCGGACCACGAAGTTCCGCCTGCGTGCAACCTTTCCGTCAAGTCGGCTGTCTCCTCTGATATCAGGCACTTCACCTCTCTGGGGACGCAATGGGACGAACAAGAATGGCATGGGCGGCGACCGCCGCGCTCGTGGCCGCCACGTCGGCCATGGCGGCCGTCCCGGCCGGGGCCGCCACGACCACCACCACCAAGGCCACGGCCTGCCCCACCGGTTGGGGCAGCCAGGCAGAGACCCGCTCAGCCGCCACGACGAAGCCGATGACGAACGTCAGGACCGGCCGGCACGCCTGCTTCGACCGCATGGTCGTCGACGTCCCCGGCGCGGGCACCGGGCGGCTCGGCTACTCCATCCAGTACGTGAGCCGCGTCCACCAGGACGGTTCGGGGCGCCCCGTCACCGTCGGCGGCGGGGCCGTGATCGAGGTCCGGGTCGCCGCGCCCGCCTACGACGCCGACAGCGGCGAGCCCACCTACCCGGCCCGGGCCGGTCAGCGGCTGCCGGGGGTGAACCTCACGGGGTACCGGACGTTCCGGGACGCGCGGTTCGTCGGCAGCTTCGAGGGGGACACGCAGATCGGACTCGGCGTCCGGGCCCGGCTGCCGTTCCGGGTGTGGGTGGCGGACGGCCGGATCGTCGTCGACGTCGCGCACAACTGGACCGGCGCACGTTGACTTGCACCTCGGGTTGAAGCCCGGGGATTTTGGCCTTCCTGACCGGTTGCTGTGCCGCTATGCGGCACGGTTTCCGGTGGGGATTCCGTGGCTTCCTGTTTCTTCGCGCTGTGCCGGGATTGCTC
>NZ_JBEYXR010000055.1:0-4807 GCF_040645135.1 Streptomyces sp. NPDC046859
GGCGTTGGCCGTCAGCAGCTTGACGCCCCGCTTCTTCGCCTCGTCCCTGATGGACTGGGTCTCGGCGATGCGGAACTGGTTGGTCTCCTTCTCCGCGCGCGTCAGGGGCTGACGTCTGCGCGCCCGCGCCGGCCAGTCGTCCCGCTCGGCCCGCTGCGCTTCTCCCGAACAGGAGCCCCCATGGCCACTCCCCTGCCGTCCGCCACCCGCGAGATCCGGCTCGTCACTGCCCCTGAGGGGCTGCCCGGCCCCGAGCATTTCGCCGTCGTCGCCCAGCCACTGCCGACGCCCGGCCCCGAACAAGCCCTCGTCCGCGACCGGTACTTCCTTGTGTTCCCCGGGCTGCGCACACGGTCACCGGGTGGCGCACCACCGCGTCGAACAGATAGCCCTGCGTGTTGAACACGGCGGTGTCCGGCTGGGTGTGGCCCGCCGTGTCCGTGGCGCCTGCCAGCAAATGTGTCGGGCCGGGCGTACCAGGTGTCCAGGGGACGGACCAGCGCGTCCAGGTGCCGGAACGCGGCCCGTCGTGCAGTCGGGCCCGCCGCCATTTCGTCCCACCATCGGTGCTGACGTCGACCCGCACAACGGCGCCCGCACCCGACCAGGACCGGCCGTGCAGCACCTGGCTCTCCCCTGCCGGGAACGTCGCGCCGCTACCCAGCTCGAAGGCGCCCTTGATCGTCTGCCGGGTCAGCGGCGCACTCCCGCCGCGATCGCGTGGGCGGTCCACTTGACCGATCCGTCGGGCCACTGGCCGGGGACCCAGGTCTGGAGGGGCACGTCGTCACCGGCCGCGGTCGTCAGCCGGAAGCTCTGGTTCGGCCGGTACGTGCCGCGCTTCCACGGCACCCCTCAGGTGGCACCGGCGTGGATCTCGGGCGCCGAGCCCTCCAGCCAGTGGAGCTCGGTGTCGTCGCCGTCCGCCGCGGCGGCGGTGCGGGACAGGGCCCAGGAGAACGGGGCGGCGGCGGCCGCGGCTGCGGCGCCCTTGATGACGGTGCGTCGGTCGACGCCAGACACGGTGACCTCCGAAGGCGCTAGAAAGCGCTTGCACAACAACGGAGTTCACTGTGTCCCCACTCCTCCCTCACTGTCGACGCTCTGGGCACGCCTGCCACAAGACCGCAATGCAGTGATCATGAACGCGCAAGACTCGCGCGCGGACGCACCGGGGGCCGGACCCGCGACCGGGGCCCGGCCTTCCTACGCGAGCGCATCAGGGCACGCCCTGGTCGACCGGGCCCTGTACCCGACCCGGACTCCGACAGCAGGCTCCGGTTCCTGACCCGGGGAGCGGCACTTGCGCGAGGTGCTTCGGCGGCTGAGCGTGGGTCCGGGCTGCTCAGTCCGCGAGGCGTCGGCGGCAGGCCCCGCGGTCGGCAGGTTGCGCCGCAGCAGCGCGCCGGGCGGCCGATGGACTCGCGGCCCGCCGCCCCACCGGGGCCTCGCACGACAGCGGGGGCCTTCGGTGCGGCCACGGACTGCGTTGCGCTTCCGCGACGAAGTGGGCTCCGCGATGCCGGTGAGAGCCGGAGGTCAGTGGGAAGTGAGGAGTCGTCCCGCGTTCCGCAGAACGTACCCTGCCACGTTCGTGCCGAGCGTGATCCCCGCCTCGTCGGCCGACCGGGTGTGGATACCGGAGAAGACCCGGGCGTCGACGTTCTCGTCCGAGAGCTGCTTCCAGGTGGTGTAGGTCCGGGTCACCCCGGGCGCGGTGGGGCTGGTCAGGGCGAACGGCGCGGTGCGCGGCCCGACGAGCGCCGACAGCACGGTCTCCGCTGCACCCGAGTAGGTGTTGTGGCCGCTCGGATAGTCCGGATGCGCGGGAGTGGTGTGCAGCGGCGTCCAGTCCGGGTCGGGGTCGATGGTGCCGTTACGGATCGCGGTGACGGCACGCCAGCGTTCATAGGCGTACTTGCTGTCGGAGGTGGCGATCTGTGTGTCCACCAGTGCGACGTGGAAGAGCGCGACCAGCCGCGCCTGCCCGGCGATGCCCTGGTCCGTGCGGGAGAGCGCCACGCGCAGCGGCTCCGTGTACAGGGTGAGGGAGGAGCCGAGCCAGAAGGTGGCGGTCTCGGTCTGCCGGGTGCTGCGGGCCGTGCTGTCGACGGCTCCGTACGCCCGCACTTCGGCGAGGTCGGCGGCGTAGCGCCGGGAGTCCAGGGCAGGCGGCGGGTCAAGCCGGGACTGACTCTGCGTCTTCAGCAGGAACGGCTCGGCGAGACGGTTGCCGTACTGGGCCGCCGGGGCGTAGGCGGGTGGCGTCGGCTGCCACACGCCGGGGGCCGCGGGCTTCACGGCATACGGCGCGTTGACCGAGGTGGGGTCGAGGCCGTCGCCCTCCCTCGACTTGAGGACGAGGTCGGCCTGCCGCTCCCCCGCCGCGACGCCGCGGTCCTCGGCCGGGCCGTCGGGGATCGCGTCGAGGGTCTCCTTCAGCGTGGCGTCGAGTTGCTCCGCGCGGCTCGGTGCCAGCTTCACCAGCGCCCGGTGCACAGCCGCGGCGAGCGCCGCCTCCTGATACGCGCCGCGCTCGACACCGGCGTGCACGCTCCGGGTCGCCCGCGCGGCCGCGAGCCAACTGATGGCCCAGGTACGGCTGTTGGTGATCTGGGTGGACGCCCCGGCCGTCGCGACGGTCTCGGCTGTGGCGTCGTACCAAGCGAGCACCGTAGACGTACGGCCGGCAGCTGAGGCCTGGGGAACCGTGACGGACGCGGTCAGCAGCGCCGTCGCGCCCAGGACGACGAGGGCGGTCCTGGATCTGGTCGAATTCACGCGTTCTCCTTCAGTTTCGGTGGGTGAGAGAGGCCAGAGAGGTGTGGTTGCCGACGGGGCGCGGCAGTCGTGGTGGTCGCGCGGCGTGGTGCCCTGGGCACGCGGTGCGGAACAGGCGGGCTGCTCCAGCGTGCCCGCGACACACGGTGGCCGCAGGCACCCCCTCGAGGTGGTGCGGCAGCTGGAGCGAAGTCCGGGCTGGGTGAGTCGTCGAACTTCTTGCGCGGCGAACGTCCTTCCACCTCGGTCGAGCCACGGACAGCCACTTCAACGGCTCCAGCCGGAAGTGGCCGGAGTGGCGGACGTGTCGGCCGGAGACGGGCCGTCCGCGATGAGGACGGCGTGGACAGTGGCCCGTTCGGCGGTGCGGGTGAGGTCCTGGTCGGCTGCCGCGGTTCGGTCATGCCGAGATGCCGTCCTCCGCGAGGTCCACTCCCAGCTCTGCCAGCAGGCGGTCACGCAGGGCCGCGTACTCGGAGCTGCCGTGGCGGCGCGGTGCCGGTAGCTCCACCGGGAGGTCGGCGGCGATCCGGCCCCGGTCGAGCACCACTACCCGGTCCGCGAGGACGATCGCCTCGTCGACGTCGTGCGTGACCAGGAGCACGGCGCGCCGGTGCCGTTCGCACAGCCGGAGCAGCAGGACGTGCATCCTGATCCGGGTCAGGGCGTCCAGTGCCCCGAACGGCTCGTCGGCGAGCAGCAGTATGCGAGAAATCATTCATTCCTTCACAGAAAGAAAGGCCACCGCCACAGGAGACGTCACCGAGAGACAGCCAAAGGCGGAACCAGGGTGGAAGAAACGAGGCAGCGCGGTGAAGGTCAGCTACACACCGCGGTGGCGACGCGCATCAGATCAATGGCCCGCCGTTTGCGAAGGCGCTCGAAGATCCGCATGGGCCGAACCTAACTACGGGTCAAAAGATGGTCAAGGCGAGCCTCTCCGCTTGACTGTCCTGCAACGACACCTTCTTGTGCGGGCCATGTTCTCGTTGCAAACGCGCACTCCCGGTACGGGCGGTCACGTCGTCCCCCTTGAGGACGGAGACCGCGCCGGCGTGGGCCGCCGACGCGGGTACTGACGGGCGGGGTGGTGTTCCGGCACGGTGCAGCAGTGACAGCAGCAGCGCTACGGCGAGCAGACCGGCGCAGACGCAGGAAGCCAGCGCGTACCCGGCCCGAGCGTGGCTGCCTCCCGGCGGACCGGAAGCGGCGTGCAGATATACCGCGGGGACGGCGCTGAGACAGACAGCCGTCGCGATGCGCTGGGCCATCTGCAGGATGCCGCCGCCCACTCCGGCGGCCTCTGCCGGAGCGTGCTGGAGCACCTGAGTCTGATTGGGCGAGACGGTCAGCCCTCCGGCGACACCGGACATCAGCTGCGTTCCCGCCAAGGCCACGGGCAGCACCGACGGCTGCGCCCAGAGTGCGACCGCCGCCCCCATCAGCGCGGCGCCGATGCCCAGGGTCAGGCCGACGGTCACCGTACGCTGCCCGATCCGCCGCACTAGCAGCCGGGCATTGCGCCCGGCCCGGACGGTGGTCGGACCTCTGATCAGCGTCTCCGACGGCACCCCTCGGACCCGGTGACACCACCCCCTAGGTCATCCGTTCGATAGGGGGCAAAAGTCATGCCGGGTCCGAGGCCAGCGGCCCTCTTGCAGGACCGCGAAAAACATAACGGGGCAGCCCGACCTGGGGGGTGGGTGCGGTCACTGGGGATCACCCCTCGCTAGCAGGCGCGGCCGCCGGGCCGGAGGCCCTCGCAGCCCATCCTGGCGGCGCCCGTCGATCCGGAGCCACGGTGGTGAGGGACGTGGGGTCGGGGAGGCGGTCGACTTTTCCTGTGAGCCGGGGAGTTGTCCTGTGTCCAGGGGAGCTGTCGTGGGAACGCGGTGTATCCGGCGGTAACAGGACCGCCCAGAAGTTGGCCACTTAGAACTCCTAACGAAATGATCTTCGAGGTGGTTGGATCACTCCGGGACTGATGATCCGGGGGTGCGAGGTGGCGCGGCCGAAGCCGTGGGAA
>NZ_JBEYXR010000056.1:0-4423 GCF_040645135.1 Streptomyces sp. NPDC046859
CCACGGAATCCCCACCGGAAACCGTGCCGCATAGCGGCACAGCAACCGGTCAGGAAGGCCAGAATCCCCGGGCTTCAACCCGAGGTGCAAGTCAAGCCCTGTCGAAGCCGCCGTGGTCCAGCGAGCGCAGCACCCCTTCGAGCCGTATGCGTTGAGGGGCCGCCACGCCGTCGAACGCGGCCGCCAGACGTACCGACAGCACCCGGGTGAGCTCCGCCAGGAACCGGTCGCCCTGAGCGGTGGTCTCCAACCGCACCTCACGCCGGTTGTCCGGCTGCACACAGCGCCGCAGCAGCCCGGCGGCCTCCAGCCGGTCGCACAGCCGGCTGGCGGTGGGCAGCCCGACGCGCAGATAGCCGGCCAGTGCGGTCACGTTCAGCTCGGGCCGGCAACGCACGGCTCTCAGCGCCCGGACCTGACGTGGCGACAGCCGCGGCTTCACATCCGCGACCGCCGAGAACCACAACGACACCAGTCCCTCCACGGCCTCGACGGTCTCGCGTCCGACCGCGCCGGAGGGGGGCGGGGAATCCTGTTCGCGGGGCATGGTCCGTCATCCTGCTGGACTTCATCAGTGCAAAGGGGCGTACCCGAAGCGAGGGAGAGTACACGGCCGTGCACAGGACGAACACGTTTCGTCACGCGGACCCGCCCTACGGCTCGATGAGGCCGACGCGGATGGCGTAGCGCGTCAGCTCCAGGCGGTCCCGCAGCCCCAGCTTCTGCAGCAGGTTGGCCCGGTGCCGTTCCACGGTCTTGACGCTGATCACCAGAAGCCGGGCGATCTCCTTCGAGGAGTGCCCCTCGGCGACGAGCTTGAGGATCTCCTCCTCACGCTCCGTGATCGGACGGGCCGGCAGCCGATCCCCGGAACGGATGCGGTCCAGATAGGTGCGGATCAGCGCGGACTCGGCACCCGGATAGATGAACGGCTCGTCCCGCAGCGCCGCCCGGCACGCCTCCACCAGGTCCCGGTCGGCGACGGACTTCGGGACGTATCCGGAGGCGCCCGCCTTCAGCGCCTCGAAGAAGTACTGCTCGTTGTCGTACATCGTCAGCATCAGCGTGCGCAGACCGGGCTGGACGCGGGACAGCTCGCGCGCCGCCTGCAGCCCGGTCTGCCGGGGCATGGCGATGTCGAGGATGGCCAGGTCGACGTCCTCGCCCAGCTCGCGGGCCCGCTCGACGGCCTCCGCGCCGTCGGCGGCCTCGGCCACGACGGTCAGATCGGGCTCGGCGTCGAGGATCAGCCGCACTCCACGACGCACCAGGGCGTGGTCGTCGGCGAGCAGGATGCGGGCGGGTGCGGTCATCGTGCGTTCTCCTGGGGGCGGGGGCCGGACGGACGGCCGTCGACGCGCAGGCGGATCTCGGTCCCGCCGTGCGGGCCGGGGCCGACGGTGAGCTCGGCGCCGACGAGCAGGGCGCGCTCCCGCATGCCGCTGATGCCGGCGCCCTCCGGGGCCGATCCGATCCCGCGGCCGTCGTCGCGGACCAGCAGGGTCACCCGGCCGTCGGCCTCGGGCCGCAGGTGCACCTCGACCCGGGTGGCACGGGCGTGCCGCGCGGTGTTGGTGAGCCCCTCCTGTGCCACGCGGTACAGGACGAGTTCGGTCGCCGGGTCCAGGGCGGGCACACCGCGCGCGATGTGCGTCGTGGCGCTCAGCCGCGAGGTGGTGAACTCGTTCGCCAGGGCCCGCAGGGCGCTGTGCAGCCCCAGCTCCTCCAGGACGCCGGGCCGCAGCCGGCGGGCGATGCGGCGGATCTCCTCCAGGCCCGCGCGGGTGGTCTCCTGCGCCTGGCGCAGATCGGCGCGGACCGTCTCGGGCGCCCGGTCGGCCGCGTGCTTCAGCTGGAGCAGGACCGCGGTGAGGGTCTGGCCCACCTCGTCGTGGAGCTCCTGCGCGAGGCGGTGCCGCTCGGCCTCCTGCGCGGACAGCACCCGGCCGGTGCTGGTGGCCCGCTCCGCCTCCAGACGGGCGAGCATCGCGTTGAACGTCTTGGTCAGCTCGGCCATCTCACCGGGCCCGGTGACGTTCGTACGGCTGCCGGGGCGCAGCAGGTCGGCGGTGGCCATGGCGCGGGTCAACCGGGCCAGCGGGGCGAGCCCGAAGCGCAGCAGGACGGCGTTGGCGACCAGCATCACGGCGAGCCCCGTCAGCAGGACCAGTGCCTCGCCGAACAGCACCGGGGTGGACACGGTGACCGGTCCGAGGAGCAGCAGCACCGCGGCGAGCAGCACCGCCGCGTTGAGGAGGAAGATCCGCCAGTACAACGTCATGATCGCCGCCCTTCCCGCCGATGCTCACCTCCACTGTCTCCCGTGGCCGCCGGACGCCCCCCTCGGGGGCCCGGCCCGTGCGGAGGCCCACTGCCCCGCACGCATCCTCACCGCCGCCGCCCCCCGCCGTCCATCCGTGCTGACACCCATATCCCCAGCTCGCGGGCACCTGGCACGATGAGCACCGCACGGCGGGCCACCGGGCCGACGCGCCGTGCCGGCACCACAGTCGCGAACGAACATGGAGGGGAGGGGTTGTGCCTGCTCCGCGGATGAGCACCACGCCCTTGCCGGGGATCGGTGTCCAGTACGACCTCACCACACGGGAGCACCGCCATCTGTCGGTGATCGCCCACCGGGACGGCACCCGGACGGTGAACGTCTACCGGGCCGACGACCCCGACGCGTGCGCCCAGTCGCTGCACCTGACCGAACCGGAGACCGCCTCGCTGATCGACGCGCTGGCCCCCTCCCACCACAGCCCGAACCTGCTGTCCACGACCGACCTGGGACTGGTGGCCGAACGCGTCGAGCTGTCCGCCACCTCGTACTGGAACGGGCGCGTCCTCGGCGACACGAAGATGCGCACCGAGACCGGAGCCTCCCTCGTCGCCGTCCTGCGGCGCGCCCAGGCGATCCCCTCGCCGGCACCGGACTTCCGGCTGGCCGGGGGAGACATCCTGATCGTCATCGGCACCCGCGAGGGCGTGGAGGCGGCCGCCGCGATACTCGGACGGGAGTGATCGGTGCACTCCTCCGCCATCTTCCTGATCGAGTTCGGTGCGATCATCCTCGGCCTGGGACTGCTCGGCCGGCTGGCCGGACGCCTGCAGTTCTCGCCGATCCCGCTCTACCTGCTGGCCGGTCTCGCCTTCGGCGAGGGCGGGCTGCTCCCGCTCGGGACCAGTGAGGAGTTCGTGGCGATCGGCGCCGAGATCGGCGTCATCCTGCTGCTGCTCATGCTCGGCCTGGAGTACACGGCCAGCGACCTCGTCTCCAACCTGAAGACGCAGTACCCGGCGGGTCTCGTCGACGCCACCCTGAACGCCCTGCCCGGCGCCGCGATGGCGCTGCTGCTGGGCTGGGGCCCGGTCGCCGCCGTCGTCCTGGCCGGCGTCACCTGGATCTCGTCGTCGGGCGTCATCGCGAAGGTCCTCGGCGACCTGGGCCGGCTCGGCAACCGCGAGACCCCGGTCATCCTGAGCATCCTCGTCCTCGAGGACCTGTCCATGGCCGTCTACCTGCCGATCCTCACCGCCCTGCTGGCCGGTGCCGGGATCGCGGCGGGCAGCCTGACGCTCGCCATCGCGCTCGGTGTGGCCGGGCTCGTCCTCGTCCTGGCCGTGCGCTACGGACGGCACATCTCGCGCTTCGTCTCCAGCGACGACCCCGAGAAGCTGCTTTTGGTGGTGCTCGGTCTGACCCTGCTGGTCGCCGGGATCGCCCAGCAGCTCCAGGTCTCCGCGGCCGTCGGCGCCTTCCTCGTCGGCATCGCCCTGTCCGGTGAGGTCGCCGAGGGCGCGCACAACCTGCTCGCGCCGCTGCGGGACCTGTTCGCCGCGGTGTTCTTCGTCTTCTTCGGACTGCACACCGACCCGGCGAGCATCCCGCCCGTGCTGCTGCCGGCCCTCGCGCTGGCCGTCGTCACGACCGCGACGAAGATCGCCACGGGTCACTGGGCCGCGAAGCGCGCCGGAGTGGGCCCCAAGGGCCGCTGGCGGGCCGGTGGCACGCTGGTCGCCCGCGGCGAGTTCTCCATCGTCATCGCCGGACTCGCCGTCACCGCCGGCATCGAGCCCTCGCTCGGCCCGCTGGCCACGGCCTACGTCCTCATCCTGGTCGTCGTGGGCCCGCTGACCGCCCGTTACACCGAGCCGGCCGCGGGCTGGTTCGCCCGCCGGCGGGGCGGCTCCACGCCGCCTCCGGCGGAGGAACGGCTCCCCGAGGAGTCCGCGCAGGCGGTCCAGAGCCGTCCGGCCGGACCGGCGTGAGCCCTCCGCGGCGACGGCCGCCGGTGCGCGACCGATGAACGGCCCGGGCGGCGGGCCCGGCGGGGGCCGGGCGCCGGTCGCGCAGGTGGCCCATGGCGCGGCGGGCGGTCTCCAGGGCCTGGGCGACGTCGAGTTCGGCGACCGCCAGGCC
>NZ_JBEYXR010000057.1:0-4058 GCF_040645135.1 Streptomyces sp. NPDC046859
TTCCCACGGCTTCGGCCGCGCCACCTCGCACCCCCGGATCATCAGTCCCGGAGTGATCCAACCACCTCGAAGATCATTTCGTTAGGAGTTCTAAGAGGCCGCGGGTCGCCATGAGCCGGCTCGGCAGCAGGTAGAGCCTGCTGTACCCCGGGCCGGGTGCCTGCGGGATCGCCGGGCGGGGCGGCGCCGCCTAGCGTCGGTGGTGCCTGACCTCACCGTCATCCCCAGTCCCGCCGGAGGAGTCATGACCCATCCCGAACCGCCCGCCCGTGCCGGTCTCGCCCGCGTCCTGCTGTGGCCGGCTCTGGTCGTCAGCGTGGTGGGGAACGCCGTGGCGTCCGTCGTCGGCGCCGGCACGGTCGTCACCCTGGGCTTCGGGGCCTTCACCGCGGTGACCGCGGCGACGCTCGCCGTCCGGCGGTGGCGCGAGCGCGGATGACCGGCCGAGGGGAACCGGTCCCTCAACTGTGGTGCTCACGCGCCCCATTGACGTCCCGCATCCCTGCCGTTACGTTCCGAGAGCGCTCTCTCTCATCCGACCTCCGGTTCCCCCGGGCCGCCTCCCCCACCCTCGTCGCGGCGGCCGCACCGAGAGGGGCACCGCCCTGGCAGGGAGGCCCCATGACTCCCGCACGAAGGCTCCACCGGTCCCCGTGGGCCGCGCTGTGCGCCCTGGCGCTCCTCGTCGGCCTCGCCCCGCAGGCCGCGTCCGCCGCGAGCGCGGCACCGCGGGCGGCCGTCTGCAACAAGTACTGCGACGCCCGCGACCCCGCCCTCTCCCCCGGCGACCGCGCGCCGGTGACCGCCTCCCTGTACGGGCGGTCGATCGTCCTGCACTTCGACGACGCCGACGCCATGGGCTGGGCGTCCCTCGACAACGGCAGCCCGGGTGACGAGGTGTGGCTCGACCGCTCCTTCGACGGCGGGCGCTCCTGGAGCGCGGGGAGCAGGCTCGGCGCCACGACCGTGCCCGCGGGCCGGCGGGGCTGGCGCACGCTGATGTACAACGTGGACGACTGGAACGGCCATGGCGTCGGCGCGCTGCGCGCCTGCGGCAGGGCCGGCGACCGCACCGAGATCGCCTGTACGCCGTGGGCGCGCACCACGTGGAACGCCGGCGACCGGCGGACCGCGGCGGCCACCGGGCTGATGACGTTCTACTCCTACGCGACCGGCCTGTTCGCCACGACCGGCTGGTGGAACTCGGCGAACGCCCTGACCGCGGTCATCGACAACATCCGTGTGTCGGGGATGGGGAGTTACCGGTACGCGATCTCCCGCACCTACGACCTGAACGTCACCGCGCAGGGCGGGCAGTTCCGCAACGACTACATCGACGACACCGGCTGGTGGGGGCTGGCCTGGATCGCCGCGTACGACCTGACCGGGGACAGCCGCTACCTCGCCACGGCCCGCGCGGACGCCGAGCACATGGCGGCGTACTGGGACGGCACGTGTGGGGGCGGCGTGTGGTGGAGCACGGCGCGGACCTACAAGAACGCCATCGCCAACTCCCTCTACATCCACCTCAACGCGGCCCTGCACAACCGGATCCCCGGCGACACCACGTACCGGGACCGGGCCCGGGCCGGCTGGGCGTGGTTCCAGGGCACCGAGATGATCAACGCCTCCCAGTTGGTGAACGACGGGGTCGACCTGTCCACGTGCCGCAACAACGGGCAGCCCGTCTGGTCCTACAACCAGGGCGTCCTGCTCGGCGCCCTCACCGAACTGCACCGCGCCACCGGCGACGGCGCCCTGCTCGCCCGGGCCCGGCAGATCGCGGACGCCGCGACGACCGCGCCCTCGCTGCACACCGGCGACGGCGTCCTGCGCGACCCCTGCGAGGGCGGCGACTGCGGCGCCGACGGGCCGTCGTTCAAAGGCGCGCACGTGCGCGGGCTGCGCACGCTGGACGCGGCCCTGCCGGACCACCCCTACACGGCCTATCTGCGCCGCCAGGCCGACCGCGCGCACAACGGTGACCGCACCCCGCTCGACCAGTACGGACTGCGCTGGTCGGGGCCCGTCGACACGGTGGACGCGGCGCGTCAACAGAGCGCGCTGGACCTGCTCAACGCGGCCCCGTAGCAGCGGCGTCCACGTCCCCGCCTCCGGTACGCCGGCGGCGCCGCAGGGCGCGCGCCGCCGCCACGGCCAGGGAGAGGGCGAACAGCGCCGCCGTCACGAGGAGCCAGCGGTCGAGGAAGACGCCGGCAGGCAGCAGGGTGGCGCGCTCGTAGCGGTCCACCCTCCCGCTGATCAGCGGGAACCATACGAGGAGCAGCAGGGCGGAGGCGGTGGCGGGCCAGCGCACGTGGTCGACCAGGTGCGGGGCGAGCAGTGCGCGCAGGCCCCGGTCGATCGCCGCGTACAGGGGGACGAGGAGCAGATCGTGCGCCAGGGCCGCGCCGACCACCCAGTACACCACCGCGATCCACTCGTCCGCGTCCAGCAGGCGCAGGCCCGCATAGCAGACCAGGACGAACGAGGCGGCGGTCAGCAGCAGGTGGCCGGGGCCCGCCCCGTACCAGCGACGCCACCACAGTCCCGCGCGCGTGGCCGGCGCGGGGTCCGGGGTGTTCGTCACAGCACCCTCCCGAAGGACAGCCGGGCGACCCACTTCGTGTTGAGGACGCCCGGGGCCGCCGGAACGATGACGCGGGCCGGGTAGCCGTGGTCGGGCGACAGGTCGGCGCCGTTGACCTGGAGGGCGAGGAGGGAGCGGGGGTCGCGCACCTGGTTGTGGCGCAGGGCGGCCCGGCGGAAGGAGCCGCGCAGCTGCAGGGACTCCACCAGGACGTCCGGTGCGTCCTCCGGCTCATACCCGACCAGGGCGGCCAGGTCGCGCAGCCGTACGCCGCGCCAGCGCTGGTCCTCCGTCGACCAGCCCTCGACACAGGCGATGAGCAGGGCGGCGGTGTGCTGGGGCATCGCCAGCAACTCCTCCCGTGACAGGCGCACTCGACCTCGGGGGCCGGTCACCACGAGCCGCCACGCCTCGCCGGTCTGCGCGTCGGTGACGCCGGCGAGGACGGCCGGCTTGTTGATCTGGAAGCCGTTGGGTCCTCCTGCGGGGTCACCGCCGCCGTGCGGCGCGAACAGCGCGGTGCGGCGCAGCGGCCCGCCGATGCTCTGGCCGGCCGTGGTGAGGAGCAGCAGCAGTGAGGAGCCTCCGACGAGCGCGGCCAGTCCGCGCCGCGAGAGCGTCGGCGGCGCCGGGTCGGGTGCGGCCAGAGCGTCGGACGCGGCGGGGGCCGGTGACGTCGTGGAGCGGACGTAGGCGACCGGGCCGCCGTGCTGCCGGAGCGTGCGCACGGTCTGGGGGACGCGCAGCGCGGCGTGGGCCGCGAAGGCGGCGAAGAAGACCCAGGCCCCGTAGAAGTGCAGACGGTAGAAGGAGCCGGGGAAGACGTAGTCGAGCTGGACGTTGAGGACCCCGGTGAGGAAGGTGAACAGGCCGCCGCCCACCAGGAACAGCAGGGACAGGCGCTCCAGCGCGTGGGCCACGGACCGCACGGGCGGCAGGGCGAAGAACCGGGGGACGACCGACCAGAGCTTGGCCAGCAGTACGGGGATCAGCGCCACGCCCACGGCGACGTGGAAGCCCTGGGTGACCCGGTACAGCCAGTGCGGATCGGTCGGCCAGGAGAACAGGTAGAAGCCCAACAGGCCCTTGTCCGGTGTCCTGTCGTTCAGCGGCGACAGATCGGGGTTGTACGCGGCATACGAGAGCAGGCCCGTCACGAACAGCAGCGGCACCCCGGCCAGCAGGACGACTCCGAGCACGGACGTCAGCCATGTCCCGCGCAGGGGGCTGCGCCAGAAGCGCGGGGGACACGGGCAACCGGTCCGGCAAGGCACGTCGGTCGGTCATGGGAGCGGGCCTCGGCTCTCGGCAGGACGGGAGGGCTGACTGTCTCGGACAGTTGGGCGCCGACCGCCAAGGGATGGTTTTGCCGAGTTGACATCCTCCCCTCCCTGAAGGGAGGGGATTCCTGGCTCAGGCTGCCTCCGGGAGCAGCGCTCCCGGAGGTCTTACGCCCTCGGCACCAGCC
>NZ_JBEYXR010000058.1:0-3446 GCF_040645135.1 Streptomyces sp. NPDC046859
GTCAACTCCCTCAAGGGTGTCTCCTCCCGAAGGCTCCGCCAGGAGTTCCCCGACCTGGTACGCCACTACTGGCGGGCCAGCAAACTCTGGTCCGGATCCTACATCGCCGGAACCATCGGCGGCGCCCCGCTCTCCGTGATCAGGCAGTACGGCGAACAGCAGAACCGGCCGGTGTGCGCACCACCCGGCTGAACCGGGAAAGCCCTCGCGACGCTCCTCGCCGCAGGCAAAGAACCACACCGTCCGGCTCCGCCGGGACCTGAATCCGCGACGCTCCGCGTCGCGACCAGTAGATCCGCTTCACCACCAGCCTGAAGGCCGATGCACAGCGAATGAATTCTGGTAGCCGTACATCCGCACACGTCCGGGGCCCGGTCGGCCGGCGCGCGGGCTCGTGACGAGGTGCCATGAGTCCGCTGCCGGCGGTCCGCGACCCGGCGGTCGCCGCGTCCTGCGGCGGCCGGGCGGACCGGGCGATTCCGGTCCGCGGTCGCGCGTGATCCGGACCGGGCCGGTTACCCGGGGGGCATGAGGCGACTACTCAAATCCAGGCAAAAGGATCCCGGAGGCCTCTCCGGTGCGCGACCGGAGACGGACGAGGGCGGGCGGGGACAGGGTCCGGAGACCGGCGCGGAGACCACACAGGAGCGGTTCGGTCCGGACCCCCAGGTGGAGGGGCGCGCCCCGGACTCGCCCACCGAACTGCCCAAGCGGTCGTGGTTCGCGGCGCTCAAGGGCACCCTGCGGGAGTTCAAGGACGACGAGCTGACCGACCGCGCGGCGGCGCTGACCTACTACAGCGTGCTGTCGCTCTTCCCCGCCCTGCTGGTGCTGGTCTCCCTGCTGGGGCTGGTCGGCAAGTCGGCCACCGCCAAGGTCATGGAGAACATCGAGAGGATGGCCCCCGGCTCGGCCCGGGACATCCTCACCCGCGCCGTCGAGCAGCTGCAGCACAACGGCGGCCTCGGCTCGATCATGGCCGTCGTCGGCATCCTGCTGGCCGTGTGGTCGGCGTCCAGCTACGTCGCGGCCTTCATCCGCACGGCCAACGCCGTCTATGACGTGCCGGAGGGCCGGCCGGTCTGGAAAGTGCTCCCGGTACGGCTCGGGGTGACGGTCGCGCTGATGGTGCTGGCCGTGATCAGCGCGCTGATCGTCGTCTTCACCGGGTCGCTGGCCCTTGAGGTCGGGAGCACGCTGGGCATCGGGGACACCGCCCTGACGGTCTGGGCCATCGCCAAGTGGCCGGTCCTGGCGATCCTGGTCACCACCATGATCGCCCTGTTGTACTGGGCCTCCCCCAACGCCAAGGTGCGCGGTTTCCGGTGGATCACGCCGGGCAGCGCGCTGGCCCTGGTGATCTGGCTGATCGCCTCGGGCGGTTTCGCCGTGTACGTCGCCAACTTCGCCTCGTACAACAAGACCTACGGCACCATGGCCGGCGTGATCGTCTTCCTGGTGTGGCTGTGGATCGGGAACCTGGCGATCCTCCTCGGCCTGGAGTTCGACGCCGAGGCGGTGCGGCAGCGCGCGATCGCCGGCGGGCATCCGCCGGAGGAGGAGCCGTACGCGACCCCGCGCGACACCACCGCCTGGGACGAAGAGGACAAGCGCCGTCTGCGCAGCCCGTGACCGGCGCGCGCCGGCTCCCTCAGCGCATCCAGGCGCTGTACTCCATGACGTCCCCGGCCCGTACCCCGTAGGCGGGGTCGGCCCGGGTGAACGTCGTCTCCAGGCCGAGGACCGCGCCGGTGCGCGGATCCATGATCAGCAGGTGGGCGAGGCCACGCGCCTCGTACGTGTACGCCAGCCCCGCCCGGCCGAGCCGGTCGGTGACCTGACCGGCCGGGCGCAGTCCCTCGGTGCCGGCGAGCAGCTCGGCCAGCGCGGCGGACTCCCGGGCGCCCAGGGTCCAGTGGTCGAGCAGCAGTTCCACGGCGTCGAGGAGTTCGCCGGTGCCGAGCCCGTCGGGTTCGGAGGCGGCCTCCCGCAGCCAGGCCCGCAGCCGGGTCGCGTCACGCGGCGGCGGGGACTGGGGCGGGGCGTCGCTCCAGCTGCGCGGGTAGGTGCGGCGGCTGACGACGTGGCCGTCCTCGACCAGCGGGGGGCCGTCGGCGTCGTCGCGCAGCACGGGCCGGCCCGGACGCGTCGGGTCGGTCGCCACCACCAGCTCGGTGTGGCTGCCGTCGGTCTTCCAGCGCACGATCCGCTCCTCGGGGAGCGTGATCGGCGCCTTGTCCTCGCTCATCGCGAGACTCCACGACTGCACATGCGTGCCCTTGCGCAGGGCCTGCGCTCCGGCGGCCGCGTCCGCGCGGGCCCGCCGCGCCAGCTCCGCCAGGGACACCGGGGTGGCATCGGCGCGCACGACCAGCGGACGGGGGGCGGCCAGGGCGGGGGTGGTCGCGGTGCCGCCGACGACCAGGCTGAGGGTGACGGCGACGACGGCGGCCAGCAGTGCCCAGGCCGGCCTGGGGCGGACGCCGGGGCCTGTGCGCGGCCACCGGACACGGCGGCGGGCGGGCGGTTCGCGCCGCAGGTCCGCGAGGAGGCGTTCGGCCCGCTGGTCCAGGGGCCCGTCGCCGAGGCGGGGGTGGTCGGCCGGGACCGGATCGGCGGCGCGCAGGAGGTCGAGTTCGTCAGCCATGCTGCTGCTCCTTCGTGGCTGTCGTACCGGTCGTGAGGGCGGGGCGGAGCTGGTCGATCTCGGCCTTCAGCCGGCGGCGGGCGCGGTGCAGCCGCATCGACGCGGCGCGCCGGCCGCAGCCGAGGACCACGGCGATCTCGTCGACGCCGAGCTCCTCCCAGGCCGCGAGGCGCAGCACCTCCTGGTCGGCGGGGGACAGCCGGGCCAGCGCGTCGTGCACCCAGGCGCCGGGCGGTTCGGCGTCGGGGCCCGCCTCGACGTGCCGTCCGTGCGCCGCGTCGTCGTTGCCGAGGCGGTCGACCAGCCGGCGCCGGCGCCCGTAGCCGCGTACCGCGTTCGCGAGGCAGTTGCGTGCCACGCCGTACAGCCAGGGCAGCGGGGCGGCCGGGAGGTCGTCCCGGCGCCGCCAGGCGACGGTGAACACCTCCGCCACCACTTCCTCGACCTCGCTTGTCCGGCCGTCCAGTCGCCGCGCGACGTAGCGGCTGACCGCCCAGTAGTGCTCGCGATAGGCAGCGGCGAAGATCTCGTCGTTGCTCATGCTCCGTTCGTGTCCGGCACCCGCCGGATCGTCACACCCCTCCCCGGTGATTCTCGCCGCTCCCGCCGGCTGTGACGTGCGGGCCGCCTTCGGACACAGGCGGGGTGTGAAAAGGATCAGAGACATCAGGGGCGTCCGGGCCGTGCGGTGGCTGACGACGACGGACCACAAGACGATCGGCACGCTGTACCTGGTCACGTCGTTCGCGTTCTTCGTGATCGGTGGCGTGATGGCGCTGCTCATGCGCGCCGAGCTGGC
>NZ_JBEYXR010000059.1:0-1868 GCF_040645135.1 Streptomyces sp. NPDC046859
GTAGACGGTGGCGGAGTAGTGGACGCTGGTTCCTTCCAGGCGTTCGATGCCGGGGACGTGGAGGCGGCGGTAGTGGGCGCCGGTGGCCAGGACGACGGTGCGGGCGGTGATCTCGGTGCCGTCGGCGAAGGTGACGGTGTAGTGGTCGTCGTCTTGGGGGTGCAGGCCGGTCGCTTCTTGGGGGATGCTGAATTTGGCGCCGAATTTGTCGGCTTGGAGGACGGCGCGTTCGGCGAGTTCGGCGCCGGAGATGCCGGAGGGGAAGCCGAGCAGGTTCTCGATGCGGGAGGATGTGCCGGCCTGGCCGCCGGTGGCCATCGCTTCGACCACGGTGGTGTCCAGGCCTTCGGAGGCGCCGTAGACGGCGGCGGCGAGGCCGGCGGGTCCGGAGCCGACGACGAGGACGTCGCCGTGGTGGTCTCCGGCGGGCAGGGAGGGCAGGCCGATGAGGCGGGCCAGTTCGGCGTTGCTGGGGTTGCGCAGCAGGGTGGTGTCGCGCCAGATGACGATGGGGGTTTCGGCTGGGCTGACGCCGAAGCGGCGCAGGAGTTGTTCGGCTTCCTGGTCGGTCTCCAGGTCGATCCAGCGGTAGGGCAGCCGGTTGCGGGCGGCGAACTCGCGCAGTCGTCGGGTGTCGGGTGAGTAGCGGGAGCCGATGATGCGGAAGCCGGCGCCCTGTCCGACGAGCAGGGCGCGTCGGCCGAGGCAGGCGCGCAGCACCAGGTCGCCGATGTCGGAGTCCCGGGTGACCAGGTCGCGCAGTTGGTCCATGGACACGGCCAGGACCTCACCGGGCTCCCTGGTCACGGCGGTGTAGAAGGCCACCTGCCCGTTCAGCAGGCCGAGTTCGCCGATGAAGCGGCCGGGGCCGTGCACGCGCAGCACATGTTCCTCGGGGGTGCCGTAGTCCTCGACGATGGCGACCGAGCCACTGAGGACGACGTAGAACGTCTCGCACGGCTCCCCCTCCCGGATAAGCACTTCGTTCGCAGCCGTGTTCCGGCGTTGCCCGTGCTCCGCCAGACGCGCTATCTGGTCCTCCGACAGGCGCGGATAGGCGCCGTAGACGTCCGGGGTCTCCCAGAAGGCTGCCTCGTCCGACTTTCCCGGGACCGGTTCTTCGCCCGGCCGCGTCTGGTCGCCGGACATCAGACGAATGTCTCGTCGACGTAGCACCAGCGCCAGTCCTCGCCAGGCTGGAAGGACTGCACGATCGGGTGGGCGACGGCGTCGGCGTGCTTGTGCGCGTGCTTGTTCGGTGAGGAGTCGCAGCAGCCGACGTGGCCGCAGGTCAGGCAGAGCCTGAGGTGGACCCATGGGGAGCCGATGATCAGGCACTCCTGGCATCCTTCGGGGGTCAGTGGCTCGACCGGTCGGACGAGCGCGAGGTGCGGGTCGATTCCTACGGTCATGGCTGTTCACCCTTTCCCGGCCGGTTCACGGCCGGCGATCGACTGTTCCACCCACCGCCGGAGGGCAGGGGCGGGTGCGGCTCCCGCCTGTCGGGCGATGGTCTGGCCGTGGTCGAGGATCAGCAGTGTCGGTACTGCTTGGACCTCGAAGCGCTGTGAGAGTCGTGGGTTCTTGTCGACGTCGACCTTGACGAGTTTGATCTGGCCGGCGAGGTCGGTGGCGACTTTCTCCAGGGCGGGGCTGACCATGCGGCAGGGTCCGCACCAGGTGGCCCACAGGTCGACGACGACGGGGACGTCGGCCTGCTCGGCGACCTCGGCGAAGTCGTCGTCGCCGGCGTCGACCATCCACGGCAGGGGCTGTTTGCAGTTGCCGCACTTCGGGCGGCCCTGCGCGGCCACGGGTATCCGGTTGGTGCGCCCGCAGTGGGGGCACTTGACGGTCGTCGCCTGGAT
>NZ_JBEYXR010000060.1:0-1866 GCF_040645135.1 Streptomyces sp. NPDC046859
AGCCCCAACGGGTGCTGTGATGGGTAGGGGAGCGTCGTCTGCCGGGTGAAGCAGCCGCGGAAGCGAGTTGTGGACGGTTGACGAGTGAGAATGCAGGCATGAGTAGCGATACACACGTGAGAAACGTGTGCGCCGATTGACTAAGGGTTCCTGGGTCAAGCTGATCTGCCCAGGGTAAGTCGGGACCTAAGGCGAGGCCGACAGGCGTAGTCGATGGATAACCGGTTGATATTCCGGTACCCGCTGTGAAGCGTCAAACATCGAATCCAGTGATGCTAAGCCCGTGAAGCCGCCGGCCGAGTCTTCGGACGAGGTCGGAGTGGTGGAGCCGGTGACCCGAGCTGGTAGTAGGTGAGTGATGGGGTGACGCAGGAAGGTAGTCCATCCCGGGCGGTGGTTGTCCCGGGGTAAGGGTGTAGGACGGTGTGCAGGTAAATCCGCACACCTTGTGTCTGAGACCTGATGCCGAGCCGATTGTGGTGAAGTGGATGATCCTATGCTGCCGAGAAAAGCCTCTAGCGAGTTTCATGGCGGCCCGTACCCTAAACCGACTCAGGTGGTCAGGTAGAGAATACCGAGGCGTTCGGGTGAACTATGGTTAAGGAACTCGGCAAAATGCCCCCGTAACTTCGGGAGAAGGGGGGCCATGTCCGGTGATGAGCTTCGCGCTCTGAGCTGGGTGTGGCCGCAGAGACCAGCGAGAAGCGACTGTTTACTAAAAACACAGGTCCGTGCGAAGCCGTAAGGCGATGTATACGGACTGACGCCTGCCCGGTGCTGGAACGTTAAGGGGACCGGTTAGTCCGACTTCGGTCGGGCGAAGCTGAGAACTTAAGCGCCAGTAAACGGCGGTGGTAACTATAACCATCCTAAGGTAGCGAAATTCCTTGTCGGGTAAGTTCCGACCTGCACGAATGGCGTAACGACTTCTCGACTGTCTCAACCATAGGCCCGGTGAAATTGCACTACGAGTAAAGATGCTCGTTTCGCGCAGCAGGACGGAAAGACCCCGGGACCTTTACTACAGTTTGATATTGGTGTTCGGTTCGGCTTGTGTAGGATAGCTGGGAGACTGTGAAGCCTGGACGCCAGTTCAGGTGGAGTCGTCGTTGAAATACCAGTCTGGTCGTGCTGGATGTCTAACCTGGGTCCGTGATCCGGATCAGGGACAGTGTCTGATGGGTAGTTTAACTGGGGCGGTTGCCTCCTAAAGAGTAACGGAGGCGCCCAAAGGTTCCCTCAGCCTGGTTGGCAATCAGGTGTTGAGTGTAAGTGCACAAGGGAGCTTGACTGTGAGACCGACGGGTCGAGCAGGGACGAAAGTCGGGACTAGTGATCCGGCGGTGGCTTGTGGAAGCGCCGTCGCTCAACGGATAAAAGGTACCCCGGGGATAACAGGCTGATCTTCCCCAAGAGTCCATATCGACGGGATGGTTTGGCACCTCGATGTCGGCTCGTCGCATCCTGGGGCTGGAGTCGGTCCCAAGGGTTGGGCTGTTCGCCCATTAAAGCGGTACGCGAGCTGGGTTTAGAACGTCGTGAGACAGTTCGGTCCCTATCCGCTGTGCGCGTAGGAGTCTTGAGAAGGGCTGTCCCTAGTACGAGAGGACCGGGACGGACGAACCTCTGGTGTGCCAGTTGTCCTGCCAAGGGCATGGCTGGTTGGCTACGTTCGGGAGGGATAACCGCTGAAAGCATCTAAGCGGGAAGCCTGCTTCGAGATGAGGACTCCCACCCACTTGATGGGGTAAGGCTCCCAGTAGACGACTGGGTTGATAGGCCGGATCTGGAAGCACGGTAACGTGTGGAGGTGACCGGTACTAATAGGCCGAGGGCTTGTCCTCAGTTGCTCGCGTCCACTGTGTT
>NZ_JBEYXR010000062.1:0-1385 GCF_040645135.1 Streptomyces sp. NPDC046859
ACTTTCGATGTGGACGCCAACGGCATCCTCAATGTCAGTGCGCGCGATCAGGACACCGGTAAGGAGCAGGGCATCACGATCAGTGAGAGTTCCAACCTGGATCGCGGTGAGGTCGAGCGCATGGTTCAGGAGGCCGAGCGCAACCAGGGTGAGGACCAGGCCCTGCGTGAGGCCGTCGATGCCCGCAACGAGCTGGACGCCGTCGCCTATCAGGTCGAAAAGCGCCTGAACGAGCTGGGTGACGCCGCGCCCGCGCATGAGAAGGCACGTGCCGAGATGCTGGTGGCGGAGGCCCGCGACGCGGTCAAGAACGAGGCCGGAGTGGACAAGACCAGGCCGCTGACCTCGGAACTCCAGCAGATCTATGCCGGGCTCGCCGCCCACCAGGACGAAGGCGCGGCGGCGGGTGGTCCGTCGGACACCGGCGGGGCGGAGGGCCCCGGGCAGGCCGGTGCCGGCGCCGACGAAGACGTGATCGACGCCGAGTTCGACAAGGGTTGAGGTAGCCGCCATGCCGATCCCTCCCAGGGAATCCGACCCGGCCGTGCCGGACCCGGCCGACCCGGTTCCGGAGGGCGCCGTACGCCCTCCCGGCGGGGACCTTCCGCGCTCGGGTCCACCGACCGGGCCGGGGCCCGACACGGACGAGGAACCCGGCTCCGACGCGGCCCGCGGCTCCGCCCCGTCCGGGGATGAGCACACGGCCGAACTCAAGGAACTAGAGGACCGCTGGCGGCGTGCTCTCGCCGATCTGGACAACCTGCGCAAGCGGCACGCCAGGGAGCTGGAGCGGGAGCGCGCGGGCGAACGCGCCCGCACCGCCGCGGCCTTCCTACCCGTCATCGACAACCTCGAACTGGCCCTGACACACGCGGGATCCGACCCCGGGGCGATCGTCGAGGGGGTTCGCGCCGTGCGCGACCAGGCCGTGTCCACCATCGAACGCCTCGGCTACGGGCGTCACGCGGAGACCGGCGTCCCGTTCGACCCCTCCCGGCACGAGGTCGTCGGCGTGGTCCAGGACCCCGACGCCGAACCGAACACCGTGACGCAGGTGCTGCGCCCCGGCTACGGCGAGGCCGACCGGCAACTGAGGCCCGCCGCCGTGACCGTCGCCAAGCGGGAGTGAGCGGTCATGGCACGGGACTTCTACGAGGCGCTGGGCGTGTCACGGACCGCGAGCCAGGACGAGATCCAGCAGGCATATCGCAAACTCGCCCGCAAGCACCATCCCGACGTCAACAAGGACCCGACGGCGGAAGAACGCTTCAAGGAGATCAACGAGGCGTACAGTGTCCTGTCGGATCCGAAGACCCGGGCCCGTTACGACCGCTTCGGGGAGGACTTCCGGAAGGTTCCCGAGGACTGGGAGGAGCGGGTCGGTG
>NZ_JBEYXR010000063.1:0-1259 GCF_040645135.1 Streptomyces sp. NPDC046859
GTGCTGGTCGCTGGTGTGGTTCATGACGAAGTCGATGATGACGCGCATGCCGCGCTGGTGGGCGGCGTCCACGAACTCCACGAAGTCCGCGAGGTCGCCGAACTCGGGGAGTACGGAGGTGTAGTCGGAGACGTCGTAACCGCCGTCGCGCAGGGGGGATTTGAAGAAGGGCGGCAGCCACAGGCAGTCCACGCCCAGCCATTGCAGGTAGTCGAGCTTGGCGGTCAGGCCCTTGAGGTCGCCCACGCCGTCGCCGTTGCTGTCCTGGAAGGAGCGGACCAGGACCTCGTAGAAGACGGCGCGTTTGAACCAGTCGGGATCACGGTCGTTGGCGGGGGTGTCCTCGAAGGTGTCCGGGACGGGCTCGTTGACGATCATATGGCGGGTGACCCTCCGATCTGCGGGGTGGACGGTCGCAGAACCTGGCCGCGCGCATCCCGGGGACGCCCCCCGGGCTCCTGGCCGACGACGAGCACATGCGCGCCGCCGGGCAGGAGGCGCACGTAGTTCGCTCTGCCCCAGTGATAGGTCTCGCCGGTGAGCTCGTCGCGCACCGGCACCGACTCGTGCCACTCCAGGCCGAGTTGCGGCATGTCCAACGAGACCGTGGCCTCCTGGGTGTGGTGAGGGTCGAGGTTGGCGACCACCAGAACAGTGTTCGAACCGCTGCGCTTCGAGTAGGCGATCAACGCATCCTTGTCCGTGTGGTGGAAGTGCAGGTCACGAAGCTGCCGCAGGGCCGGATTCTCCCTCCGGACGGTGTTGAGCCGGGTGATGAGGGGGGTGATGGTGCGGCCCTCGCGTTCGGCGGTCTCCCAGTCCCGCCGCCGCAGCTGGTACTTCTCGCTGTGGAGGTACTCCTCGCTGCCCTCGCGCAGGGGGGTGTTCTCGCACAATTCGTAGCCGCTGTAGACGCCCCAGGTGGGGCAGAGGGTCGCGGCGAGCACGGCGCGGACCTCGAAGGCGGGCCGGTGCCCGTGCTGGAGGTAGGCGTGCAGGATGTCGGGGGTGTTGACGAAGAAATTGGGCCGCATGTACGCGGCCGCCTCCCCCGACAGCTCGGTCAGGTACTCCGTCAGCTCCTGCTTGCCGGTACGCCAGGTGAAGTAGGTGTACGACTGCTGGAAGCCGATCTGGGCCAGCGTGTGCATCATCGCCGGCCGCGTGAACGCCTCCGCCAGGAAGATCACGTCGGGGTCGGTGCGGTTGATGTCGTCGATGACCCGCTGCCAGAACACCACCGGCTTGGTGTGGGGGTT
>NZ_JBEYXR010000064.1:0-1129 GCF_040645135.1 Streptomyces sp. NPDC046859
CTAGTGATCTGAGTCGGAGATTCGTCGTTGGTTCGGTATGAGTCGTCCGGGTCCGAAGATTCCGCCGTTGTCGGTCACTGATGCCCAGCGGGCGGTGCTGGAGGGCTGGTTACGTCGCCGCACGACGGCCCAGGCTTTGGCCCAGCGGTCGCGGATTGTGCTGGAGTGCGCTGAAGGCCACTCGATCATGGAGGTGTCCCGCCGTCTGCGGATTGCCCCGGACACGGTTCG
Source organism: Streptomyces sp. NPDC046859 (assembly GCF_040645135.1). NCBI lineage: Bacteria > Bacillati > Actinomycetota > Actinomycetes > Kitasatosporales > Streptomycetaceae > Streptomyces > Streptomyces sp. NPDC046859. The sequence continues at coordinate 232 of NZ_JBEYXR010000064.1, forward strand.
TACCTGGCGGCGGCGCTTCATCGAGCGGGGCCTGGATGGCTTGTGTGACGATCCTCGGCCGGGTGTCCCTCGAAAGATCACCGACGCTGACGTCGAGCGGGTCATCGTCAAGACGCTTGAGGAAACCCCGAAGAACGCGACCCACTGGTCGACAAGGTCGATGGCTGCGGCCACGGGCATGTCGCAGTCGACGGTCTCGCGGATCTGGCGGGCGTTCGCCCTGGCACCGCACCGGTCGCAGACGTTCAAGCTGTCGACGGACCCGCTGTTCATCGACAAGGTCCGTGACGTCGTTGGTCTCTATCTCGACCCGCCGGAGAAGGCCCTGGTCCTTTGCGTGGATGAGAAGTCGCAGATCCAGGCCCTGGACCGATCCCAGCCGGTCCTGCCGATGATGCCCGGCGTTCCCGAACGCCGCAGCCACGACTACATCCGGGCCGGCACAACGACTCTCTTCGCCGCCCTTGAGGTCGCCACCGGCAAGGTGATCGGCTCCCTGCACCGCCGCCACCGGGCAGCGGAGTTCAAGAAGTTCCTGACCAAGCTCGACAAGGAAGTCCCTGGCGGTCTCCAGGTCCACTTGATTCTCGACAACTACGCGACCCACAAGACACCCGACATCAAGCGGTGGCTGCTGACCCATCCGCGGTTCCACCTGCACTTCACGCCGACCAGCGCGTCCTGGCTGAACCTGGTCGAGCGGTGGTTCGCCGAGCTGACCCAGAAGAAGCTCAAGCGCGGCGTCCACCGCTCGGTTCAGGCCCTTGAACGCGACATCCGAGGCTGGCTCGCCGACTGGAACGAGCACCCCAGACCGTTCGTCTGGACGAAGACCGCCGACGAGATCCTCGACAAAGTCGCCGCCTACTGCCGACGAATCTCTGACTCAGATCACTAG
>NZ_JBEYXR010000065.1:0-1082 GCF_040645135.1 Streptomyces sp. NPDC046859
GTGCCCGCGTATTTCAACGACGCTCAGCGCACGGCGACGAAGGATGCGGGGCGGATCGCGGGGCTGGAGGTGCTGCGGATCATCAACGAGCCGACCGCGGCGGCCCTCGCGTATGGCATGGACAAGAAGGAGCACGAGACGGTGCTGGTCTTCGACCTGGGGGGCGGCACCTTCGATGTGAGCATCCTCGATGTCGGTGACGGTGTGGTGGAGGTGCGCTCGACGGCGGGTGACAGTCATCTGGGCGGTGACGACTTCGACCGGCGTCTGGTCGACTATCTGGCGGACGATTTCCAGAAGGAGAACGGTATCGATCTGCGTAAGGACCCGCAGGCTCTGCAGCGGTTGTTCGAGGCGGCGGAGAAGGCCAAGACCGAGTTGAGTTCGGTGACGCAGACGCAGGTGAGTCTGCCGTTCATCACGGCTGACGCGTCGGGGCCGAAGCATTTGACCGATTCGGTCATGCGGTCCACGTTCGAGCAGATCACCAGTGATCTGGTGGAGCGCTGTCTGGGTCCGGTGCAGCAGGCGATGGGGGATGCGAAGGTCGGCGAGAGCGACATCGACGAGGTGATCCTCGTCGGGGGTTCCACCCGGATTCCGGCGGTCCAGGCGCTGGTGCGCCGGCTGACCGGTGGCAAGGAACCCAACATGAGTGTGAATCCCGATGAGGTCGTGGCGCTGGGCGCGGCGATCCAGGCCGGGGTGCTCAAGGGCGAGGTCAAGGATGTCCTGCTGCTCGATGTCACGCCCTTGTCGCTGGGTGTGGAGACGCGTGGCGGTGTGATGACGAAGATCGTGGATCGGAACACCACGATTCCGGTGCGTCGGGGTGAGACCTTCTCCACGGCTGAGGACAATCAGCCGGCCGTGGACATCGTCGTTCTTCAGGGCGAGCGTGAGCGGGCCGCCGACAACCGGGTTCTGGGCCGGTTCCAGCTCACCGACATCCGGCCGGCGCCGCGGGGTGAACCGCAGGTCGAGGTCACTTTCGATGTGGACGCCAACGGCATCCTCAATGTCAGTGCGCGCGATCAGGACACCGGTAAGGAGCAGGGCATCACGATCAGTGAGAGTTCCAA
>NZ_JBEYXR010000066.1:0-1060 GCF_040645135.1 Streptomyces sp. NPDC046859
TGTTTGCAGTTGCCGCACTTCGGGCGGCCCTGCGCGGCCACGGGTATCCGGTTGGTGCGCCCGCAGTGGGGGCACTTGACGGTCGTCGCCTGGATGGTGCTCATGCCGCCTGCGCTCCGTTCTCGTGGTGGGGTTGGTCGTAGGTGACGACCAGTTCCGCGTGCTGGGCGTCGACGCGGATGGTGGCGCCGTCCTGGACGTCGCCGCGCAGCAGGGCGCGTCCGATGAGGGTTTCGACTTCGTGGGAGATGTAGCGGCGCAGGGGCCGGGCTCCGTAGACGGGGTCGTAGCCTTGGTGGGCGATGAGCTCGCGGGCTGCTTCGGTGAGTTCGACGGTGATGCGGCGTTCGGCGAGGCGGCGTCGCAGTTCGTCGAACTGCAGCTCGACGATCTGTTCGATCTGGCGTTCGCCGAGTGGTTTGAACAGCACGATGTCGTCGACGCGGTTGAGGAATTCCGGGCGGAAGTGTCCGCGTAGTTCGCCCATCACCAGGGCGCGGGCGTCGGGTTTGATCTCGCCGTCGGCGGTGGCGCCGTCCAGGAGGTACTGGGAGCCGATGTTGGAGGTCATGATGATGACGGTGTTGCGGAAGTCGACGGTGCGGCCCTGGGAGTCGGTGATGCGGCCGTCGTCGAGGACCTGCAGCAGGGTGTTGAAGACGTCGGTGTGGGCCTTTTCGACCTCGTCGAACAGCACGACCGAGTAGGGCTTGCGGCGCACGGCCTCGGTGAGTTGTCCGCCTTCTTCGTAGCCGACGTATCCGGGCGGGGCGCCCATGAGCCGGCTGACGGTGTGCCGTTCCTGGTACTCGCTCATGTCGAGGCGGACCATGTTCTCCTCGGAGTCGAACAGGGCCGCGGCGAGGGTCTTGGCCAGCTCGGTCTTGCCGACACCGGTGGGGCCGAGGAAGATGAACGAGCCGATCGGGCGGCGCGGGTCGCGGATGCCGGAGCGGGCGCGGATGATGGCGTCGGTGACGAGTTTGACGGCCTCGTCCTGGCCGATGACGCGTTCGTGGAGGATCTCGTCCAGGCGCAGCAGCTTCTCGCGTTCGCCCTC